>DATNLQ010000159.1:0-5189 GCA_035602785.1 Solirubrobacteraceae bacterium
TCAACATTCCGGTCATGGCCGGACCTCCTCACTAAATTGGGGTCAGCCGGAGCCATTCTCCGGCCAGACAAGCCCCCGCGAGGAGTGTCCGGCCTAACTCCGACGGTCAACCCAACGGGCGACCCACGACATAGGGTCTAATCGCTGTCGCGCACGGCGTCGGTCGCAGATCGGCCGCTCGGGTCGCCGGGCGCAGACGGCTGCTCACGCACCGGCCAGCCACACGGCAGCCCAGTCGCCACTTTGCAGCCGATGTCGCTCGCCCAACGCCAGTCGATCGTCGAAGGCATCGACAACCTCGTCGACCTCGTCCGCCAGCAGGCCGCCTGCGATCAGGTGCGCGGGCGGGGCGGCGATGCTGTCAGCCAGCGCGAGCAGCAGTGGACGCAGCAGGTTGGCGACAACACTCAGCGGCCCGGGCGGTCGGTCTGCCATGTCCATCCAGGGCAGCGCCTGCGTGCGCAGGTCCAAGTGGCGAACGTCGATCGAGGCCTCGTTGACGGCTGCGTTGTGGCGTGCGGCGGTGACGCTCTCGCGCTCGTTGTCGAGGCCGAGCACCGGCCCGAAGCCAAGGTGCGCAGCGGCGATCGCAAGCACGCCCGAGCCGGTTCCCACGTCGAGCAGCGCGCCGGCGGGCGCCTGACAGGTAGCGAGCTCGAGCAACAGCGCCAGGCACAGGCGCGTGCTGGCATGCCCGCCGGTCCCGAACGCCTGGCCGGGGTCGATCACGATCTCTTGCACGTGGCGGTCGACAGCGCCCGCGGGAGCCTCCCAGGGCGGTCGTACGCGCAGGTCGGGCAGGCGACGCCCGCCCTGCGCGGCCGGCGCGCTGATCAGCGCGGGACGGTGAAAGCGCTTCCAGCGCTCAGACCAGTCGTCTGGCAACTCGCTGGTGGAGAGATCCACGAGCGCGTCGCCGACGGCGGCGCGCAGGTCCGGCAGGCGCGGCAGCTCGCCGGGCGACCCATATACGGCGTACTCGACCGTGTGTGGGCCAAGCGCCACCTCTTCCACGCCGGCGGGTGCCAGGTCCAGCAGCTCGGCCAGCACCAGCTCGGCCTGCTCGCGTGCAACGCGAACGGCCAGACGGATCACGCGGCGTGGCTGCCCAGCGCGCGACGCAGCTTGGCGAACATCGACTCGTCCGAGCGCAGGTTCTCCTCGGTGAGCGTCTCGCGCAGGCGCTCGAGCAGCTCACGCTGCTCTGCGCTCAGGCGGCGCGGGATGACCACGTTGACCACCACCCGCAGATCGCCGGGGCGCCCGCGTCGCAGCGACGGCATCCCCTGCCCGCGCAGCGTGATCACGTCGCCGGGCTGGGTCCCCGCGGGCAGCTCCAAGGACTCGGTGGCATCCAGGGTGGGCACCTCCATGCTGGCGCCCAGCGCGGCCAACGGGGCGGGAACGTCCAGCGCGGTGATCAGATCGTCGCGCTCGCGCACGAAGCGCTCGTCGTCGCGCACTTTGACGACCACGTACAGGTCTCCAGCGAGCGCGCCCGCTTCGCCCGCGTTGCCGCGGCCGCTGAGACGGATGCGCTGGCCGTCTGCGATCCCCGCCGGCACGTCGACCTGCAGCGTGCGCCGCCCAGCGACGCGCCCGCGGCCACGACACTCTCGGCAGGGGCTCGTAGCGATACGCCCGTCGCCGTGACAAGCATCGCAGGTCATCGTTCGCATCATCTGACCGAAGGGCGTACGGGTGACGGCCTGCAGCTGCCCGGCGCCGCCACAGCGCTCGCACGTCTCGATCGGGGTGCCCGGCTCGGCGCCGTTGCCATGACAGTGCTCGCAGCGGTCGACCGCCTCGTAGGCCACCTCGAGCGTCGCCCCACGAGCCGCCTGCAGGAGGTCGATGTCGAGCGCCACCGCCAGGTCCTGGCCCTGGGCGGGCCCGCCGCGGGCGGCCGCGGCGCCACCACCGAAGAACGCGTTGAACAGATCGCCGATCGAGCCGAAGCTGTCGAAGTCGGGGGCGTAGCCGCCCGAGCGCAGCCCTTCGTGGCCGTAGCGGTCGTATGTGGCGCGCCGCTCGGAGTCGGAGAGGATCTCATAGGCCTCGGCGGCCTCCTTGAACTTCTCCTCGGCCTGCGGGTCGTGCGCGTTGACGTCTGGATGCAGCTCGCGGGCCAGCTGGCGAAAGGCCTTCTTGACCTCCTGCTCGGACGCGTCGCGGGTGACGCCGAGCACCTCGTAGGGGTCGCGCGGCATGCCTGTGGTGCTAGTTCTGGCCATATGCGTCTTCGACGAACAGCGACAGCTCGTGGGCGGCCTCGCGCACGGTCGCGATCGCGACCGCGTAGTCCATGCGCACCGGGCCGATCAGCGACACGGTGCCCAGCCGACGACTGGCCAAGCCATAGCCCGTGGCCACCAGCGCCAGCGAGTGCATCGCGGGAAGCTCGTTCTCCTGGCCGATGCGCACGTAGACCCCTGACTGGCCGAGCGCCACACGCAACACGCGCAGCAGTGCCACCCGCCGCTCGAGCAGCCCGATCAGCTCGTTGATCTGGGCGGTGTCCTCGATCAGGCCGGCGGAGAACAGGCGCGCGGTGCCGTCTACGTAGAGCGAGTCCTCGGATTCGTAGGCAAGCTCGCCAAATGCGGGCGCGAAGCGCTCGAGGAACGTGAGCTCGGTGGCCGACAGGCTCGGGTCCAGCAGACGCTGCTGGAGCATCCTGGCACCGACCTCCAGGCCGACGAGGCGCTCGTTGAGGTACGCGCCCGCCCATGCCAGCAGACCGGGGTCGACCGCGCGCTCGAACGTGGCGAGCATCTTCGAAACGCCGCCGGTGGACGTGATGATCACGAGCAGCACGACCTGCGGCTGCAGCGCGAGCACCTCCATGCGGCGGATGGTTGCGCTGTTGAGCGGCGGGGCGGAGACGACGGCCAGCAGGTTTGTCATCTGCGAGAGGGTCTCGGTGGTCGCACGCATCGCCTCCTCGACCTCCTGGCGAATCAGCGACAGCTCCAGGCGCCCCTCGGGCGGCTCGAGGGCCTTGCCAGAGCGCAGCAGACAGTCGACCACATAACGATGCCCGGCGTCGGTCGGGACGCGGCCGGCCGACACGTGGGGATGTGCGAGCAGGCCGTACTCCTCCAACAGGACAAGCTCGTTGCGCACCGTCGAGGGGCCGCAGTCGATCTGCGGATCGGGCGCGATCGACCGTGAGGCGACCGGCTGGCCGGTTTGCAGGTAGCCATCTATGACCTTGCACAGGATCCGCTCCTGGCGGGGGGTGAGGGCCTGCGTCATTGATCTGATTGTAGGTGGCGCAGTGGCGCCCGACCGGTGCGCACGCCGTCGCTGAGCGAGCGCCGGAGCGTCTAGAACTCGAGCTCCGCCTCGGCGTTGCGGATGATCTGCTCGCCGGCCTGCTCGGCGACCGTGTCGATGACTACGTGGCCGTCGGAGCGCTCACGCACGGTTCCGGTGACGAGCACCTCCTGCTCGGGCACGCCCATGCCGCGGAACTGGACCGACAGGCGCTTGAGGTGCTCGGGCCCTCCCGCCGCGTCGGTCTGCGCGCGCGCGACCTGCGCCATCGTCCACAGGCCGTGCAGGATGCGCCCGGGCAGACCGACCGCACGGGCGAACTCCTCGTCGATGTGGATCGGGTTGAAGTCCCCAGACGCGCCCGCATAGCGGACCGTGAGGTACTTGTCGGGGGTCACCCTCACCTCTGGGATCTGCGCTCCGGCTTGAAGATCGGCCATCTTGCTCACACTCCTCGGACGATGTTCGTCCATGTCCCGCGACAGACCTGCTCGCCGCGCTGGTTGGTGGAGATCGACTCGAACACGTAGAAGCCCCTGCCGTCGCGTTCTGAGATGTCCTTGACGCTCGCCGTGGTGGAGATCTCGTCGCCGGCTACGACCGGAGTCCCCCACTGGAACTCCTGGCCGCCGTGCACCATCATCGCGAAGTTGAGCTCGATCTCCGGATCGAAGATCAGCGGACCGACCGCGGGCGCGCCGTAGACGACGGCGAACATGGGCGGGGCCACCAGGTCGGCATAGCCGGCCGCGCGCGCGGCCTCGACGTCGAGGTAGACCGGGTTGCTCTCGCCGACGGCGCGTGCGTACTCGCGGATCTTCTCTCGGCCGACCGCGTACAGCACCGGCTCATATGTCTTGCCGACCGCTTTGGCGTTGACGGGCATCTGGCGGGCTCCTGACGTGGAGAGGGTCGTTTTGTGCGGCGCGCCAGTCTACGCACACCGCTCGGGGTTGGCTTCAAGCGCTCGTGGAGGTTCTTAAACACAAAAAGGCCCCGAGGGGCCGCGTGTGGGGAACGCCAAATGATGCGCGTCCCCCACACCGCGAGTCCTACATGCGAGCCGCGTCTTGTTGCATCAGCCGCGGCTCGCCTGCTACCTGGACTTAGAAGACGAGATCGCCCTCGCCGGCCCCAACGCCCACGAGCTCGCGGTCGTCGTCGTCGTCGGCACCAGCTGCGTCGTCGGGTCCGTCCTGCAGACCATCGCCGTCGAGCCGCTGGGCGGGGCTGTCGAGGAACTGCACGGTGTCGGCGACGATGCTGACCGCCTGGCGTTTGTGGTGCTCGTCGGTCTCCCACTCGCGCCACTCCAGCCTGCCGTCGATCGCCACGCGGCTGCCACGGCGCATGTAATGGGCGACACTCTCGCCCTGCGCGCCGTAGACGCTGACGTCGAAGTAGTTGGGCCGCTCGGCCAGCTCGCCGCTGGCGTCGCGTCTGCTGGAGTTGCACGCGATCCGCAGGCTGCAGACGCTCGTCCCGGAGGGCAGGGCACGCAGCTCGGGGTCACGGGTCAGGCGGCCTACGAGGACCGCGCGGTTGATGCAGAAATGCGACATTGCTGGGTCTCCTTGGTCAGAGGTTTGACCCCCCGCCAAGGACGCTACGGGCCGACCGCGACGGTACTCTCGATCGCGCCCGGCGCGCCACGTCGGCGGGACAGCACGTCAAGCGGAAGAGCGACGATGCGCTCGCCCGCATGGGCTTGCTCGATGGCCCGCTCGAGCGGACTCTGTACATCGGGCGCAGCGAGATAGATGACCCCGGCGACGCAGCGGCAACGCGCCCAGGCCCGGCAGATCGACGCCAGCCGCCGCGGGGCCTTGCGCGTGAGCTCGACCTCAACCGCGACCGGCGGCCCATCGGCGGCGTCCCTGGGCCAGAGCACGAGGTCGGGGCGGTGCAAC
>DATNLQ010000330.1:0-16304 GCA_035602785.1 Solirubrobacteraceae bacterium
AAGCCAGTTGGCGAGCTCTACCCCTCCCGTCCGTTCCTGGAGATGTGCGTGGACGCGGGCGTGCCCGTGGCGCTCTCCAGCGACGCCCACCGCCCCGAGGACATTGGCGCCGACTACGAGCGCGCGCTCGAGCTGTTGGACGCCGTGGGCGTGCGCGAGCTGTGCGTGTTCGAGGGCCGCAAGCGCCGCCTGGAGCCGATTGGCGCCACCAACGCAGGCGGGTCGCCCGCCGGCTCCAGCGAAGCCGAGGCCGGATGAGCCTCGTCGGGATCGGCTTCGACTCCCACCGGCTGGCTGCCGGGCGCAGGCTCGTGATCGGCGGGGTGGAGATCTCTTTTGAGCGTGGCCTGGACGGTCATTCCGACGCCGACGTGCTCGCACACGCAGTGACCGACGCGCTGCTCGGCGCCGCCGGTATGGGCGACATCGGCGAGCACTTCCCCGACACCGACGAGCGCTGGCGCAACGCCGACTCGATGCAGCTGCTCGCGAGCGTCGTGGACAGCGTGCACGAGGCCGGTCTCGAGATCGTCAACGTGGACTGCACCGTCGTGATGGAGGCACCGAAGCTCTCGCCGCACCGCGAGGCGATCAGGAAGGGGCTCGCAGCGGCGCTCGGCTTGGAGCTGGCGCGCGTGAACGTCAAGGCCAGCACCGGCGAGGGGATGGGGTTCGTCGGGCGTGGGGAGGGTGTTGCGGCGCTGGCGGTGGTGGGGTTGCGGCGCGTCGGCGGGAGCTAGGGGTTCCCGAGGAGCGGGCGGGCTCCGGCGACCTGCACGAGCTATGTCTATGCGGCGCCCACCGTGATCACCCCGGCAGCGCTGGTCGGCGGCGGAACCAGCTCACCATGCTCGCGCAAACTCTCGATGTGGAGCTCGATCGCCTCGTGGATCAGGCGCTCAACCTCGTTGCGACTTGTGCCGGCGACGCCCAAGCCAGGAAGGTCCGGGCAATAGGCTCCCCAGCCAGTCGGGCTCTGCTCGTAGATGACGAGGTACTCGCTCACCGTCGGGGTCCTTTCAGGCCTGCTTGTCGAAAGATGTTCCCAAGGGTACCGGCCGGGACGTCCTGGCTCGGGCGGCCAGCGATGGTGACCGTCCCCAGCTTGTGGGGATGACGGTAGATGCGGTGACTGCCACGTTGGCGGTCGAACCGCCAGCCGTCGGCTTCGATCCGCCGGATCACATCGCGCACCTTCATCCTGTGCTGTTCCGACGAGTACAGGTTGGATGGGACGGTGAGCGGCCTTAAGGCGAGACAATGACTGGATGGACGACGAGACAGATGCAACCTCCGATGCCTTGCTCTCGACCCACGCGGGACCGGTGCCGGACCGGCTCACGATCTGGCCGGTGGACGATGGTCGGTACGGGCTGGATGCCACGTTCCAGGGCGGCTCGGGCTACCAGCGAGCGCAGCAGCACAGAGATGAGTTGGAGCGCGATGGCGTGCCGCACAAGTTCCGTCAAGAGCTCGACGGCGCATGGACCTTGCGGTTCGGTCCGCTGAAGGCGGCCGATATTGCGCGTGCACTGTCTGCGTTCGTCTACTGAGACAGCGCAGGGCGCGATATGCAGACCGCCCCGGGACCCCTAGGCTGATCGCTGTGGTGTTCGTGCTCGTCCTGATCGGTGTTCCAGTCATCGAGGTGTTCGCCTTCATCGAGGTCGGACGCGCGATCGGCTGGCTAGCGGCGGTTGTCCTGCTGGTCGGGACCTCTCTGCTCGGCACGCGGCTGCTGCGAGTACAGGGTCGCGCGGCGATCGACCGTGTCTCGCTGGCGGTCTCCGAGCAGCGTGCTCCAGGTCGTGCTGCGATCGAGGGGGCGCTCGGCTTTCTCGGAGCAGCGTTGCTGGCGGTTCCTGGGTTCGTCACAGACGCACTCGGCGCACTGCTGCTGCTTGGGCCCACCCGAAAACTGACGCGCCGCTGGATATCGAGCCACTACGCTGGTCGCCTGATGAGCTTTGCTGTGACCGCAGGACGCTTCGCGTCACGTGATCGGGGCGTGCGCCCGGCCGACGTCGAGTCGACGGCGGTCGAGGACGATCTCGACCAGCTCGGTCGTTGAGGGTGGAGCGCCACCTGCGCTGACCGCTAGGATCGCGCGGCGATGCGCGAGATCAAGCTCCACGACACACTCAGCGGCGAGCTCACACCGCTGCGTCCACGCGATCCCGGGAAGATGGGGATCTACGCGTGCGGGCCGACCGTGTACAGCCGCATCCACATCGGCAATGCGCGCCCGTTCGTCCTCTTCAGCCTGCTCAAGCGCTTTCTCGAGCACGAGGGCTATGCGGTGACGCTGGTGGTGAACGTCACCGACGTCAACGACAAGATCTACGACGCGGCTGGCTCCCAAGGACGTCCGAGCGCCGAGCTGGCGGCCGAGATGACCGAGCTCTACCGGCAGGACACCGACGCCCTGGGCCTCGGCCGCCCCGACCACGAGCCGCTGGCCTCGCAGACGATCGGTCCGATCGTCGCCCACATCCAGGCTCTGGTCGAGAGCGGCCATGCCTATCCGGCCGGCGGCGACGTCTACTTCCGTGTGCGCTCGGACCCGGGCTACGGCAGCCTCTCGCACAGGCAACTGGAGCACATGGATCAGGGCGAGGGACTGGAAGGCTCCGATCGCAAGGAGGACCCGCTGGACTTCGCGCTATGGAAGGCGCACAAGCCGGGCGAGGACACCGTCTGGGACTCGCCGTGGGGACCGGGACGGCCGGGATGGCACATCGAGTGTTCGGCCATGGCCGAGGAGCTGCTGGGCGTGGGCTTTGACCTCCACGGAGGCGGCTCTGACCTGGTGTTCCCCCACCACGAGAACGAGGCCGCCCAGACGCGCGCCGCCCGCGGGCACGAGCTCGCGAAACTTTGGATGCACAACGGCATGATCCAGTTCACTGGCGAGAAGATGGCCAAGTCAGTTGGGAACATCGCTCTGCTGCACGAGATGCTCGACCAATATGGCGCCGAGGCGGTGGTCATGTACCTGATCTCCGGTCATTACCGCCAGCCCCTGGCGTTCTCGCAGGCGGCGCTCGAGCAAGCAGGCGCCAACGTCAGCCGCATCCGCGAGGCCGGCAGGTGGCTGTCGCCGGGCGAGTCGCCGAGCGGGCTTGGAGGTCTGCGCGAGCGCTTCTTCGATGCTCTGGCCCGGGACTTCAACACCGCTGAGGCGCTGGCCGCGCTCAACGAGTGGATCCGCGCGGCAGGCGCTCTGAGGCACGACGCGCCTGGCGATGGCGATCTGCGCGACATGCTGGAGGTGCTGGGACTGGACAGCCTGCTGGCCCCGGCTGCGCAGGCGCCAGCCGAGGTGCGCGAGCTCGCCCAGCGTCGCGAGCAAGCGCGCGCCGAGCGCGACTTCCCAGCTGCCGATGGCCTGCGCGAGCAGATCGCTGAGCTGGGCTGGGAGGTCCGCGACGGCGCCGGCGGCTTCGAGCTGCTGCCGCTGTGATTGTCTACGGGCGCAATCCCGTCAAGGAGGCGCTGCGAGGCAGGCGAGCTGCACAGCTGGCGCAGGTGTGGGCCAGCGCGGGCGCCGCGCGCGAGCCGTGGCTTGCAGGCGTGGCCGTCCAGGTGGTCGCGCCCGAGGAGATCGAGCGGCGCTGCGGCGCGAGCGCCCACCAGGGCATCTGCGCTGATGCGGGGCCCTATCGCTATGCGCACGTCGACGAGCTGCTCGGGCGCCAGGCCCCATTGCTCGTGGCGCTGGACCAGGTGCAAGATCCCCAGAACCTGGGCTCGATCTGCCGCACGGCCGAGTGCGCGGGGGCGGCCGGGGTGGTGATTCCCGAGCGCCGCGCCGCGGAGGTGACCGCGGCTGTATGCAAGGCCTCGGCCGGCGCCGTCGAGCACCTCGCAGTAGCGCGCGTGCGCAACATGGCCGACTTCCTCGCCGATGCGCGCCGGGCCGGCTGCTGGTGCTATGGCGCGAGCGCCCACAGCGTCGCCGGCAAGCGCGAGCCGGTGCCCTACGACTCGCCCGACTACGCAGGCGCGGGCGTAGTGCTCGTGTTGGGCAGCGAGGGCAGCGGCCTGCGCCCGCGGGTCGCCGCAACGTGCGATGAGCTGATCTGCCTGCCCATGCGGGGGCGCGTGGGGTCGTTGGGGGTGAGCGCTGCGGCCGCCGCTCTGCTGTATGAGATCTTGCAAAACCGGTCCGCGAGCCTTGACAAGGGTTCATAACTATGCAAGGCTCGCGCCAACATAACGCTGAACCTAAGGTTGAGAAGGCCTTGGGGGATGCTCTACATAGCATTGGCGCCAGGGGAGGAGTGCGCCACTGAGCAATTTGTGGGGGCCGCGGTCGACGCGACCCCGAGAAAGGATCTGCTCGTGGCCCGATTCTCCCAGAACAGTAACCCTGAACCTAAGGTTGAGGATCTCTTCCTGATCGCCCTTGCCAAGCAGGGTGACCGCAATGCATACGACAGGCTGGTCAGGCGCTATCACGGCTTCGTGCGCCTGAAGGCGTCCTCCTACTTCCTCGCCGGTGGAGACTCCGACGATCTCATCCAGGAGGGCTTGGTGGGCCTGTACAAGGCGATCCGCGACTTCCGCACCGACCGTGAGTCGAGCTTTCGCAACTTCGCCGAGCTGTGCATCACCCGTCAGATCATTACCGCCGTCAAGACGGCCACCCGCAACAAGCACACGCCGCTGAACCAGTATGTGTCGTTCTCCTCCGCCCCCGCCGGCGCGGGCGAGGAGGTGCCCACGCTCGACCAGATGCTGCCCGGCCCCACCGTCCACGACCCCGTCAACCAGGTCATCTCCTCAGAGGAGCTGCGCTCGCTGGTGGGATGCCTGTCGAGCGCCCTGTCAGAGCTCGAGAGCCGCGTGCTGTCGCTGTATCTCGACGGCTTCTCCTACGAGCAGGTCGGCGAGCGGCTGCTGTGCGACACCAAGACCGTAGACAATGCGCTGCAGCGCGTAAAGCGCAAGGTGGGCGCGCACCTGCAGTCTCGCGCCGTGGCTGCCTGAGCGCGGCCAATACCGCGCGAATGTGGCCGCCGGGCAGGCGGCCACACTCTGCGGTTGTGCGTCCCCCCCGGGACTACACCTTGCCTTCGCTGGGCATCGGGCTCGCCGGCGCCGGGCGCAGCAGCACAAGCGGCGCAGGGGTCACTTCGATGTTGAACGACGCGGTTGCCGTCGCCTGGTTGGCCGGGTTGCCGGGCACCTTTATGCGCAGGGTCTGCTTACCGACCCCTATGAACGTGTGAGAGATCGAATACGTCCCTTTAGTTACACTGCCCAAGCCGACGACGTGAAAGCCGCTGCCGAACAGGTTCGCGCGCTCGAGATACACGGGCTGGCCTTCCTGTGACGGGGTCACGGTGCCCGTGAACGCGACCGTTTCTCCCTGCTTGACCGTGCTCGGCGGCGGATTGGGGGCGAGCACCGATTTGACGCCCTCGAAGAGGACCGCCGAGCGCACCGGGCCAGGGCCGCTCACCTGGTAGAAGGTGTTTTCCTTGGGCGTCTGCGAGAAGGCGTATGCCCCTTCGCCCGTGGTCGTCGTTTCTTCCACTTTGGTAAAGCCAGCGTGCCCACGCGGGTGCGAGAACAGCACGACTTTCTGTCCCGACCCAGCGGCCAGCTTGCCGGTGATTTCGATTTTTTCTCCCGACACGATCGAGTCGTGTGTCGTGTGAATCGTCAGCGCCGGGTTCTGAGCCTGGGAGATCTGGTAGGAGATCGGCGTGGACGTCCCGCGGACGGTGAACTTTCCGTGCGGGCGGACGAGGACGCGGATGTCCGCGTCGCCGGGGACCACGAATGTGTGCATGAACGCGAATTTGCCTCCCGCCCCGACGAAGATGTTGTGCTGGATCTCGTTCCAGTTTTCGGTGCCGACGGAGTTCTCGCGCTGCATCACCACTTCGGCGCCCAGGTCTTCCGGGGTGACTTTGCCGGCGAAGGCGACCGCGTGACGCTTGCCCGTCAGCAGTTCGGCGCCTTCGAGGGGCGATGGCGCTTCGAGTTCGATTGTGGGTGCGACCTTAACCTTAGTGCTGGCGCTGCGCACGCCGAGCGCGCTTGCGTAAAAGATCGTGTCACTGGTCACGCTCGAGTCCACCAATGAGTAGAAGCCGTGTTCGCCTTCCTTGGTCGTCGTCGTTCCCAATGTCTGGAAGGTGGGGTTTCCGACGGTGCGCTCGAACAGCGTGACGGTCTGGTTTTCAGGGCTCGTGCCAGACGGGCAGCGCAACTGCCCGAACAGCTGCACCGTTTCGCTCGTGACCGTGTGCGGTTCGGCAAAGATGTTTATGCGGCAGCGTCCCGAGCCGGCAACGGGTGCGTTGAGGCCGGGACGCCCGCTGGCGTGCAGGCGTGGATGCCTTGGGGCGCCCGACGCGGCGGCCACAGGCAGCGCCAGCAGGGCAGCGGCCACGAGGGCCTGGATCGTCAGCTTGCGTGAGCGCATCTGTACCTCTCCTTTGAGGGGTCGAGTGTGGTGCGTGAGGGTTTGTGTGGTGCGTGGGTCTATTACCCGAAGGTCTGTCTGAGAACCCCAACCCAGGCGCGGGTCATTCGATGCGGTGCCTCGACAACAGGCCGTGACGGGCACGCGGTGGCGCCGGCCAGCCATCGGTGCCTCGGCACGCCTTGCCAAACCGCGGGCGAGCCGTCGATCTCGACCCCTGCGGCCAGGGTATGATCGAGCAGGCATGGCGGTCCGGCCGGGCCGCGTAGGGCGCTACAGATCATGGGGATCGACGAGCAAGGGAGCAGGAGATGGAGATGGCGACCACACAGGTCATGACGCCCAGGCGTCCCGCGCAGGATGCAGCGACGCTCGCGCACGCGTTTCGCATCACCGCCGCCGAACGCGCCGGCGACGTGGCGATCCGCACCAAGCAGGACGCGTTTACGATCACCTGGGGGGAGCTGCGCGAGCGAGTGGACGCGCTCGCCGGCGGGCTTGCCAGGCTGGGCGTGCACCGAGGCCACACGGTCGCGCTGATGCTGTCCAACCGACCCGAGTTCCACCTCTGCGACCTCGCCGCGATGATGCTCGGGGCGGCGCCGTTCTCGATCTACAACACCTACGCGCCCGAGCAGATCAGGTTCCTGATCGAGGACGCGGGCGCCAGGGTGCTGATCTGCGAGCAGCAGTACCTACCGCAGGTGATCGAGGCGCGCAAGGGGCTCACGCAGCTGGACTACGTGATCGTGGTCGACGGCCAGCCGCGGATCGGCACGCTGGCGCTCGCAGACGTGGAGGGCAGCAATCCCGACTTCGACGTCGAGGCGGCCGTCGCGCAGACACGGTCTGACGACGTGCTCACGCTGATCTACACGTCGGGCACCACCGGGCCCCCCAAGGGTGTCCAGCTGATCCACCGCAACCTGATGGCCACGGTCGAGGGCCTGGAGAGCCTGATCAGCTTTCCGCGCGATGGCCGCGTGATCTCGTGGCTGCCCAACGCCCACGTGGCCGAGCGCAACGCCCATCACTACCTGCCGATCGTGTTCGGTCTGCAGGTCACCTGCTGCGATGACCCTCGCCAGGTACTGTCCTACCTGCCCGAAGTGCGTCCCAGCTGGTTCTTCGCCGTGCCGCGCATCTGGGAGAAGCTGAAGGCGGGCCTGGAGACGATGATCGCCAGCGAGCCCGACGAGCGCCAGCAGCAGATCGCCGCGGCGATCGAGGCGAGCGTGCGCAAGGTGCGCATGGAGCAGCGCGGAGAGCCGGTGCCCGCGAAGCTGGCCGAGGAGGTCGCCAGGGCCGACGCGGAGATATTCGCGTCCTGGCGCGAGATGCTCGGGCTTGACCAGGTCGAGGCAATCAACGTGGGCGCCGCGCCCACGCCGCTGGAGGTGCTCGAGTTCTTCCACGCGATCGGCCTGCCCTTGGCGGAGCTGTGGGGGATGAGCGAGACCTGTGGCGCGGGCTCGATCAACCCGCCCGACAAGATCAAGCTGGGCACGGTCGGTCCGCCCGGCCCCGGCGTTCAGATCAAGCTCGCCGGCGACGGCGAGGTGCTGGTCAAGTCCGATGTGGTGATGCTCGGCTACCGCAACCAGCCCGAGAAGACGGCCGAGACATTCACCGAGGACGGCTGGCTGCGAACTGGCGACATCGGCGCCTTTGACGAGGACGGCTACCTGAAGATCGTCGACCGCAAGAAGGAGCTGATCATCAGCGCTGGCGGCAAGAACATGTCGCCGGCCAACATCGAGGCGACCGTCAAGAGCGCCTCGCCGCTGATCGGCCAGGCATGCTGCATCGGCGACCGGCGGCCCTACAACACCGCCCTGATCGTGCTCGACGCCGACTTCGCCCCCGCGTGGGCTGCCCAGCAGGGCATCGCCGACCCCGTCCTGGAGTCCCTCGCTGGCGACGAGCGCGTGCAGGCCGCCGTCCAGGAGGCGATCGACGCGGCCAACGCCAAGCTCGCGCGCGTGGAACAGATCAAGAAGTTCACGATCGTCGCGGGCGACTGGCTGCCCGGTGCCGACGAGCTCACGCCCACGATGAAGCTCAAGCGCAAGCCCATCGCCGAGAAGTACGCGCCAGACATCGACGCGATGTACGCAGGCTAGGCGAGGCGTGTAGGCAGGCTCGTAGGGTCGGGTAGCCCGCGCGCTCAAGTCGCGCGCTCGCGCTGTCGAAGCCCTACACATGCCAGCCAGCCGCAGGGGCGCATGCGCCCTGGCCGTCACCTCGCTCGTGTGCGCGCCGCTGCTGTCAGGCTGCGCGAGCAGCGAAACGCAGCCAGCGTCCGCGCAAGCGCACAGCGGCATGCTCGGCGGCTTCATCGCCCGGCTCAAAAGCGAAGACGACGAAAACGAAATCCGGGAACTGGCAGAACACCAGCCTGAAACCAAGGAAGAACGCGAAGAAGCCCACGAACAGGCCGAACAGCAGGAAATCGAAGCTGCACAGGCCCAAGAAGCCGAAGAACAGACGCCCGGCGAAGAACAGCCGCAGGTCGAACAGCAGCCGCTCAACGAACAGCAGCCGGCGGCACTAGAAGGGCAGGAAAGCTAGGGCCGATGAGCCGAGCGTGGCGGTCGCGCCCGCCGGCTGGCGGACATAGCCTGACGGGCTTGCTTCGCCGCCCAAGATCATCGTCGCCGCTGCGCGCGCGCGGGGCGCGTCGCCCTGTTCGCTGCCTGGCACGTACAGGGCGGTGTCCGCCTGCGTGGCGTTGCACGGCGGGGGCCGGTCCTCGCCATAGAGAAACTCGAAGTAGAAGACGTGCGCCGGGCGCGTGTTCGGCATCAGCAGATGAGTCAGCCAGTATGCGTCCACTTCCTGGCGTTCTTCGCCGGCCTGTTCGGGCTTGGCGCCGTAGTCGGAGCAGTAGTAGGCGCCAACCTCGGTGAACCAGATGTCGATCCCTGCTCCCCCGGCTGGAAGGCTTGCCTTGAATGCGTCGACCGTCGCTTCGTTCAGCTGCCTGACTGCGTAGTACGGGTGGATGCCCCAGTCGGTTGGCTCGGGGGAATCGAGATAGCGCTCATAGCGGCGCTCGTAGAAGACCTCGTTGGAGCTGTCCAAAAGGTCGCCCACGATCACCGTGCAGGTGCGGCGCGCCGTGCAGATCGCCTCGGCGGCGTTGGCCAGCAGCGCCGAGGATCGCGGCGCGAGGTAGGGGGAGCCGTTGGGCTCGTTCCAGGCCTCCACGTAGGCCACGTCCGGGAGGGCATCTAGCAGCCTGTCGAGCTGTTCGCCATATTGGGCAGCGTCACGCGGCGTCGATCCGTCATAGCTGGTCAGGGCCACGTCGAGCTTCAGGCCCAGGCTGGACGCGTCCACGTACCACGCTTCCAGCCTTTCGCGGTAGTCGCCGCCGGGATTTGCCCCCGCCGTCGGCTCCTGCATGACGTCCCACTGGACGACGTAGCGCGCGTAGGCGATGTGGCCGTCGGCTACCCACCGTTCGGCGAAGTACGCGGCGAAGCGACCGTCATCGAAGCCCGAGTCCCACAGCGCCATGCTCTGGTCGGAGATGCCGTCCACGTATGGGGTTCCTGCGGACGCGGACGTGGGAGCGACGCTGAAGCTGGCAAGGGCAGCAACCAATACGACGAGCAGCGCGACGGGTTGACATATACCCGCTGGTGGCACGCGCAAACCGGAAAATGCGCGCGAACGAATCAAAAATTCACGCAATTTGCGATCTTTTTGCTTCCTTTTACTGCTTGTCCTGTGGTATTCAATTTTTACATACGCCGCGCGGGGGGCTGATTCCTGGAGGGATGGGCTATCTCGTTTGTTGCTTGCGACTACCGGAGCAGGGGCGTACAAACGTAATCCACTGGAGGAAAAGTCATGGAAAGACGCAGTCTTTTGGCGGGCCTCGCGGTTCTGGTCGTGTGTCTGGCCTCGTTGGCTGGCACGGCTTCGGCGCGCACGGCCGACGCCAAAAAGCCGGCGGGAGAACTAGACCCGACGTGCATCATCACCTCGCAGCCTTCGTTCGTCGACCAGGGCGAGTTCACGACATCATCGAGCGTGGCGGACATCGTCGAAGTCTCGTGCAACCCCGAATTCGCCTTTCAGTCGGTCAAACTGAGCGACGAGGAGCTGTTCAGTCGCTGCAGGGACAACATGAGCTGGTCGGAAGCGCCGGTGTTCGAACCGACTGAGGGTCCCACCACTACAATCAAACTCGACGGCGGTGGCAATGGTTCCGCGGCCCTGTGGGCTGGGCCCGGATGCGCATCTGGCGAGACGCTCGTCTCGGCTCACCTGGAGGTCGCGCCGTTCACCACGGTGACGACCAACTTCGAAGTGCTGCCGCCGAAAGTGACCCCGCCGGGCGTCACCGCGCTCCCGCCGACCTCGGTCGAGGACAACGTCGAGAGCAGCGTCGAGACGATCGTCGAGGTGGAGTTCCCGTCCGTCTACGCCGAGCAGTTCGTCAACGTCAGCGACGAACAGCTGTTCGCGCGCTGTGGTCTGGCGCCCAAAGTCGAGTGGATCGGCCCGGACGAGAACCTGCTCTCGCCTGCGCCCGTCGGAGACGACGTGGACGATCCGATTGGGTCGGAAAGCATCTCAGTGCAGCTCGACGACGACGGCAACGCCTTCGTGGTCCTGTTCGGCGGCCCGTCGTGCGCCAGCGGTGGCACCGAGATCGAAGCCAGTCTAGAATCGGCTCCATACACAACGTACACGACCGAATTCACAGTCGGCGCTCCCGAAGCAGCTCTATAGGGAGCTCGACACCGTGAGACTGGTCGGGAAAAAAGGCGGAACGGATCCCGCCTCCTCCAGTAGATGACAGCGATGTCTGGAGCGGCTCCCTCGGGGGCCGCTCCAGGCTCGTTGCGCCGGCCATCGCAGTTGCCCCGCCGGCGCCCTCGCCTCAATGTCGGTGTGACGCGATCGACGCGCCCCGCCCGCACAAGCACTCGCGGCTGACTACACAAGCCGGAGACGGGACTCGAACCCGTGACCCCCTGTTTACAAGACAGGTGCTCTACCAGCTGAGCTACTCCGGCACGACGCGCGCACGCGCGCTCGGCCCACTGTAACGGCGTCCTCGCGCGCGGTGTATGGATGGCATGGCCCATCCGCGCACAGAGCCCGACCTCGAGCCCGACATCGTGCCAGCCGAGCACGCCTGCTCGCGCGCGGGCCAGACGCTGGCGCGGCCTGACGAAGTGGCCGCGTCCAGCCGGTCGGTGAGCCTGGACGGCTTTCGCCAACGCTCGCTGCAGCGCGGCGTCAATCCGATCTTCTACTGGTGCCTGCGCGCCGTGCTGGTGCCGTCGTTTTTGATCTACCTGCGCCTGCAGCGGATCGGCCGCGAGCATCTGCCGCGCAGCGGGCCGCTGCTGCTGGCGTCCAACCACCGCAGCTTCCTGGACCCGTTTGTGATCGGAACGCTCGTGCGCCGCCCGGTCTACTACATGGCCAAGCGCGAGTTGTTTGAAAAGCGCTGGCAGGCCGTGCTGCTGAACGCCCTGGGCGCCTTCCCGATCGACCGCGGCGCTGGCGATAGCGACGCGATGGACACCGCTCGAGCGATCCTCGCGCGCGGGGACTGCGTGGTGGTCTTTCCCGAGGGCACGCGCGTGCGCCCCGGGCCGCTGGGCCAGCCGCGCCGGGGCGTGGGTCGCCTGGCGCTGGAAACCGGCGCGCCAGTGGTGCCCGTGGCGGTGATTGGCAGCGACGCCGTGCGCCGGGGCTGGCGCATCCGCCCGCGCAAGGTCCGCCTGCGGGTGGGACGTCCGCTGCGCTTCCCCACCGTCGAGCACAGCTCGCCGGCGCTCGCAGCGGCGGTGACCGATCGCATCTGGGCGTGCGTGAGCCTGCAGTGGCAATGGCTGGGAGGCGCCGAGGGTGTACCCGCTGCGCTCCCCGACGCGCCAAGCGCCCGCGAGATCTCGCGGGCGGCCTAGGCTGCAAGCGGTCGCGAGGGTAGGGTGCAATGAGTGAGCGAACAGGTCAGCGAGCAAGCCGACGAGCAGGCCCAGCGCAAGCCCAAGGCCCAGCTGGACGCGGAGTTCTCAGAGCTCTACCGCGCGCATCTGCGCGACGTGTACAGCTATGCCTACTACCGCGTGGGCGATCACCACGACGCCGAGGACCTGACCGAGCAGACCTTCCTGCAGGCCTACCGCCACTTCGAGCGCGCCCAGCGCGAATCGCGCGGCCGGCCGCTGCGCCCGTGGCTGATCCGTATCGCCCACAACCTGGCCGCCAACCTATACCGCGACCGCTCGCGCAAGCCCGCGTCGCCGATCGACGAGACGACCACGTTGGCCGCGCTGCACACCACCGAGCAGCTGGTCGAGGGGCGCGAGGAGCTCAGCAGGGTGCTCGACGGGGTGCGCCTGCTGCCCGACGACCGCCGCGAGGCGCTGATCATGCGCTTTGCCCTCGGCATGGACAACCGCGAGATCGCCCGTGCGCTGGGGCGCTCCGACGGCGCCACCAAGGTGCTCATCCATCGCGCGATAAAACAGCTGGAGGAGATCGTCCATGAGTGAGGCAGCCTCCCACCTCGAGGGTCTGCTGCGCGAAGCGCTCGCGCCGGTCGAGCCGCCCGAGGACCTGGCCGAGCGCCTGGAGAGCACGCTCACGAGCATCACCGAGATGGCCGCCGACGAGCTCGAAGCGTGGGAGCTGTCGGCGATGCGCGACCCGCGCAACTGGGTGCGGCCGGCGGCCGCGCTGATGGCCGGCAGCGCCGCGGGCGCCGCGCTGGTGCTGCTGCGCGCACGCAGGCGCGCGCACGGCTCCTCGACCGTGAGCATCGACGCCGCGCGCGACGCCGCCGAGCGCGCCATCCGCGATCTCTCGCGCGAGACCCGCAAGCTGCTGGGCGATCGCTGAGCGCAAGGCCGGTGGGCCCCGCTGAGCGTTTTCGGCGAAAGCGCGGGGTCGTCCAGATAGGCTCTCTCTCCCGCACATGGCCACCTGCTACCGCCACCCCTCGCACGACACCGGGGTCTCCTGTTCTAACTGCGGGCGGCCGATCTGTCCCGACTGCATGACCAGCACGCCCGTGGGGATGCGCTGCCCGGAGTGCGCCAAACAGCGCACCAAGGTGGTGCGCATGCGCGAGATGGCGACCGTGCCGCGGGTCACCTACGCCCTGATCGTCGTCAACGTGGCCGCCTTCGTGGCCGAGGGCAACTTCTCCTTCGGCGGCCAGCCCACCAACAGCGTCTACGAAAAAGGCGCGCTGCTGGGCAGCGAAGCGAGGCTGCCCGGCCAGGGGGTCGCCCACGGTCAGCTGTGGCGGATCGTCACCAGCGGGTTCCTGCACGAGAACCTGGTGCACATCGGCTTCAACATGTATGTCCTGTACGTCCTGGGCCTGCAGCTGGAGCCGGTGCTCGGGCGCGTCAAGTTCGGCGCGATCTACGCAGTGTCGCTGCTGACCGGCTCCTTCGGAGCGCTGCTGGTGTCGCCGCACACGATCACCGTGGGCGCATCTGGCGCCGTGTTCGGCATCATGGGCGCGTTCGCCGTCGAGCTCCGCGCTCGCCAACTGCCGCTCATGCGCGGCGGCATGGGCGGCATCGGCGGCCTGATCCTGATCAACCTTGTCATCAGCTTCACCCTGCCTGGCATCTCTTGGGGCGGGCACGTCGGCGGGCTGATCGGCGGAACGCTCGCCGCCCTGGCGATTCGCTTGGGCGACCGGATGCGTGCGCCCGCGCTCGCCATGACCGCCTGCACGGCCATCGCGGCCGCCGCGGTTGTGGGCTCGATCGTCACCGCCAAAGCCAGCGAGGTCGAATCGGTGAGCGTCCCGGCAACGGTTGTGGGCCCCGAAGAACCCTGAGTCGCGGGCAGGCGCGCTTAGGAGCGCGGAAGCGCCGGCGCGAGCTCGACCGCCAGCGCCTGAGCGGGCGCCCCGGGCACGCACTGCGGGTGCAAGATGTGCGCCATCAGCTCCAGCCCGTCGACCAGTCGCGGGCCTGGTCGCGAGAAGTAGGCCGACGCGTCCACTGCCAAGATCTTCGACGCGTTCAGGGTGGCGAGCCGGCAGGAGTGGGCCAGCGCCTCGGCGCGCGCCCGGGGCGCGTCATAGCCGCACGGCATCACCACCACGACCTCCGGCTCGGCCGCTGCGATCGCCTCCCAGGAGAGCTCCTGCGATGGCTCGGCGGGGAAGCCGAGCACATCCTGGCCGCCCGCCAGCTCGATCAGCTGGGGCGTCCAGTGGCCGGCGACGAAGGGCGGGTCCAGCCACTCCAGGGCGGCCACCAGAGGTCGGCGCCGGCCGCGCACGGCCAGGCGCACCCGATCGACCCTTGCGGCCGTGCGTGCGATCAGCGCCACGCCCTGTTCGCGCCGTCCGGTGGCCCGGGCGATCGTGCGCACGTCGCCGAGGGTCTCGCCGAGTGTCTTGGGGTCGAGCGCGATCACCCGCGGGCGCGAGGGGAGCTCGCGCGCGAGCGCTGCCACGTCCTCGTAGGAGACCGCGCACACCGGGCACAGCGCCTGCGTGACGATCAGGTCGGGCTCGAGCGCTGCCAGGGTGTCGCGGTCGAGCTCATAGATGGATTCGCCGCGCAATGTGCGCTCGCGCACGGCAGCGTCGATCTCGCCGGCGCTCAGCCCGCCGGGGAGCGCGTCGCGCGTGACACGCGCAAGCTCGCGCGCGCCGACGGGATAGTCGCACTCGTGGGTCACGCCGAGCACCTGCTCGCCCAGCCCGAGCGCGAACAGCAGCTCGGTTGCGTGGGGAACGAGGCTGACGATGCGCATGCGCAGACTGTAGGGCTAATCTGCCCATGGATGGCCCTTCTGAGCGACACGGAGATCGAGCAGCGGTTGGCGACCGTGGGCGAGTGGCGTCGGGCCGAGGGCAGCTCTCCGTCCGGCGACGAGGCGATCGTGCGCGACCTGAAGTTCGCCGACTTCGCGGCTGCGATCGCGTTCGTCAACGACGTGGCGCAGGCTGCCGAGGCTGCCAACCATCACCCCGACATCCTCGTGCACGGCTGGAACAAGGTGCGCGTGACGCTGTCCACGCACTCGCAGGGCGGTCTGACCGACGCCGACTTCCAGCTGGCCGGCCAGCTCGACCGTCTCGCTTAGGCCGTCCGGCGAGACCGCATCGCATAGGCGACCAGTTGGCTTGCTACCGTTGGGGCGTCCGAGCACGCGATGAACGACGACGAAGAACTTCCTCGAAGTAGCGTCGCCCAAGCGCCTGGAGCGTGAACGGCCTGAAGCTGATCCTGGCGGCGCTTCTGGTCGCCATCAACGCGTTCTTCGTGATCGCCGAGTACGCGCTCGTGCGCTCGCGCCGGTCAACGCTTGAAGTGATGCGCGACGAAGGCGCCCGCGGCGCCACGCTGGCGCTCACACAGCTGGCGCGTGTCAACGAGTACATCTCCGCGGTGCAGATCGGCGTGACGCTGTGCTCGATCGGCATCGGCGCGCTGGGCGAGCCCGCGCTCGCTTCGCTGCTCAAGGGCGCGCTGGGAAACACGCTCGGCCACGGCGCGGCGGTGGCGATCGCGGTGGTGGTGGCGTTCGTGCTCATCTCCTCGGCCCAGCTGGTGGCCGGCGAGATGGTGCCGAAGTTCTACGCGATCGATCGCGCCGAGGCGGTCGCCCGGCGGGTCGCGCGCCCGCTGCAGGCCTTCAGCGCGCTGTTCCATCCGGTCATCCTCGCCCTGACAGCGATTGCCGACCGGATCCTGCGGCTGCTTGGCGTCGACATGAGCCTCGAGCGCCGCGGCGGCTCCTCGGACGAGCTCAAGCGCCTGATCGCCGAGTCAGAGGCGGGCGGGCAGATCGACGAGGGCGAGGCGGGCATGCTCACGGGCGTCTTTCACCTGCACGAGCAGGAGGCGCGCCAGGT
>DATNLQ010000163.1:0-7713 GCA_035602785.1 Solirubrobacteraceae bacterium
TCGCCGCCTTCGAGCATACGCTGGCGCGCGCAAGCGACATCGTCGCGGCGGCATATCGCGGCCAGGCGGACTGGCGCGACGGCATGCGTGCCGCCGTGCTGGCCCTGTTGAGCGAGATGGAGCGCGAGCGCGGCCCGGCCAGGCTGTGCATCGTGGAGGCGCTCGCGGCCGGCCGACCCGTCCTGGACAGGCGCGCCCAGGCGCTGGCTCAGCTCGCGCAGGCGATCGACGCAGGAGGCGCACACGCACGATCGCATCCCCATACCCAGCCGCTGATCGCCCAGGGCGTGGTGGGCGCGATGGCGACGCTGCTTCACACGCGCTTGCTGCGCGACGACCCTGCGCCGCTGACGGACATGCTCGGTCCGCTGATGGCCATGATCGTCCTGCCCTACCTGGGGCGGGCGGCGGCGTGCGCGGAGCTCGATGCGTCGCCCCCGCGGGCTCCTCGCCGCGTTGACCCCACGGCATCTGCAGGTCCAGGGGTCGATTTCCTCGACGAGCTCGACATGCGCCTCACCTATCGCACGGTCCGCGTGTTGGCGGCCGTCGCACAGACCCCCGCCGCGAGCAACCGCGAGATTGCAGCGGCCGCGGGGATCTCCGACCCGGCACAGATATCCAAGCTGCTCGCGCGACTAGCCGGCCTCGATTTGATCGAGAACGTCAGCCCCCGGCGCGGCCAGCGCGGCACCAACGCGTGGTGCCTGACGGCCCGCGGGCTGCGCCTGCAGCGCGCCACACAGGGCATCGATGAGCTATAGCTGGTGTTTATTGAGAAGCCGTCGCGGGCGCGGTGTTGCAACTTTCTACTTGCTGACTGGCATCTCTCCGGCGGCCATGAATAATATGTAGGCCACTGTTTATTTGTGTCGCTGAAAACTCTCCCCGGCGACGACCCACCAACCGAGGTGAGCGTGATCCCTACCAAGCATTCTCCGAAGCGCACCCCGCCGACCACTGCGCCTCGCGACAGAACGGGTCCAGCTGGGCCGACCGTGGTTGCGCCGGTCGCGTCGCTGATGCGCGATCCGGGCCGTCAGCTGCCGGCGGGTCGCAAACCGCAGGGACGTGGCAACGCGCAGGGACGTAGTGCTGTCGGCGCGATCCAGCGCGATCGGATGGTCACGGCTGTCGTTCAGGCGGTCGAGGAGGTGGGCTATGCGCGGATGACCGTCAATGAGGTGATCGGCCGGGCGAGGGTGTCTCGCAAGACCTTCTATGACCTGTTCGCCGATCGCGAAGACTGCTTCTTGGCTACGTTCGACCAGATGCTGGCGGAGACCCGCCCGGCCGTCGAGCAGGCCTACGCGTCGCAGTCGAACTGGCGTGGCGGCGTGCGTTCGGCGCTGATGGTGGTGCTCGAGCTGCTCGACCAGTCCTCGGGCCTTGCCAAGCTGTTCGTCGTAGAGTCGTTGGCGGGTGGGGAGCGGATGTTGCGCCGCCGCGCGGAGGTGGTCGACGAGCTCGCACGCGCGATCGACCGGGGCAGGGAGGGCGCGGCGGGCCAGGGTCCGCCGACGATCACGGCGCAGGCCCTTGTGGGAGGCGTCCTTGGCGTGCTGCACATGCGCGTCGTGCGCAACGACCAGGAATCCTTCGGCGTGCTGCTGGGCCCGTTGATGAGCATGATCGTGCTGCCCTATCTCGGTGCGGGCGCGGCGGCGCAGGAGCTGCGCGCTGCCCGCTCGCACGAGCACAAGCGCCGTCGCCGTGAACGCAGCCGTCCGGTCAAGGATCCGCTGGACGGCTTGAAGATGCGCGTGACCTACCGCACGATGCTGGTGCTGTCGGTGATTGCACAGCACCCGGGTGCCAATAACCGGGAGATCGCCGAAGGCTCTGGCATCGTTGACCAGGGTCAGATCTCCAAGTTGCTCAGTCGTCTGGCGGGGCTGGGCCTGATCGAAAACCATGGCGCGGGGCAGCCGTATGGCGCGTCCAACCAGTGGTACCTGACGGGGCTTGGCACACAGCTCGAGCTGGCGACGCGGCGACGCTGAATGATGCACCCGCCGACAGGCAGCGCGTGAGCGCTCGCGTTAGCACGCAGCGGCGAACACGGGCAAAGCAAGATTCGCCAGACCCGGCCCTCGCCTGTGCCCTGCGCCGGCTGCGCCATGACAGCGGCACCAGCCAGGAAGAGCTGGCCTACCGAGCGGGCATCACGACCGCGTCTTTTTCGCGGATCGAGCGAGGCGAGGCAAACCCCGCCTGGACGACGGTCATACGCATCGCAAGCGCCCTGGACATCAGCCTGGCCGAGCTCGTCGTGGCGGTCGAGGATGCTGTGTGACGCTACGGCGCTGCTCACAGGTCGAGCAGGAAGCGCAGTGCGCGAGCGGCTTGGAACATGACTTCCTCACCCACGCCACCGAGTCGGCCGACCAGACGCTGCTCTGAGACGGACTTGACGTCCTCGCACTTTGCGTAACTGACCTCGTCGAGCCCCGAGCTGCCTCGGTCGATCTCCACATGAGACGGCAGGCCACGGTAGGTCGTTGTGATCGGCACCACCAAGACGACGCCAGCGCGGCTTTCGTTCAGCGAATCGGCCGAGACGACGACGGCGGGTCGTCGGCCCGACTGCTCGCGGCCAACAGGGTCGCCGAAGTCGACCAGCCACACCTCACCGCGATGAGGGCTCACGACGAGCTGTCGCGCAGCGCGCCGCTCTCAACAGCGCGCTCGGCCTCGATCTCGCTCCATGCGTTTGGGTCGGCACGCAGGGTCTCATAGCGGGCAGAGAGCTGGTCGAAGAACACGCGCCGCTCGAGCGCATCGGCGGCCTCATCCACCAGCTGGCTCATGGGACGGCCAGTCGACTTCGCCAACCTGGCGAAACGATCCCGGGTCGGCTCGCTCACCCTGATGGTCGTGCTCATACACCAAGTCTACTTTATAGGCGCTAGATCTGTCTACAGGCTGGATGTAATTGTGCCGCTATCGCGCGGGCCGACACGCATGACGGTTACGGGCCGCCCGCATGACGGTTAGATTCGCAATCGATGAGCGCACTCGTCCACGCGTCGGGGATGCTCGCAACAGCCCGCGAGGTGGTGCCGGCGCGCGCGCAGATGGCCACCACGCTGGGCTTTCACATCATCCTCGCGTGTTTTGGGATCGCGTTTCCGACGATCGTGCTCTTCGCGGAGTACATCGGCCTGAAGCGCTCTGACGAGGTGGCGATGACGCTCGCCCGGCGCTGGTCGCAGGCGCTGGGCGTGCTCGTTGCCGTGGGCGCGGTCACGGGGACGGTCCTGTCCTTCGAGATGGGGCTGCTGTGGCCCGGCCTGATGCGCAGGTACGGGGCGGTGATCGGTCTCCCGTTCAGCGTCGAGGGGATCTTCTTCTTCCTGGAGGCGATCTTCACGGGCATCTATCTGTATGGCTGGCGGCGCCTGCGCGGCTGGGCGCATTTCTGGTCGGGCATCCCGGTGGCCGTGAGCGGCATCTTCGGCGCGATCTCGGTGATGGCGGCGAACTCGTGGATGAACCAGCCGGGCGGATTCACCCTGCGCGCGGGACGCGTCGTGGCGGTGGAACCGTGGGCGGTGTTCTTCAATCGCGCATCCGTGTATGAGATGCCCCACATGGTCCTCGCGGCGTACATGGTCGTGGGCTTCGCTGTGGCATCCGTGTACGCCGTGGGGTTCCTGCGTGGACGCCGCGACCGCTACCACCGGCTCGGCTTTGCGATTCCCTTCGCGCTCGCCGCTGCGCTCACTCCGTTTCAGATCTTCGTCGGCGACACCGCAGCGCGCGCGATCGCCACCGACCAGCCCGTCAAGTTCGCCGCGATGGAGTACGTCGCGCACACCTCCCGAGGGGTCCCCGAGTACCTCGGCGGCGTGTACTCGGGCGGACACGTCTACTTCGGCCTGGAAATCCCCGATTTCGACTCGCTGCTGGTCGGCTTTGACCCGCACACGAAGGTGACCGGGTTCGACTCGGTCGCTCCCGTCGACCGTCCGCCTGCGCCGACGCTCATCCACCTCTCCTTCGACGCGATGGTGGGGCTTGCGTTCCTGCTCCTGCTCGCGGGAGTGTGGGCGCTCGCGGCCTGGCGGCGACGGCACGCCCTGCCCGAGCATCGGTGGTTCTGGTGGCTGGCCGTGGCGTGCGGACCGGCGGCGCTGGTGGCGATGGAGTGCGGCTGGATCGTCACCGAGGTCGGACGCCAGCCGTGGGTCGTCTACCGGCTGCTCACCACCGCCCAGGCTGCGACGACCAACCAAGGCGTGATCGCCAGCCTCACCGCCGTGATCGCGCTGTACGCCGTGCTCGGGGTCGCCACCGTGCTGACCCTGCGACTGCTCGCACGCCGCTGGCGGCAAGGCGATCAGGGGGAGCCCGCCGTCCCCTACGGCCCGCCGACGGGCGGACCCTCCAGGCCGATCGCGGGGCGGGCGACGTGATGGCGCAAGCGGTCGGCGCGATCCTGCTGGCGATCCTGACCCTCTATGCGATCCTCGCCGGAGCGGACTTCGGCGCTGGCCTGTGGGACCTGCTCGCCGGCGGTGATCGCAGGGGTAGGGCGCCGCGGGAGCTGATCGACGCGACGATCACGCCGGTGTGGGAGGCCAACCACGTGTGGCTGATCTTCGCCCTGGTCGTCTTCTGGTCCGCCTTTCCGAGCGCGTTCGCGGCAGTGATGACGGTCGCGGCCCTGCCGCTATGGCTGGCGGTCTTCGGGATCGTGCTGCGTGGCGCCGGCTTTGCGTTTCGCAAGGAGGTGCAGGGCCTGCGCTGGCAACGCCTGCTCGGCGCGACCTTCGCGGTCTCCTCGTTGTTGACGCCCTTCTTCATGGGCATGGTCGTCGGCGCCGTGGCGGCCGGCCGCGTCGTGCTCGACGCCCGGCACTCCACCCTGGCGGCGTGGACCAGCCCGACCTCGCTGCTGATCGGGGGCCTGTTCGTCGCCGTGTGCGCCTATCTGGCGGCGGTGTTCCTCATCGGCGAGGCGATCCGCCGCAACGACCGCCGACATGAACGCTACTTCGCCCGCCGGGCCGCGATCGCGGGCGTGGCCGCGGGGGCGCTTTCCCTGGCCGCGCTCGTAGAGCTTCACCGCTCCGACAGGCTGCTCTACCACGGTCTCACCGGTCGCGCGTTGCCGCTTGTGCTGCTCGCGAGCGCGTGCGGTGTCGCGGTCCTTGCGCTGCTGGCGCTCGGGCGCTTGCGCGGACTGCGCCCGCTCGCCGCCCTGGGGGTCGCGGCGGTGGTATGGGGGTGGGGCGTGGCCCAGTACCCGACGCTGCTTCCAGGCACTGGGCTGACGCTCGCCGATGGCTCGGCGCCACACGCCACGCTGGTCGCCCTGGTCGTGGTGTTCGCCGCCGCCGTCGTCCTCGTGGGGCCGGGGTTCGTCCTGCTCTTCTGGTTGCACGGCCGCCAGCTGCTCGAGTCCGACGCCAGCCCGCAGGCGCGCTAGATCCCGTCAGCGCCTCACCGCTCGACTGAGCCCATCCCGGGATCTCGGCCGTATGGCTGGCTGGGGGCTTCGCGCTCGGGCGCCGCAGGGATCGGCCGAACGAGCGGGCTGGCCGCGGTGACCGTCACATCCTCGTCGTGGTGGGCGATCTCGATCGGGTCGCCTGCCAGCAGCGTGTAGGTGGCCTGCTCGCGTTTGACCTCGACACCCAGTCGCCGGCCGCGAAAGCCCAGGCGGAAGGCCACGCGCTCGAGCGGACGCGGCAGGCGGGGCTTGAAGGTGAGCCGTCCGTCGTGGTCGCGCATGCCGCCGACGCCCGCCACCGTCGCCATCCACGTCCCGGCCAGCGACGCGATGTGCAGCCCGTCGCGCGTGTTGTGGTGCAGGTCC
This sequence comes from Solirubrobacteraceae bacterium, assembly GCA_035602785.1. Taxonomy (GTDB): domain Bacteria; phylum Actinomycetota; class Thermoleophilia; order Solirubrobacterales; family Solirubrobacteraceae; genus Palsa-744. The sequence continues at coordinate 5,825 of DATNLQ010000163.1, forward strand.
TCCAGGTCGATCAGCGCGCACTCGCGCAGGTACGCGTAGGCAAGATCGAGATGGCCGAGCTCGCACGCGAGAACGGCCTGCGGGCAGGCCGACAGCGACGAGTCGCGCACGGTCAGGGGCTCGTAGTAGGCGAAGTTGAGCGCCTTCTGCTCATCGCTGAACGCGTCTCCGCGCAGGTGCATCGCGAGCACCAGGTCGGCCTGCTTGAGGACCTGCTTGCGGTACAGGTCGAAGTAGGGGAAGTGCAGGAACAGCGGGTACTGCTCGGCGCCCGTCGCCTCGAAGTCCCAGACCTGGTGCTCGGTGTAGCCCTCCGCTTGAGGATGGACCTGCAGCGCCTGGTCGTAGGGGATCACCACCGCGTCTGCGAGCTCACGCCATAGGGCCAGCTCCGCGGGGTCGACGCCCAGCTCGGCCGCCCGTTGCGGGTTGCGCTCGGCGGCATCGGCTGCAACGCGCAGGTTGCGCTGGGCCATCAGGTTGGTGTACACGTTGTTGTCGGCGATGGCGCTGTACTCGTCGGGTCCCGTCACCCCGTCGATGCGAAAGCCCGACCCGTCGCGGTGCCCCAGCGAGCTCCACAACCTCGCGGTTTCGACCAGCAGGTCGGTGCCCACCTCGTGCTCGAAGCTCTCGTCGCCGGTGGCCGCCTGATAGCGCGCGACGGCATCGGCGATGTCGGCGTTTATGTGGAAAGCGGCGGTGCCGGCGGGCCAGTAGCTCGAGCACTCCCTTCCCGCGATTGTGCGCCACGGGAAGGCGGCGCCCTCGAGCCCCAGCTGCGTCGCGCGCTCGCGCGCGAGATCGAGGGTGCGGTGTCGCCAGCGCAGCGCATCGCCGGCTGCGCGCGGCGACGTGTAGGTAAGGACGGGCAGCACGAAGCTCTCGGTGTCCCAGAAGGTGTGCCCGTCATAGCCGGGCCCGGTCAGCCCCTTGGCGGCAATCGGCCGCTTCTCTCCGCGGGCGCCCGCCTGCAGGATGTGAAAGAGGGCGAAGCGGGCCGCCTGCTGTAGTTCCGCGTCGCCATCGAGCTCGACGTCGGCGCGCTCCCAGAAGCCATCGAGATAGCTGCGCTGCTCTGCCAGCAGCTCCTCCCAGCCGCCGTGTACCGCGCTGGCAAGAGCCGCCATCAACTGGTCGTGGATGGCCGCAAGCGATCGCTCGCCCGACCAGCCGTAGCTGAGGAACTTCACCACCCGCAGCGGCGTTCCGGGCGAGACGTCGGCCGTGATCGTGACGCGCGCGAGATTGTCGATGCTCTCGCTGGTCACATCGGTGCCCGGAGGGCCGTCGATTGCGTGATCCATGCCCGCGCCGACGCGCAGGTCGCTGGAGTGGGTGCAGTGCACCAGCGACCCGCGGGCACCCTTCGCCAGGTTGCTCTCCGAGCGCAGGGGCGCGGCCGGCACCGCGGCCGCGCGCGGATCGTCCGCCGCGCCGGGCAGCGGCTCGTTGGCGACCAGCTCCGACTGGACCACCACGGGAATGCGCTTGGCCAGCGGCTCGACTTCGTACATGATCGCGGCGATCGCCCGGCGCGAGAAGGACACCAGCCGTGTCGAGGTGACGCGCACCAGACGCCCGGTCGGCGAAGCCCACTCGGCGTGGCGGCGCAGGACCCCCGCGCGCAGGTCGAGCACCCGCTCGTGCTTGCGCAGCTTCCCGTAGCGGATGTCGAACGGCTCATCGTCGACGAGCAGGCGAACGATCTTGCCGTTGGTGACGTTCACCACCGTTTCCCCTGCCTCGGGGTAGCCGTAGCCGGCCTCGGCGTATGGCAGGGGTTGCTCGTCATACAGGCCGGCGAGGTAGGTGCCCGGTATACCGAACGGCTCGCCCTCGTCGAGGTTGCCACGCAGGCCGATGTGCCCGTTGGAAAGCGCAAACAC
>DATNLQ010000164.1:0-9878 GCA_035602785.1 Solirubrobacteraceae bacterium
GGCGGGCTGTCCACTCCAGAGCGCCACGAACGTCCTGTAGGTCTCCCAGTCCGGTGGCAGGTGGGCGTTGAACAGGAGCTGGCCCGCCGGACCGATCTCCGAGAGGTAGCCCGCCTGGCCCCAGCCGACCATCCAGTCGCCACCGGCCAGAGCCTGCACGTTGCCCTGGCTGCCGGCCACCAGCGGGTTCTGGTGCTCGTAGCGGCGCACGAGCGTGGCGGCCATGGTGGTCGTGTTCAGCGCCACTTCGATCGCGCGCGACTGAGCATGCTCCTGGGGGAAGGCGCCGTTGTCGAAGAAGGTGATCGCGCCGTCGGGCTGCTGGAGCGCGTCGTGTTGCCAGGCGGTGCCGGTGCCGGGGCCCATCTTGAAGCTGCTGTGGCGCCCGCCGAGCTGCCAGCGCACCTGCCCGGTGGCCTGATCGACGTCGTAGGCAGCCCAGGTGTTGCGCGCGTCGACGAGCAGGTCGCCGTCCTGCTCGACGTCGATCGAGTTGATGTGGAAGTAGTCAAACGGTTCGGCGCGGCTGGTGGGCGCCGCCGACGAGTAGGAGTCCGCCAGGGGCACATGGTCGAGGCTGTGCCACTCGTACATCACCAGGCCGGTCTTCAGGTCGATCTCCTGCAGCAGCGTGTCGGCCACCGCGCCGTCGGCCGGCCCGCCGACCGCGGACAGGTTGCAGTCGATCGCGTCGTATACGGTGATCAGCGCGGTGCCCTGCGGGGTGATCTGGAATTCGTGCAGGTCGGGCTGGTAACCGTTGCCGGCGCGCACCTGGGCGATTTCTTGATACGCGCTGTTGGCGATCACGTCGCCGGCGGTGGCGCTGCCGGCGCCCACCAGCGGGTCCTGCCACCAGGTCAGCACGGGCTTGCCTTCGTATTCCTGCACGCGAAAATCGGCTGCGCGGGCGCCTGCGGGCGACAGCGCCTTGAAGTAGATCAGGTCGCCGTGTTCGTCGAGGATCATCGGCCCGTACTGGCCGACGCCGGAGTAGGGGGCGATGAAGATGTCGCCGCCCGTCGCGGTGTCGGCTTTGGCGGACACGGTCACGTCGGGCGGACGCAGTTGCGGACGCGAGTGAAAGCTCTGAAATTCCTTGGGCGGCGGCGGCGGGGCGGCGTTCTTGGTGGTGCCTGTTCCGACGGCGTTGCTCGTGGACCCCGGGACGTCGCGCACGGCCACGGTGAAGCTCCAGGCGAAGGGGACCGGCGCGGCCCCTTCCAGCAGTTGCGCGTGGACGGTCACCAGCTCGCCCGCGGCGAACGGGCGGGCGGGAAGGAAGCTCGCGCCATCTCCCTGCGAGTAGGCGACCAGGCTCCCTGCGTGCGCGCCCGAGCGCGACCCCGTGACGGTGATGTCCGAGAGCTCGTCCGCCGGCACACCGAGCATGCTGATCTGCGTCTGGGCGGAGGCATCCATGCTGTCGGGCTCCGGCGAGACCGTCACGCGCGCGCCTGCCAGGGCGGCGGACACGTTCAGGGCCGGGGGAACGCAGGCGATCGCCGTGGCCGCATGGACGGGAGCTGCCCAGCAGAAGGCGAGGGCGGCAAGCGTGCCAGCGAGAGCGGCGGCCAGCGCGCTAGTGAGGACGACCGGCGTGCCAGTGAAGACGGCCGGCGCGCCGAGTCCGTTGGGCAGCGAGCGAGGGGCCTGTCGGGCCACCTCAGTCCTTGACCGTGGCCGAGGCGCCGATCACGGCACCCGAGCCGTCAAGCGCCTGCACGGCCACATACGGACCGGCGCTCGGCGCGGAGATCGTGGTCTGAAAGCCCGCCTTGTTGGCGGTGGCGACAGCTGCGAGCGCCGCGGGGGAGGCGCCGGCGAGCACACGCCAGGAGGCGACTTCGGTCGCCCCGTTCCAGCTGACCGACAGGTCGATCGCGCTCGCGCCGGCGGGCTGTGCGACGACGGACGGCGTACCGGGGGCCTGGGCGCTCCAGGTCGAGAAGTAGGTCCTGAAATCCTGCACTTCGGGTCCGAGCGTGGCGTCGAACAGGACATGTCCGGAGGGTGCGTACTCGGTGAAATTGGGCAGGCGCCCGTAGCCCATCAGCCAGTTGCCACCCGGCAGGCTGAGCATGTCGCCCTGGCTTTCCGCGAGCAGCGTCTTGGCAGGATTGACGAACTGCTTGGCCAGCGTGACCGTGTGCGCGGCAGGGTTGGGGTCGAGCAGCAGCCCGCGCGACTGCTTCTCCTTGGGCGGATCCGAGCCGTTGTCGAACAGCGAGATCAGGCCGCCGGGCTGCCATTCGGCGTCGTGCTGCCAGTAAAAGCGCGTGCCGGGGCCGAGCTTGAAGTCGCTGTGCGCGCCGCCCAGGCGCCAGCGGATCGCGCCGGTGAGGAGATCCACGTCGTACAGCGTCCAGCTGTTGCGCGCCGACAGCAGCACGTCGCCTGGTTGATTGGCGCCCGCCCCCCCTTCCTGGCTCGTCGGGCCAGGTGAGATCGAGTTGACGTGGATGTAATCCCAGGGATAGTCGCTTTCGCTGGGCGGCGGATTGTTGGATTCGGCGATCGGGATGTGCCCGAGCGCGTGCCACTCCCACATGACCAAGCCGGTCTTGATGTCGATCTCCTGGATGACCGAGTCCTCGAGCACGGCGTTGGCGGAGCGATGGACGCTCGACAGGTCGGCCTGGATCGGGTCGAATGCGTCGATCCACGCGGTCCCTTCGGGCGTGATGCGGATTTCGTGCAGGTCGGCGTGGTAGCCGTTGCCGGCGTAAACGGTCGCGATGTGCTGGTAGGAGCTGTTGAAGATGAGGTCCTCGCCCTGGCCGAAGCCGACCTGCAGGATGCGCCCCTGCCACCAGACGAGCACCGGCTTGCCTTCGTATTTCTGCACGCCGAAGTCGGTCGCCTCATCGCCGGCCGGCAGGGCGTGGAACCACACGAGGCTGCCGTGCTGGTCGACGATCATCGGGCCGGGAGATCCGTCGGCCTGGTAGGGGGCGAGGAAGAAGTCTCCCGGCGCGGCGCCTGGCTGGGCGGGCGTGGCGATCGTGACGGCCGAGGGCGTGAGGGTGGGCGCTGTCGAGTAGTGCTGCACATCGTGCGGATTGCCGGGGTTGATCGGGAACTCCTTCTGGCTGACCTGCACCTGGTGGGCGACCTCGAAGCCCGTTTTGGCCTCGCGCGTGACACCGGCGACGCTGACCTGCGCCGTGACGGTCACCCGCTCGCCGGAGATGAAGGGGCGCGCCGGCAAAAAGCTCTCTCCGTTACCGGTCGAGTACGCGCGCAGGACGCCCGCGTGCACGCCGCTGCGCGAGCCCACCGCGCGCACCGCCAGCACCTTCGTTCCGGAGCTGCCGAGGAAACTGATCTGCGTGTCCGGCGAGGCGTCGGGGGTGCCGGGCATGGGCGACACGGCGACGGGGTTACCCGCGGGCGCGGGGTCGGAGTCGAGCACGGCGCTGCTCGCGGAGGAGCCTCCGCAGGCGGCCAGGGCGAGCGAGCAAGCCAGGCAGGCGAGCAGCGCGGTCGTGTATCCGTTGCGTCTCATGTACGGCTGTCGAGGGCCGACAATACCGAGCACCCGCGGCGCGACCGGCACATCGGTTGCAGCATAAGAGGGATACTTACGCCGTGCTTACTGTGCGGCTGACGATCCTCGCGGCGGTGGCCGGCGGTGTCTTGGCGATGCCGGCGTCCACGCTTGCGAGCGCCGGGGACGCCGCGGCCACGCAGGCGTACATCCGCGCGAACTACGCGCTCGTGCACGCGGCGGCGGGCAACATCCACCGCTCCGAAGCGGCGCTGACGGGCGTCGTGGCGCAGGCTCGCAGCGAATGCCCCAATGCGGCCAAGGGCTCCCCGCAGGACCACGACTCCGAACAGCTCAGCGACGAGGTGGTTGGCGCGATCGTGGTGGCAGGCGTGAAACCCAGCCTTGCGGCCATCCACAGCTTCACCCGCGCGGCTGGCAGCCTGCATTGGAGCAGCCACGGGCTCACGAGCGCCGTGCGCGCCTACACCGACAAGCTCAAGACCCTCTCGACGCTGACGCCGCCGGACCTGTGCGGCGACGTGAAGGCCTGGGTGGCCAGCGGCTACCAGACGCTGCCGGCGAGCACGGTGCGCTTCGACGCGCAGTACACGCCCGTATGGGTTGCCCTCGGAGAGCTGCCCGCTACGCTGAGCCGGTTCGAGGGACCGCAAGAGCGCGGCCTCATAAGCGTCGTCAACAGGCTGGAAAACCAGATCACCGAATACGAAGCGCGTGCGGTCGAAAGGTACGCCGAAATCCTGGACGCGCTGGAACTGAAGCAGTAGCCCGTCAGGCGACGGCCTGCAGGTGCCTGTAGGGGACGCCGCGCAGCTCTCGCACCAGCGCATCGACGACGCCCTCCTCGTTGGACACGCGCCCGTCGGTGACCGCGCCGATGACCGCGCGCTTGCGCTCGAGCAGCGTGGCGATCGTCTCGTCGATCGTCCCCGCGGCCAGCAGATAGGAGATGTTGACGGCGTCCTGCTGGCCGATGCGGTGACAGCGGTCCTCTGCCTGGTCATGCTTGGCGGGTGTCCACTCGAGCTCCAGGAATACGACGTTGGAGGAGCGGGTCAACGTGAGACCCTGGCCGGCGACCTCGATCGAGCAGACGATCAGCTGGTTGTCGGCGTCGGCGCCTGACTGGAATGACTGCACGGCGGCGTCGCGTGCGACATGGCTGTCCTCGCCGAGGATGTGCAGGGCGTGCGGGAAGCGCTCCAGCAGCGCCCGCTGGATCTCGCGATGGTGGGCGAACACGACCAGCCGCTCGCCCGATGAGCAGAAGTCGTGGATCCAGGCCAGCGCGGCGCGCAGCTTGCCACGCGCAGCCAGCAGCTTGAGCGCGTTGAGCCGCACCAGGCGTTCAGCGCGCAACGCCGCGGCGACCTTCGCGTCGAGCTCGCGCAGGTCCAGCGGCTGGCTCTGCAGCCACGCGACCACGTCGCGCTCGGCCAACCGGTACTCGGGCTCGTTGTCGAGCTCGACCGGCACGACCGCCCGCGTCTTGGCCGGCAGCTGGGGCAGCACGTCGGCCTTGCAACGACGCACGAAGCAGCGGGCGCGCAGGTGCCAGTGCAGGCGCAGGTGGGCGTCGGGCCCACGGAAGCGCTCGCCGAACTTCACGCCCGAGCCGAAGTCGCCCAGCCGCCCGAGGATGCGCAGCTGAGAGATCAGCTCGGCCGGCCTGTTGACTACGGGCGTGCCGGTCAGCGCAAGCACGAGGCCGTCGCTCGGTATCGCCGCCGCGAGCCTCTGCACGGCCTGGGTGCGCTTGGCGGTCGCGTTCTTGCAGTAGTGAGACTCGTCGAGCACCAGCGCGAGGGGAGCGAGCGCGCACAGCTGCGCGCAGCGCCCAGCGAGGATGTCGTAGTTGACGATCGTGATGTCGGCGGGCGCGATCGGGGCGCCCGCTCCGTTGCCCGCCAGCACCCGCGTGCTGCGGTCGGGCAGCCAGCGCTCAGACTCGCGCAGCCAGTTGAGCTTGAGGCTGGCCGGGCACACGACCAGCGCTGGGTAGGCCTCGGCGGCCTCCAGCGTGGCGAGCGCCTCGATCGTCTTGCCCAGGCCCTGCTCGTCGGCGAGGAATGCCCGCCGCTGGGAGAGCAGATAGCTGACGCCCGCGCGCTGGAACGGCTTGAGCTCGCCGCCCAGCCCCGACAATGACAACGACGCCTCTGTGGCCGCCGACAGCGCCACCAGGCCGGCGGCTTGCGCGTGCTGCTCGCGAACCTCCTGCAGCAGTTCCAGCGCCTCAGGGTCCACCCACGCCTGGCTTGCCGTGAGGAAGCGATCGAGCTCGGGCACGCAGAAGGGGTCAGCGCGGATCGAGGGCAGGTTTGCGTGCTCGCGTTCGGCGCCGCGGCGCGGCGCGGCGGCCAGCGCGCCCTCGATCGCCGCGAACTGCTCGCACAGGCCTGCGTCGTGGCCGGGCGCGAGCACGAACGTCGGCTCCTCGTGGACGCTCGACAGCTCCAGCACGGCCGGCGGCGCGGGCCGACCGTCTGTCAACGCCTCCACGCAGCGTCTGGCGGCATGGCTGATCCAGCCTTCGAGCTGGCCGTCGATCAGCTGCCAGGTGTGCAGCGCGAGCGGCACCGTCGCGCCGCCGGGCGCACTCGCGGCCACTGCGCGCAGCGCCTGCGGCAGGCGTTCGGAGTCGCCGAGCAGCACGAGCACCGGCCCGCCCTCAGCGTTGGCAACCTCGATCGTGCCCTGCCAGGTGGTCGCGCGCTTGAGCCAGCTGGCGACCCTGGGGTCGACGCTTGCGTCCTCGAGCTCGTCGACCAGCGCGAGCAGCGCGTGGGCGTCGTGCTCGACTGCGGCCAGCCCGAGCGTCCCGGCCGGCCCGTCGAGCGCGCGCAGGTCGGCCTGGCCGGCGAGCACCCGCGCCAGCCGGGCATGTTGCGGGGCGATCAGCAACCAGTGCTCGCCGCGGCGGTCGCGACGAAACTCGACGTCGTAGACGAGCTCGGACTCGCGTTCATTGCCCGGCGAGTCAGTGGACGCCCCGCCGCCGCGACGATCGGCGTGTTCGCGGTGGTGGTCCAGGGCGCGATGCGCGGCGTCGCTGAGGCGCACGCTGGCGTTGTGCTCGGTCACACTCTCGATCAGCTGCGCGGCGCGGTCGTCGAGTGGAAGCAGCACGCGGCCGATCGCCGGCACGTGGTAGGCGTCGGGGTGCTCCAGCAGGGCCTGCGCCGGGCCCGTGGCGGCATCGGCGGCGAAGGTCAGCCACCAGCTCTCGTCGGGTCGGGCGAGGTCGATCAGGCACTCTCCGCGGCGGCGGCGCGCCCGCCGGCGCGCTATCGCACGCGCCAGCGCCTCGCTCACCTGCGGCTCGCCGGGCAGGTCCGCGAACAGCAGCGCCAGCGCCTCGGCCTGGTCGGGCTCGAGAGGTATGCACCAGGCGCGCCCGACGGGATCCCAGCGCCGCCCAGGCAGCGCGCGCAGCAGCTGGCGCAGGCGCTCGTCATAGGGGAAGCGCAAGACGGCCTCGCCCTGGACCAGGGATGCCGAGAAGGGCAGGTACGACATGGCCCAGCACGATAGGCGTCCACGAGGATGCCTCACGGGCTCACGACCGCGGCCCTAGTGCGATTCCAGCAGCCCCTCCAGGCGCTCGAGCGCTGTCGCGGTGCCCATCGCAAGGATCGTGTCGCCCGCGCGCAGCGTCGCCTCGGCGGGGGGCTGGGGCTGGAATTCGGCGCCCCGGCGCAGGCCTACGATCATCGATCCGCCGCGGATGTCGTCGACCGTCTGGCCGATCCCCTCGCAGCCCTCGCCCACGACGATCTCCTCCATCCGGTATTCGAGGTCTACGTCCACTACACCGCTGAGCTGGGGGTGCAGGGCCAGCCTTGCCATCTCAGTTCCGCTGGCCTTGTAAGGGGAGATCACACGGTCGGCGCCGGCGCGCTTGAGCTTCTTCTCAGTGTCCTCGACCGCAGCCCTGGCGACGATCGCGATATCCGAGCGCAGCTCGCGCGCGGTGAGCGTGATGAACACGTTGTTGGCATCGGAGTCGGCGCACGCGATGATCGAGCGCGCGCGGGCGATCCCGGCCTGCTGGAGAACGGCGTCGTCGGTGGCGTCGCCCTCGATGAACGCCGTGCCGAGTCCGTCGGCGTGCTGGCGATTGGCCGTATTGGAGTCGACCACGACATAGCGGGCGCGGGCGGCGTGCAGATCGCGCGCCACCTGGCGCCCGACGCGACCGAAGCCGCAGATGATGTGGTGGTCGGTGAGCGAGTCGATCATCTTCTGCATGCGCCGCAGGGCCAACAGGTCGCCGAGGTGCCCGGCGACGAAGAACTCTGCGACCGTGGCGAGCGCGTAGAAGAGCGTACCCACGCCCACGACGATCAGCCCGACTTCGACGATCTGGCCGACCACCGTGCGAGCCTGGGGGAAGTCGCCGACGGTCGAGGCTGTGGCGAGCGACCAGCGAAAGGCATACCAAGGACCGACCTTCTCGCTGAGCGCCAGGCCGAGCGTGCCCAGCAGCAGCAGCCCGGCCACGACGACGCCGAGCAGGACGATGCGCCGCAGGAAGATGGTCAGTTGCCTGGCAGGCTGCACGTTGCCAGATGATGCCTGCACGGACGGCGCGCCGGCCCGGCGCGGCGACCGGCTATCCGGCGAGGATGCGTCGCTGCTGGCGAGCGCTGAGCAGCAGGCGCGCGTCGGGGGTCCACAGCTCGCCGTCCTCGACCGCATACCCGTCGGCGGCCAGGCGCGTGCGAAAGACGCCCAACACCCACGGGCTGCGCTCGCCGGCGGCCAGGTCCGCGAAGTGCACCGTGCTGTCGGTGCTGGGCATCGCCACGTAGCTGCTCAGCCGCCCATACAGCGCGGGAGGGGCCGCGTCGGCGAGCATGCACGCCGACAGCGCGTCGGTCGGGCGGTCCTCGAGCAGGCGCATCCACACGAGGATCTCGGCGCGATCGCCGCCGCTGAGCGGCAGTGGCGGCGCTGCCGGCCGGTGCTCGACGAGCAGTCCCGCGCGCGCCTGCGCGACGGGCTTCTCGACGATCGGCCGGCACTGCTCGGGCGCCGGCACGTCGGGCATCGTCACCGCGCAGTGGCCAAGCGACTCGCGCGGCGCCCCGAAGGAGCCGAGCGCGGTCGCCAGCGTGGCGCCGTCGCGCTCGATGCGCAGGGAGGCCGCGCTCATCGTGGAGCCGGCGCGATCGAGGCGGGCGTGCAGATCCAGCGCGCCCGGTGCGACGGAGGCCAGCAGGTGGACAGTCAGCGAGCGCGGCGTGCGCCGTGGATCGCAGACCACGCGCGTCAGCGCGCGCAGCGCAATCGCTGCCATGTAGCCGCCGTGGGCGCCTGCGAAGCCGCTCAGCTCCGGTGCGACCTCGGCGCGCCACGGTCCGATCAGCTCGTCGTCCACTGCGGTGTGGCGGTCAAAGCCGGCGGCGGCACTCATAGGGCATCCGCGGCGGCGGGCTGAGCCACGACGACAGGCCCGCGCACCTGGCCGATCGCGAGCGCCAGCGCGAGACCGAGCAGCCCGGCGATCACCATGAAGGTCCAACCGCGGTCGAACGCCGGCAGCGGGTCGCTCGGAGGCACGACGCCCAGCACGGCGACGAAGATCGCCACGCCGAGCACCAGGCCAAGCTGGCGCGCCATCGAGTAGATCCCCGAGCCCGTTGCAAAGCGAGCGGGCGGCAGCGACGCCGCGGACGCGCCGGCGAGCGTGGGCAGCGTGAAGCCGACGCCCACCCCCGTGGCGATCAGGCCGGGCAGCATCTCGCCGGCGTAGTCGGGCACCACGCCGATGCGCAGGCGCCACCACAGACAGCCGCACGTGAAGGTCGCGATGCCGCCGGCAGCGAGCAGGCGCTGTGGAAAGCGTCTGCCGAGCCTACCCGCGGGCGTGGCGAACGCCGCTGCCATCGCCGGCCCAGGCGCGATCGCAAGGCCCGCGTGGAGCTCCGAGTCGTGCCACACGCCGGTCATGAACAGCACGCTGCCGAGCAGCATGGCTGCAAAGGCAGCCGAGAACAGCATGCTCGACAGGTTGGCCACGGCAAACGAGCGCACCTTCACCAGCGCAGGGTCGACGACGGGTGAGGGATGTTTCAGACAGCGTGCCCAGAACGCGCCAAGCGCTACGGCCGCCGCCGCGAGTGCGCCGAGCGTGCGCGCATCTGTCCAGCCCCAGTGGGGCGCCTTCACGAGCCCAAGCGCGAGCAGGCCCACGCCCGCGATCAGGATTGCCGAGCCGACCGCGTCGGGGCGCTCACTGGACTCCTGGCGACTCTCACGCAACAGCCACAGCGCATACGCGCCGGCGACCAGCCCGACGGGCAGGTTCACGAGGAAGACCAGGCGCCAGCTCGCGTGCACCAGCAGTCCTCCCAACGGCGGG
>DATNLQ010000170.1:0-3001 GCA_035602785.1 Solirubrobacteraceae bacterium
TGCGCTTGCGCGGCGCAGGCGCCTGGCCGACACCGCGCTCGGACGGGCGCTCGTAGGGGTGCTGCGCTGTGGGGCTGACAGCGGCACGCTCGGCGACCTGCTGGCGTGGCTGCGCGCACCCGGGCTGTTGGAGCATCCCGAGCTGGCCGACCGGCTCGAGCTGCGAGCCCGGCGCGCCGGTGCCACAAGCGCGGCGCAGGCGCGGGCGCTGTGGGAGCGATCGCACTGGCGCCTGGACACGATCGACCAGCTTGGCGAAGCGCAGCGGCGTGGGCCGATCGCGCTGATCGACCGCGCCGAGCGCGAGCTTCAGTGGCTGTTCTGCGCGCCCCGCAGGCGCACCGCGAGCGTGCTGGACGCCGACGAGCTAGACGAGGCGCAGGCGTTGTCAGCAGGACGGCGCGCGCTGGGCGAGCTGCGCGAGCTCGCGCGAATCGCGCCTGACCTCGTGCCAGCCGGGCCCGAGGACCTGGCGGCATGGCTGGAGCGCCTGGACATCGTCAGCGGGGATACCGCCGGGTCGGGCCCGTCCACGCCGGCGGTCGCCGTGGTCGATCCGCTGTCGCTGCGCGCCAGGCGCGTGCGCGCACTGTTCGTGTGCGGCCTGCAGGAAGGAGTCTTTCCAGCGCGGGCGCGCCCGCAGCCGTTCTTGGCCGAGGACGAGCGCCGCCGGCTGGCCGAGACGTCGGGCCTGGTGCTCGGCGAGCGCAAGGACGCCCTGGCCGCCGAGCGCTACCTGCTGTATGCGATCGCCTCGCGCCCGGAGGAGCTGCTCGTGCTCAGCTGGCATTTGGCAGACGACGACGGCGAGCCGACCGCCAGGTCGCTGTTCGTAGACGACGTGTGCGACCTGTTCGCCGAGGGGTCGCTCGAGCAGCTTGCGCGCCGGCCCATCGGAGTCGCACAGGATGTGGCCCCGTCGGCCGAGCCTCGCTCGGCGCGATCCGGATACCTGACCGACGAGCGGCTGCTGAGCGACCTGCGCGCGCATGTCTGGTCGGCGTCCTCGTTGGAGGTGTGGATCTCGTGCCCCGTGCGCTGGTTTGTCGAGCGGATGCTCAGGCCGGGGGCGATCGACCCGGACCCCGAGCCGTTCGCCCGCGGCGGCCTGGCCCATGCCGCGCTCAAGGACACGCTGGAGGGTCTCGCGCGTGAGCGCGGCTCGGCGCGCCTGACGCCCTCCAGCCTGCCGCTTGCGCGCGAGCTGCTGCGCATGGCGCTGGCCGACAACGAGCCTGCCTACCCGCTGTCGGTGGCTCCCGAGCGCGTGCCCGGGACGCGGCGCAGGCTGCACGCGGACCTGGAGCGCTACCTGGACTACGCGGCCGAGGTGCACAGCCGCCTTGAGCCGACGGCTCTGGAGCTGGGCTTCGGCTTTACCGCCAAGGATGAGCGCGGCGGAGCCAGCGAGCTGCCCGCGTTCGAGCTGGGCGACGGCGTGAGGATGCGCGGACGGATCGACCGCGTGGACACCAGCGGGATGGGCCAGGCGGTGGTCTATGACTACAAGGGCCGCGCCGCGCCGGGCGCGGCCAGGTGGATATCGGAGGGCAGCCTGCAGGTGGCGCTGTACATGCGCGCGGTCGAGAGCCTGCTCGGCCTGCAGGCGGTGGGCGGCTTCTACCAGCCGCTGGCCGGCCCAGACCTGCGCGCGCGCGGCGTGCTCGACGAGCACGGCGGCGTGGAGCTGGAGTGCGTGCGCGGCGAGGCGCGCGAGCATGAGCAGGTGCGCGAGCTGCTCGACGAGGCGGTTGCGCTGGCGCTTACCGCGGCCGGGCAGGCTGCGCGGGGCGAGCTCGAGCCGCGGCCGCGGACGTGCGCGTATGGCGGCGGTTGCATGTACCCCACGATCTGTCGCTGCGAGCGCTGATGGAGGCCGGCTACCAGCTGCGCATCGAGGGCCTGGCAGACGTCGAAGCGGACGATCGCCAGCGCCAGCGCGCAGACGCGCCCGCGGGCCTTGAGCTGACCGACGAGCAGGAGCAGCCGGTCGCCCGCCGCTCGGGGTCGCTGCTGCTGTCGGCCGCCGCGGGCAGCGGCAAGACCTCCGTGCTCGTCGAGCGCTTCGTCCGGGCCGTCTGCGAGGACGGGCTCGCGCCGGGCAGGGTCCTTGCGATCACGTTCACCGACCGCGCCGCCGGCGAGCTGCGCGAGCGCGTGCGCGCGCGCCTGCTGGAACTGGGCGAGCGCGAGGCCGCACGCGACACCGAGGCGGCGTTCGTGGGCACCTTCCACAGCTTCTGCGCGCGTCTGCTGCGCGCGCACGCGCTGATGGCTGGCCTGGAACCGGAGTTCGCGATCCTCGACGAGGGCCTCGCCGGACGGCTGCGCGGGGAGGCGTTCAGGGTCGCGTTGCGCGCGTTCGTCGACGGAGAGCGCGCCGACGCGGTGGACCTGCTGGCCGCCTATGGAGCTGATCGCCTGCAGGCGACAATCGCGGCCGTGCACGCGCAGTTGCGCAGCGCCGGCCAGCGCCTGCCGCGACTGCCCGCGCCCGCGCCGAGCCCGGCGCCGCGCCTGTGGTCCGGGAGCGACGACGCGGACGCGGCCGCCGCCTGCGTCCTGCTGGACGAGCTGCTGGAGGGATTCGGCAACGCCTACGAGAGCCTCAAGCGCCGGCGCGGCGCGGTGGACTTCGACGACCTGGAGCTGTGCGCGCTGGCGCTGTTGGAGGGGCATGAGAGCGTCCGCACGGCCTGGTCTGAGCGCTTCGAGCTGCTGATGGTCGACGAGTTCCAGGACACCAACCCGCGCCAGCTCGCGATCCTGCGGGCGCTCGATCGCGCCAATCTGTTCACCGTAGGCGACGAGCACCAGTCGATCTACGGATTCCGGCACGCCGACGTCAACCTGTTTCGCGATCGCCGCGCCGAGCTCCAACAGCGCGGCGCCTGCCTGGCGCTGACGCGCAACTTCCGCAGCCGCGCGCCGCTGCTGAACGTCGTCAACACCGTCTTTGCAGACCGCCTGCCCGACTTTCAGCCGCTCGTGGCAGCCCGCC
>DATNLQ010000177.1:0-17178 GCA_035602785.1 Solirubrobacteraceae bacterium
GATGATGCCGACGCTCGCAAACCGACTCGTCGCGCAGCGACTCGTGGCCGCCGGCAGCCGGGGAAGATCATCGACCTGTTCGCCGGTGCCGGCGGCTGGGCGGAGGGCCTTCGGATGCTCGGCCTGAACGCGCTCGGTATCGAGCTGGACGAGTGGGCGTGCGCGACCTCGGCCGCCGCCGGTCACGAGGTTCTCCAAGCCGATCTTGCTGCGCTCGACCCTTGCCAGTTCTCTCCTGTTTGGGGGATGGTCGGCTCGCCTCCGTGCCAGGCATACAGCTCTGCCGGGAAGGGCCTCGGCCGGGAGGACAAGCCGCTGGTCATCGCATGCGCGCATGAGCTGGCCGCCGGGCATGACAGCCGCGCCGAGCGCCTCGCGCAGTGCGCCGATCCGAGGTCGCTTCTCACGGTCGAGCCGCTGCGGTATGCGCTCTCGTTGAAGCCGAGGTGGATCGCGCTCGAGCAAGTCCCTGCCGTCCTTGAGCTATGGACGATCTTCGCCGGGCTGCTCTCCGTTCACGGCTACCACACCGCCGCCGGGATTCTCTCGGCCGAGCGCTACGGCGTCCCGCAGACCCGCAAACGGGCGTTCCTGATCGCGTCGCTCGACGGGCCAGTCGAGCTGCCCGAGGCGACGCACCGCTCCTACCAGCCTCGGCGCAAAGAGACACCGGAGGACGAGCTTGGCCTGCTGCCGTGGGTGAGCATGGCCGAAGCGCTCGGCTGGAGCACCGCCGATCAGGTCGGGTTCCCGAGGCGCAACGACACGCCGAGCAACCAGCCAGCGAAGGGCGACACGGGCACCTACCGCAAGCGCGACCGGCGTCCCGGCTGCAACCCGGCGCCGACTCTGACCGCTCGGACACGCTCTTGGACCAGGCAGCCGTGCGTTGAGATTCGTCGCAGCGGCAGCAGGATCAACGAGGGGTTCGATCCGACCGAGGCTCCGGCGCAGGCGGTCACGAGCAGAGTCGACCGCTGGCAGGCACACGACGTCGAGCCGTGGACTGAGCAGCGGCCCGCGCCGACGCTCGTCACGACGAGGCGCTCGCGGGATGGGGCGCTCGTCGGCCGTCAGCTTCCTCCCGGTGAGGGTGTCGAGCGAGGCGGTTGGGCTTGGCGGAATGGCACGCACGCGCACGCCTCGGTTCGCGGCAGCGGGCAGCCAGCGCCGACCGTTCACTTCGGCCATGCGGCGAACAAGGTCGAGTGGGTGCCGTGCGCGTATGAGCCTCGCCAGCGCGGCGCGCAGCCCAGGCCCGTCGAGCAGCCCGCGCCGACGATGCTCGCCGCCGGGCTCGCGAAGGGCACCCCGGTATGGGCCGGGAAGCGCCCGGCGACGACCGTCGCTTGCGACAGGCGCGTTCATCCTCCAGGGCATAAGGAGAACGCGAGCGACCCTCCAGGCCGCTACCAGCAGCGCCGTGGCGTCAACGCGGTCCGAGTCACGGTCGAGCAAGCCGCGGTCCTCCAAGGGTTCCCCGTCGACTATCCGTGGCAGGGCGCTCGCACCCGGCAGTTCACGCAGGTCGGCAACGCGGTCCCGCCGCCGCTCGCGCACCGTGTTGCCGAGCAGGCGATCCGGCCCAGCGCACCTCGGCGTGCCAGCAAGGGGAGGCGGCCGTGAGCTTCGAGGTAGTCACCGTCGGTGGGGTCGAGCGTGAGGACCCGGACGAGCTGATCGCCCGCGCGCGGGGAGAGCATCAGCCGGTCGCGGTGTGGTGCCTCTTCAGCGGAGGGAACGACTCGACCGTTCTCGCGCACCGATGCCGCGAGCGTTACGACGGCCTCGCGTTCGTTGACACCGGGACCGCTGTTCCCGGCGTCGCGGAGTTCGTTCGCGAATACGCCGACTGGATCGGCAAGCCCCTGCGGGTCCTCCGCGCCGGGGACGCCTACCGGATCATGGTGCTCGGCGACGGGGTGTGGTGGGCTCGGTACGACGCCGCCCGCGCAGTCGAGCCTTGCCTTTCGATCGAGGCGTTCGTCGCGAGGGACACGCGGAGGTATGGGCGGGCGTCGGGCGGCGAGCTCGGCCAGATACCGCACGGCTTTCCTGGGCCGGGCGCGCATGGCCGCTCGTATAACAGGCTGAAGGAACGCCAGATAATGACCCTGCTCAGGGAGAGCAAGGTCGGCCATCCGCGCAGCGCGAGGGTGCTGTTCTTGTCGGGCATCCGGCGCGCGGAGTCACGCCGCCGCTCCAAGCGCGAGGCGATCAACCGCCTGCCGGGCAAGGCGGCGGTGTTCGCGGCGCCGCTGATCGACTGGACCGGCGAGGAGATGCGCTCCTATCGCCGCGGGCACGATCTTCCCGAGTCGCCGGCCGCCGCGTTGCTGCACCGAAGCGGGGAGTGCAACTGCGGTGCGTTCGCGAAAGCCGGCGAGGAGCGCGCGATGCTCAAGGCGCTCTACCCGGAGTTTTTCGCGGGCATCGAAGGACTGGAGCGTGAGGCGCAGGCGGCAGGTGTCCGCTGGTGTCGCTGGGGCGGCTACGACCTGTACGGCAACCGGGCGGGCGAGGTCACGCGCCGCCGGCCGGGGATGCTTTGCGAATCGTGCGAGGCGCGACAGCGCGTCTCTACGTCACCTTCGCGTAGGCGTTGTCGGGCCAGTAGAACGGGGCGGCGGCCGTGACTGGCGAGTTCCGTCTGAGGGTCCGTTTGAGGGTCCGTTTGAGGTGCCGTTTGAGGCTCCGTTGCGGCTTGCGGGCATTGCCTGCTTTCCCCTGCACGCGCGCGGCTTTTCGAGGCTTCGCGCGCGGCGACTTCTCTGTGTCCGCTAGTGAATCCTCGCCCTGTCACCCGCTGACTAGAGATCCCCTGCGGCTGGCGCTCCGCTCGCGCTCCGATAAGCCGCCGGGTGCGCCGTGGGCTAACTGGCTTGCCAATGGCCGTTGTGTGACCCTGCCGGTAGGTGGTCTGGTGACGTGCAGGTGCCGGTGCTGGCTGCCGCTCGCGTATCGTGTCGTCGCTGGTCGTCGTTGCCTGGTGGCGCCTTCGCCGCTGCGTGTGCCCGCTCGTTCGCCGTCGGCGCTGCCGGCGCCCGCTGGTCGGAGTTGCGCCGTCCCGCCGTCGCTGTCGCGTCGGCTGGCCGGCAGATTCGGTAACGGCCGGCGCGCGGCGCCGCGGGCGCGCGGGCGGGGCGGTGCTCGGCGATGAGTGGCCGCCAGTCCCAGGACCCCCGGCCGCTCGCGGCGGTCGTTGCTGTGCTCGTGGCGTTCTCGGTGCTCGGCGCCAAGCGCTCGCCCGTCGGGCTGCTGGGTCGAGCGCAGGCGCTCGCGCCGCTGGTCCTGATCCCGGCCGTGGTCGTCGTGGCGTTCGCGTTGGTGTGCCGGATGGTGGCGACGCGAAGGGCGCTCGCTTCGAGGACTCGGCTGGTGGTGCTCGCCCCGGACTCGTTCGATCCGAGCCTCGATGCGGTCCTTCGCTGCGCGGCCCAGCTCTCGCGTGTGCGGAGGCTCGTCGGCGGCTGGCTTGACCCTCGCGCGAGGGCGGTCCGGGTGCTCTTGGACTGCGATCCCGAGGGGAAGATGCGTTACTCGCTGAGCGTCCCGTCGCGGGCGCTGCCGGCGGTGCGCTCTGCGCTCGGCGTGTTCGATCGAGTGCAGGTCCAGGTCATCGAGGCGAACCCGGAGCCCGCGGTCGAGGGCGATGATCGCGTGGAGGTCGTGCGTGCTGAGCTGCGCCTCGCGCGGCCGAGCAGCGAACCGCTCGCACATCTTCCGTTGACCCCCGATCCGTTGCAGGGCTTCGCGCGGGTGCTTGCGCGGCTTGATCCTGCGCACCGGGAGCGCGCGGAGGTTGCGATCGACCTGCTCCCGACGACCGCGGCGACGCGCAGGCGGCTTCGGCGTCGGCTGCTGAAGGAGGCGCTTCGCCGTGGCGATGACTCATCGCGGCAGCCCGGCGGCGATGGCATGTTCGACTTCGACGGCGGTGGTGGTGGGCGTGGTCGTCGTCGCCCGGCGGAAATGGTGAAGCAGCGCGCCGAGCGCGAGGAGATCGCGGCGAAGCTGGTGCAGGCCGAGCCGATCTTCCGTCTGCAGGTGTTGATCCGCTGCTGCTCGCCGGAGCGCGGGACGGCCGTCGGTTGTCTTCAAGGGCTGCTGTCGTGTTTCGACGGGTTCGCTGGCGCGAACTCGTTGCGCGTCGTCGGTGTTCGCTTCTTCGGCTTGGCGTTCGCTGGCTCGGACCTTCCTGGCCGCCGCGGCTGGTTTGACCACCGCATGAGGACCGGCCTGTTCCGGCCAGCGCGTCGCGACTACGTGACCGCTCGCGAGATGGCGGGGCTGCTCAAGCCGCCGACGGTGAAGTGCGCCGCGCCGGAAGTGCTGCGTCTCGGACCGGCGGTGTATCCCGCGCCGAGGGTCCTCCCGACGTTCACCGGGCAGGCGAACCTCGTGCCGCTCGGTCGAGTGGAGGGCGAGGACGGGCAGCGCAGGGTCGGGCTGCGCGTCGAGGACTCCTTCTTCACCTACACCGCGGGACGGAGCCGGTGGGGCAAGACCGAGCTGGCGCTGACGCAGTTCCTTCACCTCGTCCGCTCAGGTCACGGCGGCATGTTCCTCGACCCCCACCAGGACGCGGTGCAAAGGGTCAAGAGCTGTCTGACCGAGGAGGGCCTCGCGGAGCGTGTGATCGAGCTGGACCTCGTCGGGCCGAGGAGCCGACAGGGGCAGCCGGGCTGGAACCTCTTTGCTGCGCGGGGCCTTGACCCCGAGGCCGCCGAGCGTCGGGTCGAGGCGATCGTCGACAGCTTTGCGTCTGCGCTTCAGTGGGGTGAGCGCAACAACCGTGCGCTGACGTTGACGGGGCAGGCGACGGCGGCGCTGATCGAGCTGGCGGGCGTGCTGCCCGATGGGCTGCAGCCGACGATCTTCCAGATACCGTCGATCTTGGGGAACCCGGAGTGGCTCGCCGCCGCTTTGCCGTTCCTCTCGCCGCCGCGCCGGCAGTTCTTCATGGAGCGCTTCCCGCGCCTGTCCGAAGAGGCGATTACCCCGGTCACGAACCTCATCGACCGGCTGCGCTCATCGACGCAGCTCGCGGCGCTGCTCGGCGCGCAGACGTCGAGCTATGACATTGCGCGCGCGATGAACGAGCGCAGAATCGTGCTCGCGTGTCCAGGTGCTGGTGGCGCGAAGGACAAGCTCGTCGCGAACCTCCTGGTCTACGACCTGCTGCACGGAGCGAAGGGGCGCGCGTCGATGCCGCCGGAGCAGCGGCTGCCGTTCTACGTGTTCCTCGACGAGGTGCAGACCTATGACGGCGCGTCGAGAGGGAACCTCGCGGCGTTGCTTGAGCAGACCGCGAAGTACGGCATTCGCGCCACGATGCTCAACCAGAACCCCGAGCGGCTGACGAGCGACACGCTGAACGCGCTGACGACGAACCGCTCGCATCTGATCACGACGGCGCTCAACGCTCACGCGGCTGCGCTGATCGCGCGTGAGTGGGGAGGCGACCCGCCGGCCCCGGCGATCAGTGGGCTGCCGAGGTGGACATTCATCGCGCAGGTCACGCACCACGGGCAGCTCACGAGGCCCTTCATGTTCAGCGGCGAGTCGGTCGAGGAGCAGTTCGCCGACGCCTTCCACCCAGACGCTCTAGGAGACGTCCAGGCAACGATCGACAAGGCGTCGGGGCGCGTGGCGGCGGCGGACACGGTCGCCGCGCTCGACACCCTCGACGAACGGATCAAGGAGTACCTCGAAGGCAAGGCGGGCGGCGGGAAAGCAACGGCCGATGAGCCGTGGACGGCGCCCGCGCCAGGCGCGCAGGCGCCCGGCGTCACCTTCATTCGGCGGCTCCGAGGCGACCACGCGCCGAGGACCCCCAGCGTCGTGCGTAGGCGCCAGGCGCCCTGCCCAGCCTCGCGCCACGCGCTCGCCGGAGGCAGGCCATGACCGCTCGCCCGCCTCGTCCGCTGCCGCCGATCGCGACGTCGATGCTCGCGGGCATCTACGACCACCGCCTGCTGTCAACGACGCAGCTGCACGCCCTCTATACGCCGCACGCCGGGCAGCGGTGGACGAGAACGGTCCTGGGGCTGCTGGAGCGCCGAGGGTTCGTCGAGCGCATTCGCAGCCCTCGCCGGCTGTCGCTTTGGTTCGTGACCGTCGCGGGCGCGGACGCAGTCGAGGCCGCAGGAGCGGTCGTGCAGTCGCGGCGTAAGGTCGCGACGCGAGAGCAGGCCGAAGGGCCGCTCAAGCAGCACACGATCGCCGTCAATCAGGTCGGCGTCGCGTTCGTGCTGGCAGCCCGCGAGCACGGTGACGAGTGCGGCCCGGACTCCTGGCGCAACGAGGTCGCGCACCCAATCTCCCCGCCACGAGGCCGCCGGCCCGCCGAGCTTGTCATCGCTGACGCTGTGCTGACGTACCTCCAAACGGCCGCCGACGGCGGGCTCGCCCTGCACCAGCGGTTCGTCGAGCTAGACCGCGGGACGCTCTCCGCGGAGCAGCTCGCCGCGAAGGTCACCCGCTACACGAGGCTGCGCCACTTCAAGGCATCCGCCGACGCATCCGCCGAGCCCGCTTGGCGCGGCTACTACCGATCCTGGCCGCATCTGCTCGTCGTGTTCGCCGACCAGCCGCGAGCCCGGATGCGTCAACGGCTGCAGCGCACGCTCGCGCTGTCGGCATCCGACCCAGCGGGTGGCGGCGTCGCGATCCCGGTGTCGTTCGCGGCGCTCGATGACCTCACCAGCTCCGGGCCATTCGCGCCCGTCTTCTTCACCGCACAGCAACCCGAGCAGCCCGTCGACTGGCTCGGCCAACCACAACCCCAGGAGACGAAGAACGATGCCTCGCCCTAGCCAGCGAATCACAACCCGCAAGTGGAGAATCGTCGAAGGCGACTGCTTCGACGGGCTCGCGAAGCTCGACCGGAACACCGTCGATGCCGTGATCACCGACCCTCCTTACGGGATCGGGGTCAACGGGGTCGAGTGGGACCGGCCAGCGCACCTCAACCCCGGTGGCAAGAAGCGCCGCCGGCCGCCGACCGAGAACCCCAACGCGCGCTTCCAGCAGTTCTCGCGTGAATGGAGCGCCGCGTGCCTGCACAGCCTCAAGCCAGGCGGACACATCCTCGCTTTCGCGGCAGCACGCACGGCGCACCGGCTGACCTGCGGCCTCGAAGAAGCCGGCCTTGAAGTCCGCGACGTGCTCATGTGGCTGCAGGGGCAGGGCTACCCCGCGACGCGCCTGCTTCCCGACGGACTCGGCACGGGACTGAAGCCAGCGTGGGAGCCGATCATCCTCGCCCGCAAGCCGGTCGAGGGCAGCCTCGACCAGACGCTCGCGACGCATGGCACCGGGGCGATGAACATCGACGGCTGTCGCATCGCGCTCACGGCCGAGGACTGCCCGACCGAAGGGCGCTCCCACGGTCGCAGGATCACGGCGAGCCAGCGAGGCCGCTGGCCCGCGAACCTCGTCCTCTCGCACGGCGCCGGCTGCACCGATGAGGAGTGCGAAGCCGACTGCCCGATCGGGCTGCTCGGCGAGCGCCACCGCTTCTTCTACTGCGCGAAGGCGCCCCGGCGGGAGCGTGAGGCCGGCTGCGAGAAGCTCCCCCGCCAAGTGGTGCAGACGTTCAAGATCGGCGCACACAACGAGCAAATGTGCGCCGCGAACCCGGTCGCCAACGTCCACCCGACGGTCAAGCCGATCGACCTCATGCGCTGGCTCGTGCGGCTCGTGACACCGGCCGGCGGGCTCGTGCTCGACCCGTTCGCGGGGTCCGGCAGCACTGGCATCGCGGCCGTGCTCGAGGGCGCCCGCTTCCACGGGATCGAGCGCGAAGCCGCTTACGTCCCGATCGCCCGCGCCCGGATCACGCACTGGGCGTCACGGCGCCCTGCCTGCGGCACCGCGAGTCGAGCGAGGTCGAGGGCGCGGGCGTGACGCTCGACAACGAGGACATAGAGCTGATCGCCGCCAGGGTCGTTGCTCTGCTCAGTGAGGCGCGGCCGGACGAGGCGCGCTTCGCGGACGCCGCCACGGTCGCGCGAGAGCTGGGCGTGGACCGCGATTGGGTCTATGCCCACAGCCACGAGCTGGGCGGAGTGCGCCTCGGCGGCGAGCACGGGCGGCTGCGCTTCGACCTCCAAGCGATCCGGCGGCAGCTCGCCGAGCCCGCCCCGAGACAGGCGCCCGAGGCGACGCGGAGGAGCCGCCGCAAACCCCCGCGAAGACGTTGCTCAAACGTTGATTTGTTGCCCTACGTGGAGCTACCATCCACGCAACAATCAAGTAGTGGCCGGGCGGCGTGTCACCGCCCCCGGCCCGACACCGGGAGGTAACCCCGATGTACCCATACGGTAGACCCTGCGCACAGGGGCGTGCCTAATGGCACGCCCCGTCACAGGAAGCCTCAAGGTCGAACAGCAGGTAGACGGGACGCTCCGCTTCCGCCTACGCTTCACCGCCGACGGCAAACGCGAAACGCTCATGTTGCACGAGCAGCGCGACTGCGATTGCGGCTGCGGCGGCGGGTGGAGCGAGCGCACCGGCCGAGTCGAGCTGAGGAACATCCTCGCCCGCATCGAGGCCGGCATTTGGGAGCGGCCAAAGGCGAAGCCGACCGTCGAAAAGCAGTTCGCGCAAATGCCGACGTTCCACGAATACGCCTCCTACTGGCTCAAAGCCAAGCTCGAAGGTCTAATCGGCGAGAAGCCGATCAGCAAGAACACGCACGCCGGCTATTGCACCATCCTGCAGTGCCACCTGCTGCCGTTCTTCGGCCGCTACCGCCTCGACGAAATCGACAAAGAACTATGCGGCGCATTCAAGGCGCACAAGATCAAAGAGGCGCACGAACTCAAGGAGGCGCTCGATGCCGGCGCGGACCTCCGCGACAAGCGCAACCGCAAGCTCGTCCCACTCGGTCCTTCTTCGATACGCGGCCTACTGAGCTGCCTCGGCGCGATACTGGAGGAAGCCGTCGAGGACGAGTTGATCCCCGTCAACCACGCACGGAGCAAGCGGCTGAAGATTCACGTTCCGAAGCCCAAGCGCACCTTCCTAGAGATGGACGAGCTGGCCTTCCTTGAAGACGCAGCCGACGAGCAGGACCCGTCTCTGGAGCGCTTTGCTGTCGCCGCGCGTGAAGCTCGGCCCGGATCGACCGCCGCCGCAGTCGCGCTCGGACTCGCCGACGGCAAGCGCCAGAAACGAATCGCCGCCGAGCTGGGCGTCACGCCCGGCACGATCCATTTCCACGTCCGCAACCTCGGCGGGCTGCGCGTCGGCGTTTACGTCGGGCGCAAGGCGATGCTCTGCACCCTTGGGCGCTCGGGCGTGCGCAACGGCGAGCTATCGGGCATCCGCATCGGCCACCTCCGCCTGCATGACCCCGAAGGCGCACGGTTCAATATCCCCGACTCAAAGACCGAGACCGGCATCCGCGTTGTCGAGGTCAGCCCATACCTAGCGGAAGTGCTCATCATGCACATCGACCGGCTCCGCCGCGCCGGAAACGACACCGGCCCCGAGGCGTTCCTCTTCCAGAACGAACGCGGCCGACGCATGAGCCGTAAGCGCGTCGGCACCATCGTCCACGAGGCCGCCGTGCTCGCCAGCGAGAAGATGCGCAAACGAGGAATGCCGCCCCTTCCCCACATCACCCCGCACAGCCTCCGGCGCACCTACATTTCGATTGCGCTTCTCGCCAACAACTACGACATCAAGTGGGTCATGGATCAGGTCGGGCACGCTGACAGCAAGATGACGATGGACGTATACAACCAGCTACAGCAGCGCGCTAAGCGCGAACACGGCGCGTCCTTCGATCGGCTCATTCGGCAGGCCCGCGAGCAGGTTTACGGCAGCACGGCCGACGCACATGGGGTTTTGGACAACGTTTTGGACAACGACCACCAAACGGCCCCGAAAACGCCCCAAACGCGCCGCGCTAAGCGGCCCAAAAAACCGCGCATTAGCAGGGCAAACGCCGCCTGGACCCCCGACGTTATTCAAGGCGGGGGACAGTCATTTTCAGTCGTGTGCTCTACCAACTGAGCTATCTCGCCGCTGACCGGTCTCCGACCGGTTCGATGCTATCGGCTTGCCGACGATCCAGCCTGAGCGCTCCCACGATGCCCGGCGGGGCCGAGGGATCCTGGTCGGTGGCACGCTCCAAGCCCTACCCACACGCGAATTCCTCCACGAGCGCCTCGTAGGTCAGCGCCAGCCCCTGCGCGATCGGCACCCGCGCGCGCCAGCCCAGCTCGCGTTCGGCCCGGCTGGCATCCAGGCAGCTGTTCTGCAGCTCGCCCGGGCGCAGGTCGGCCAGCTCGGCCTCGATCTGCTTGCCGGCCGCCTCGCTGAGCTCGCGCCAGACGGTGATCACGTCGGTCTGCACGCCCGTCGCGATGTTGTAGGTCCCCGCCTTGCCGCGCGCAGCCAGCAGCGCGCTGACCACGTCAGACACGTACACGTAGTCGCGCGTCGGCTTACCGTGCCCGTAGACCTTTGGCGCTCGATCCTCGTACAGGTGGCTGGAGAAGATCGCCACCACGCCCGCCTCACCGTGCGGGTTCTGGCGCGGCCCGTACACGTTGCCCAGGCGGCAGACCGCGTTGGGAATGCCCTTGGACTGCGACCAGGTCTTCACGTACGCCTCCGCCGCCAGCTTGGACGCGCCGTAGGGCGACAGTGGCTCGGGGAGGTAGTCCTCGGACGTCGGCCTTGGAGCCCGGTCCCCGTACAGCGCTCCGCCGGTCGACGTGAACACGACCGGCGCGCCGCAGCCGGCTGCCGCCTCGAGCACGTGCAGCGTGCCCTTGACGTTGACGTCGCAGTCGCGAACCGGGTCCTCCACCGAGGCCACCACGCTGGCCTGCGCCGCCAGGTGGAAGATCGCCTGCGGCGCGACCTCTGCGACGACCGCGTCCAACGCAGGCCTGTCGACGATGTCCAGCTCGCGCAGGTGCGCCTGGGCGGCCACCCGACGTGCGTCGCCGGAGGACAGGTCGTCGATGACCGTCACGTCGCAGCCCTCCGCCAGCAGCGCGTCCACCACGTGCGAGCCGATGAAGCCGGCGCCGCCGGTCACGATCGCGCGGGCAGCCATGCCCGCAAATCTATACGGCTGCGGGCGACGCGGCGTTGGCGGTGGCCAGCAGCTGTTCGACCGCCTCGACCGACTCGTCGATGCGCTCCAGCACGCGCATGCCGCGACGATTGCGCGGCAGGCTGCCACCCACCGCTGCACCGCCCAGCATGATCGGCAGGTCGGGGTGATTCTCGCGCAGCTCTCGCAGCGCGACCTCCAGCGAGTCAGACGCGCTCGGCACGGTCGCGCCCAGCACCACGATGTCGGGCGACTGGCTCTCGACCATCACCAGCAGCTGCTCGCCCGACAGGTCGGTGTCGAAGATCGTCTGGTAGCCCGCCGCGGCGATCTCGTCGTGGACCATCTGCAGCCCGAGCGTGTGGTCATCGCCCTGCACGCCCGCCAGCAGCACCCGCTCGCGAGTCGGTTCGGTGCTGCCCAACATGTAGCGGTACAGCGTGGCCAGCACGCGGCGGGTGATCGTCATCGCGCGGTGCTCGCGGTCACCGTCGATCTCCCCCGTTTCGCACAGCACGTTGATGCGCCGCAGCGCCGGGTCGATCACCTCGGCATGCAGCGTGCTCGGCGTGATGCCGTCTTCGATCGCCGTCGCGATCGCGCCCTCGGCCATCTCCGCGTCGCCGCGCTGCAATGCCTTGGCATAAGTCTCCAGGGTGCTCTCCACGAGCACCATCGGGTCCGGCCGGGGCCCCTCGTGCGGGTCCGGTCCCAGGGTGCCGAGCACTTCCATGAACGCGTCCAGCAGCACCGGGTCGAAGTGGCGCCCGCGCTGTTCGCGCATCATCTGCACGGCGTCTTCCACCGGGAAGGCCTTGCGGTAGACGCGGTCGCTGGTCAGCGCGTCGAACACGTCCGTCACCGCCACGATCCGGCCCTCGATCGGGATCGACTCGCCCGCCAGTCCGCGCGGGTAGCCGGTGCCGTCCCACTTCTCCTGGTGGCTCAGCGCGATCGTCGCGGCCATGTCGAGGATCGACGACGACGAGCCGCGCACCAGCCTGTGGCCCTCCTCCGCGTGGGTCTCCACGATCGCGCGCTCCTCCGACGTGAGCGGTCCCGGCTTGAGCAGGATCGCGTCGGGGATGGCCACCTTGCCGACGTCGTGCAGCGGCGCCGCGTGGCGCAGCCGCTCGCAGAATTCGGGGTCCATGCCGATGTGTTCGGCCAACAGCGTGGAGAAGCGTCCGATGCGCTCGATGTGCGCGCCGGTGTCCTCGTCGCGGAACTCGACTGCCATCGACAGCCGCTGCACCGTCTCGGCCTGCGCGATCTCCAGCTCAGACAGCGCGCGTTTGAGCTCCAGCGAGCGGTTCTCGATCTCCTGCTCGAGCGCCTGCCGGCGCCGGTCGCCCAAGCGCCAACCGAACGCCGTCGCCGCGCAACCGAGCACGACCACACAGCCCGACACGATCATCGAAGCGCCAGCCACAATTGCTCCCACCAACGCAGCCGTCATGAGCGCCAGCCACGGCAGCGCGCCGAGCGCCGAGGACCGACGGGTTGGGGCGGGGGGCCCTCCGCGGCCGGGCTGGTTGGCGGAAGTCAAATCGCCGATGCCCATACGAGCCAGCGCCCTGGCCAGCCGGCCGCCGCGCGTCCGCTTGGCACCCGGGTGCGCCTCGGCCATCCCTTGCTTGGCGGGCTGCAGCAGGCTGGCTTGAATCGCACTGTTCACTGAGAGCTCTCGCGTCCGTGTCCGGCCTCAGGTTTGAAGTCGTATCGCGCGAGTGCCGATTCGGCGCGCGCCACCACGATCTTGACCGGGACCGGGTGCGGATAGACACATGGCGGAAGGGCCTCACCGACGGCGGACCAGCTGGTTGACGTTGACCACATCTGTGGGCGCGGCGAGGGTGACCGGCTGGTTCCAGTGGTCAAACCTGATCGTGCCGCCGCCTGGCGTGCGGACCTCGAGCGGATAGGGGCTGCCCTGAGCGGCCACATATAGCGTGCCGCCAATGGCGAGGTCGTCGATCGCGACGACCTCGTGCCCGTCCAGCGTGCTCGTGCCCTTGCGTGCAAGCGTTCCATGGCTGGTCAGAGTCGTATCGACCAGGGAATCGAGATTCGTTAGCCCGGCAAATGAGGCCAGGGCGCCCTTGGTCTTGACCTTCAACCACCCACCCCGAAGCTCCTGCGCCAAGGGTGCGCCGAGCCTGCGGTAGATGGCGGGGTTGCCTTTGATGTACGCGAAACGTCCGATCTGTATCAACTTGAAGTCGAGCCTGTCCACAGCGATGCGTCCCTGGCCGCCCTTTCCCGCCACCAGCTGCAGGTCCAGCGACAGCGGCCCACCCGCGCCTGCGACCGAGCCCGAGACGTGCACCGTGGCCGCACCGTCTGCCGCCATCCGCGACATCGCCACGATCTGCTCGGCGGTCTTGGAGGCGATCTCGTTGTCGGTTGACGAGCTGCCACAGCCGGCCAGCAGCGCCACCGCCAGCCCCACCCACGGCGTGCGGCGGGCGTAGAACAAGGCGGGATAGCGCATCGGCCATCGACTGTATCCACGCACGGGCGCGCTTGAGCGTCCGCATGGGCGACCTCAGGTACAGCCCCGATACACGGTGGTCGATGCAAGAGACCATCAGCACTATCGACCCCCAAACCGACGACACGGCGCCGCGCGAGGAGATCGAGCTAAGGCTGGCGCTGCATGCTCGCCAACACGAGGCGGTTGCGCGCCTCGGGCAGGTCGCACTGCGCGAGCAAGACCTCAGCGCGCTCACAGACGAGATCGTCGCGACCGTCGCCAGCACACTGGACGTGGCTCTGTGCGCCGTGCTCGAGCTCGCCGAGAACGAGAAGACGCTGACGATAGTCTCCAGCGTGGGCTACAGGGGCACCGGCACGCTGCCTGCGGGCAAAGGCACGCAGGCCGGCTATGCGCTCGCCGAGCGCCAGCCCGTGGTCGCCGAGGACCTGCGCGCCGAGACGCGCTTCGATCCCCGCCCGCTGCTCGAACAGGGGGTGACGTGTGGCATGAACGCCGTCATCGAGGGGCCCGAGCGACCCTTTGGCGTGCTCAATGCCCATTCCGAGCGGCCCCGGCGCTTCAGCGAGGACGACGTCAACTTTCTCGTGGCCGTCGCCAACCTCCTGTCAGCCGCTGTTGAGCGCCGCCGTCGCGAGGAGCTCGCCCGACACGCGGCCCTGCACGACCCTCTCACGGGGCTACCGAACCGGCCGCTCGCGCTGGACCGTCTCGACCTGGCTTTGGCCAGGCGCCGGCGCAGCGGGACCCACGTGGCGCTGCTACTGCTCGATCTGGATCGCTTCAAGCTCATAAACGACTCGCTCGGTCACGCGGCCGGGGACCGGGTGCTGGTCGAGATCGCCAGTCGCCTGCGGGCCATCCCGCGTGCCACCGACACGGTCGCCCGCCTGAGCGGCGACGAGTTCGTGGTCGTGTGCGAGAGCGACGGGGCCACGAGGAGCAACGTCGTGGAGCTCGCCGAGCGCCTCTGCACGGTCTTCGACAGTCCCTTTGCGCTGGCCAGTGGCGAACACTTCCTGACCACGAGCGTTGGCATAGCGATCGCAGAAGACCGCAATGACACCTCAGCGTCCCTGCTGCGCGATGCCGACGCGGCGATGTACCGCGCCAAGAAACGCGGCCCAGGGCGCTATGAGCTGTTCGACAGCACCATGCGAGCGCAGGCGCTGGCAAGGTTGCGTACCGAGTCCGAGCTGCGCAGCGCACTCGAGCACGGACAGCTGTG
Organism: Solirubrobacteraceae bacterium; assembly: GCA_035602785.1. Lineage (GTDB taxonomy): Bacteria > Actinomycetota > Thermoleophilia > Solirubrobacterales > Solirubrobacteraceae > Palsa-744. Next base: position 14,806 of record DATNLQ010000177.1, read on the forward strand.
CGTCTACTACCAGCCGATCGTCGAGCTGGCCAGCGGCCGGCCGGTCGCCTGCGAGGCGCTCGTCCGCTGGATGCACCCTCGTCACGGGCTGGTCCCCCCGCTCGAGTTCATCTCGATCGCCGAGGAGACAGGACTGATCAGCGAGCTCGGGCGATACGTCCTGCGCGAGGCATGCACGCAGGCAGCCGCCTGGCAGCGCCGCTTCGATGTTGCCCTGCAGATCTTCGTCAACGTGTCGGGCTGTCAGCTGGCCAACCCTGCGTTCCCTGCCGAGGTCACCGACATCGCCACCAGCAGCGGCGTACTGGCAGGCACGCTCGGCCTGGAGGTCACCGAGAGCGTGCTGATCGAGGAGGCCGGCTCGACGATGGTGGTGCTCGGGCAGTTGCACGAGCGCGGGATGCGTCTGGTGCTCGACGACTTCGGCACCGGCTACTCGTCGCTGAGCTACCTGCGTCAGTTCCCCCTGGACGGAGTCAAGGTGGACCGCTCGTTTACGGACGGCCTCGGCAACAGCCCTCGCGATGCGGCCATCATGAGCGCGATCGTGCAGATGTGCCATGCGCTCGAGCTCACGGTCGTGGCCGAGGGCGTGGAGTCCAGCGCCCAGCTCGAGCAGCTGGGCGTGCTCGGCTGCGAGCTGGTGCAGGGCTACCTGTTGTGCCACCCCATGCCCACCGAGCAGGCCGGCGAGTACCTCGAGCGTCGCCTGGAGGCGTTCGACCTCGACGTCGTCGACGGGCGACGGTCTTCGCTCGCAGGCGTATAGCGCAGTCCCAGGTCCTCTAGGGTGGGAGGCAGCGATGGCCTTCGCAAGCTCGACGTCCACACCCTCAGCGACCCCTGCCCAGCGGTTCTCCTGGCTCTCACCCGAGCGCGACCTGCGCGCGCTCTACTACAAGCACTTCTGCGACCGGCGCAAGGAGCGCCAGCTGTTCTCCACCGGATCGTTCTTCGTCACCTTCGCCGCCGTGCGCGCGATCACGCACGCGATCCGCGCCGAACGCGGGCCGTTCAAGAACATCACCCCCGGCGGGCGCCACATCCACCACATGACCTTCGGCATCGCCGGCCTGCTGACCGTCGGCTACCTGTGGCTGCTGGAGATCGGCACCAACGAACAGCGACGATCCTCGCGCTTCACATCGCTCGCGTACGGCAGCGGCGCCGCGCTGACGCTGGACGAGTTCGCGCTGTGGCTGAACCTCGAAGACGACTACTGGACCAAGCAGGGGCGCGAGAGCATCGACGCCGTCGTCCTGTTCGGCTCGCTGCTCGCGCTCAGTGCGCTCGGCAAGGGGTTCGTCAAGGAGCTGGCGCACCCCGAGCACCGGCCATGAAGCTGATCGCGGGCGCAGCGGCGTGCATGGCCTTCCTGGCGGTCGTTTCGGCGCTCGCCCCGGTCTCGGGGCTGGCTAGGGGCGCACGCGCCGCGAGGGTCCACTATGCGTGCAGCACTCCCAACAGCGCTCACGAGCCCTGCCACTTCTCCACCCCCAGCGGCAACATACGCTGCCTGTGGACGCCCCACCCCAACAGCGTCGTCTGCGAGCTGCTCTCCAGCGGACGCGCCTACCGGCTGCGCCCGGGCGGGCGTGCGAAGTCGATCAAGCTGCGGCTCGCTCGCCGCGGTGAAACGCTGCCGACGAGCCAGGAGATTCTGTTTACCGAAAGCCTGTCCTGCCATGACACGCGCAAGACGATGACGTGCAACCAGGACTACGGCGAAGGCGAATTCACGCTCGCGCGTGGCAGGTCGCACAGCGCCTGACGGCCGGCCTTCGAAGTCCCCCTCACAAACTCATCGCCACGTACTTCGTCTCCAGGTACTCGCCGATCCCCTCAAAGCCGCCCTCGCGGCCGAAGCCCGACTGCTTGACCCCGCCGAAGGGCGCGGCGGGGTTGGAGACGACGCCCTGGTTGAGCCCGACCATGCCCGTCTCGATCCCCTCGCAGATGCGAAAGGCCCGTTCGAGGTCGCGCGTATACACGTAGGCGACCAGCCCGTACTCCGTGCGGTTGGCCGACGCCAGGGCCTGCTCGTCTGAGCTGAACGTGGCGATCGGGGCGACCGGGCCGAAGATCTCCTCGTCGAGCAGGCGCGCGTCGTCGGGGACTCCTGCCAGCACGGTCGGCTCGAAGAAGTAGCCGCGTCCGTCCACACGCTGTCCGCCCACGAGCAGCTTTGCGCCGCGGGCAGTGGCGTCGTCGACGAGCTCTGCCACCTTGCCGCGCTGGGCCTCGTCGATCAGCGGCCCCACGTCGGTGTCCGGCTCGGTGCCGCGGCCGACCTTCAGCGCACCCATCCGCTCAGCGAGGCGGCGGGCAAAGTCAGCGGCGACGGACTCGTGCACGTGGAAGCGGTTGGCCGCC
>DATNLQ010000199.1:0-7202 GCA_035602785.1 Solirubrobacteraceae bacterium
CGCCGGCTTCCCCGCCGGGCGCAAGTCGTCGTGCCTGCCCAAGGGCGACATGGACAAGTACCTCGTCTGCAACGCCGACGAGTCCGAGCCGGGCACGTTCAAGGACCGCGAACTGATGCAGAAGAGCCCGCACATGCTGATCGAGGGGATCGTGATCGCCTCCTATGCGGCCGGGACCAATCGCTCGTTCATCTACATCCGCGGCGAGTACGTCCTGCAGGCCGACATGCTCGACGCGGCGCTGCGCGAAGCCCGCGAGGCCGGCTTCATCGGCGAGCAGATCCTCGGCTCAGAGCACTCTCTGTCGCTGATCGTGCACCGCGGCGCGGGAGCGTACATCTGCGGCGAGGAGACGGGGTTGCTCGATTCGCTGGAGGGCAAGCGTGGCAATCCCCGCCTGAAGCCGCCGTTCCCCGCAATCCAAGGCCTCTACCAAGGTCCGACGCTGATCAACAACGTCGAGACGCTCTCGACCGTCCCAGCGATCATGCGGATGGGCGGCGCCGAGTACGCGAAGCTCGGGACCGAGACCTCGACGGGCACCAAGCTCGTCTCGATCTCCGGGCAGGTGCAGCGTCCCGGCAACTACGAGATCGAGCTCGGGATCCCCTCCCGCGAGATCATCTACGGGCTCGCCGGCGGTCCGCCGGAGGGGCGCGAGGTCAAGTGCTGGTTCCCCGGCGGCTCCTCCTCCCCGGTGCTCAAGGAGGAGGACCTGGACGTCCCCTACGACTTCAACTCGCTTGCCGCCGCCGGCACAATGCTCGGCTCGGGCGCGATCATCGTGGTCGACGACTCCACGCCGATCGTCGATCTCGCGATGAAGCTCGCCAAGTTTTACCGGCATGAGTCCTGCGGCAAGTGCACCCCATGTCGCGAGGGCACCAATTGGACGGTGAAGATGCTCGAGCGGATCGACTCCGGCGAGGCCACACCGATGGATCTGGACATCATGGCCTCCGTCCAGGAGCACATCATCGGCAACTGCCTGTGCGTGCTCGGCGACGCGATGGCGATGCCGATCGGCTCGATGATCGCCAAGTTCAAGGACGAGTTCGAAGCGCACATGCAGGAGCGCCGCCTCAGCCATGCCTAGACCCGAACCGAGAACGATCACCTTCACGATCGACGGGCGCGAGGTGCAGGCGCCCGAGAACATGATGCTCGCCGACGCGGCCAAGCTTGGCGACGTCGAGATCCCGGTGTTCTGCTACGAACCCAAGCTCGGCCAGCCGGTGGGGGCGTGCCGCATGTGCCTGGTGGAGATCGAGGGGATCCCCAAGCTGCAGACCGGCTGCTCGACTGCGGTCAAGGACGGCATGGTGGTCTACAGCGAAAGCGAGCGCGTCAAGACCGCGCAGCAGTCGGTGGTGGAGTTCCTGCTGATCAACCACCCGCTGGACTGCCCCGTGTGCGACAAGGGCGGCGAGTGCCCGCTGCAGGACATCACCTTCGGCTGGGGCTCGGGCATCTCGCGCTTCATCGACCCCAAGCGCCACTTCGTAAAGCCGCTGGAGCTGTCGCCGCTGATCGCGATCGACCGCGAGCGCTGCATCCTGTGCTACCGCTGCGTGCGCTTCTCCCAGGAGATCTCCGAGGACTACCAGCTGGTGCTGCTCGAGCGCGGCGCGCACTCCTACGTGTCGACCTTCGACGGGCACCCCTACGTGGCGCCGTTCAGCGGCAACATCGTCGAGCTGTGCCCCGTCGGTGCGCTGACCTCGCGCGCCTATCGCTTCAGGGCGCGTCCGTGGGACGTCGAGGACGCCGGTTCTGTGTGCACCTTCTGCCCGGCCCAGTGCAACGTGAACGTGACCGTGCGCGACGAGCGTGCGCTGCGCGTGCAGGCCCGCGACAACCACGACGTCGACGACGGCTGGCTGTGCGACAAGGGCCGCTTCGGCTACCAGTCCTTCCACGTGGACGAGCGCATCACCGAGCCGCTGCTGCGCGACGGCGGCTTCCTGCGCCCGGTTTCCTGGGAGCGCGCGCTGAGCGAGGCCGCCACGGGCCTGATGCGCGCGGGCGCGCACACCGGCGCGATCGCCGGCGGGCAGGCCACCAACGAGGAGGGCCTGCTGCTGGCACGCCTGCTGCGCGAGGGCCTGGGCTCCCCCCACGTCGACTCGCGCCGCGCGGGCGAGCTCGAGCTGGAGCTGCACCGCGCGCTGGGCCAGCCGCGCCTGCAGGCCCGCGTCAGCGACCTGGAGTTCGCCCACGCGGTGCTCGTGCTCGACGCAGAGCCGGTCAACGACGTGCCGATCTTCGACCTGCGCCTGCGCAAGGGCGTGCGCCGCCATGGCCTGGAGCTGGCGGTCGCCTCCCCACAGGCCAGCTCACTCGATGGGGTGGCCGCCCTGTCAGTGCGTTACGCGCAGGGATGCGGGCCGGCCTTCGCCGTCGCCCTGGACGCGGCGCTGGGCGGACGTCCCGAGGCCGAGGCGCTCGCACGCGACGCCGGAGCCGATCCCCAGGCGGTGCGCGAGCTGGCCGCCCTGCTGGCGGGAGCCGGCGATGACAGCTCCGCGGGCGACGGTGCACAGCCACCGCGCGAGGTTGTCGTCCTATGGGGCGAGCGGCTGACCGCCGGCACCAACGGCAGCGCGGGCGCGCGGGCGCTGCTGGGAATCGCCGCGTCGCTGGCCATGGCCGACGCCGACGGCGCCGGGCTGCTGGAAGTGCCTGCCGCGACCAACGGGCGCGGCTTGCGCGAGGCTGGCGTGCTGCCCAATGCCGGCCCGGGCCTAACCGAGCCGCCCGCGATCGAGGGGTCCACGCTCGCCCGCGACGCGCGCGCAATCGCCGAGGGACTGGCCGCGGGCGCGCTGGCCGCCGTCTACCTGTTGCGTACGGACCCTCTCACCGACCTGCCCTATCGCGAACTATGGGAGCGTGGGCTCGGCCGCGCCGGCACGGTGGTCGCCCACGCGTCGTTCCTCACCGAGGGCATCGCCGAGTACGCCGACGTCGTCTTCCCGGCCGAGGCGTACGCCGAGAAGGAGGGCACCATCGTGCACCCCGACGGGCGCCTGCAGCGCCTGCGCCCCGCAATCGCCCATCCGGGCGCCGTGCGCGCCGAGTGGCAGGTGCTCGCCGAGCTTGCCCTGCGCGTGGGCAGCGACCTGGACGTGAGCTCCGCCTCGATGGCGTCCGCCCGGCTGTTCGAGGCGGTGCCCTTCTACGCGGGCCTGTCGCTGGAGGAGATCGGCGGGCGCGGCATCCGCTGGCAGGAGCGCCCCGCGGCGGACGCCTACCCACAGGCGCACGTCGCTGCGGGCGACCAGCTCCCGGCGCAGCTGCAGCCAAGCCCGCCCGACGCCGCCGAGCTCGCCGCCTACCGCTCGGTCTGGGATGCGACCGAGGTCGAGTTCTCGCCCGCGCTGGAGTTCCTGCACCCGCGCACCAAGACTGTGCCCACAAAGCCTGTATTGCCATTGTCATACGTCGGCGGCGACAGGACATGACCACCCCGCTCGCGCAGGTCGGCTTCTACGAGGCGTGGTGGGTGCAGATCCTCAAGGCGATCGTCATCTTCGCGGTCGGGCTGCAACTCGTGCCGGTTGTGCTGCTCGCCGAGCGCAAGGTGCTCGGGCGCTTTCAGGCGCGCTATGGCCCCAACCGCGTGGGTCCATATGGCGCGCTGCAGCCGCTCGCCGACATCGTCAAGCTGCTCACCAAGGAGCAGTTTCGCCCCACGACGTCGGTGGGCGTGCTGTTCGCGGTGGCCCCGCTGATCTCGATCCTCACCGCCGTCGCCGCCTTCGCGATCATCCCCTTCGGCAACGTGCAGCACATCTTCGGCGAACGCGTGGGGCTGTACGGGGTCGACCTGTCGATCGGGCCGCTGTACCTGTTCGCGTTCGGCGCGATGGCCTTCTACGGGATCATGCTCGGCGGCTGGTCCTCGGGCTCGAAGTACTCGTTCCTGGGCGCGATGCGCGGTGCGGCGCAGCTGATCTCCTACGAGGTCTCCCAGGGCCTTGCGCTGGTGGGCGTGATCATCAGCGCGCAGACGCTCTCGCTGACCGGCATCGTCACCGCCCAGAAAGGCATGTGGTACCTGGTGCCCCAGTTCTTCGGCTTCTTGATCTTCCTGACCGCGAGCTTCGCCGAGACCAACCGCGCGCCGTTTGACCTGACCGAGGCCGACGCCGAGCTGGTGGGCGGCTACAACACCGAGTACGGCGGCGGGCGCTTCGCCTCCTACTACTTCGCCGAGTACCTCAACGTGCTCGTCGTGTCGGGCATCGTCACCACCATCTTCCTCGGTGGCTGGCTGCTGCCGTTCGGCATCCACCCCCCGGGTTGGGTCGACCCGTTCGTGGTCTTGTTCAAGATGTCGCTGATCACCTTCCTGTTCATCTGGGTGCGCGCCACGTTGCCGCGCCTGCGCTATGACCAGTTGATGAGCTTCGGCTGGAAGGTGCTGCTGCCGCTGGCCACGCTCAACGCGCTCGTCACGGCTGTGCTCGTGGTGGTGACCCACTGATGTCCGCAGCGACGCCCGGCGACGAGCAGCCCAGCGCCCCCGCGGCCCCGCAGAGCGGCGCGCCCGCGACGCTGCCGGTGCAGAGCTGGAGCCCGGGCGAGGATGTGATCGAGGTCACGCGCACCCCTGCGCCGGGGGCCGCACGTGGCACCTGGCGTACGTTCCGCGAGACGGTGCGCGGCATGAAGACGACCCTGGGGCGCATGGTCGAAGCGCCCACCACCGTCCAGTACCCCGAGGAGAAGACGGCCGTGTACCCGCGCTTTCGCGGCCGCCACAAGCTGCACCGCTTCGAGGATTCGGACCCCACCCACCCCAGCCTGGAGAAGTGCGTCGGCTGCTCGCTGTGCGCGGCCGCCTGCCCGGCCGACTGCATCCGCGTGGTCGCCGCCGAGAACACGCCCGAGAACCGCGTCTCGGCGGGCGAGCGCTATGCGGCCGTGTATGAGATCAATCTCTCCCGCTGCATCTTCTGCGGTTACTGCGAGGTGGCCTGCCCGTTCGACGCGATCACGATGGGCCACGACTACGAGTTGTCTGACTACGACCGCGCGGACCTGATCTTCACAAAGGAGATGCTGCTGGCCGAGCCGCTCGAGCGTACGCCGCTGAGAAACGAGGGAGAGTGATGAGCGCGGTCCTCTTCTTCATCGCCGCCATCGGCGTGATCTCCGGTGCGGTCGGCGTGGTTGTGCTGCGCAACCCCTTCTTCAGTGTGCTCGCGCTGGTCGTCCACCTGGTGTCGCTGGCGGTGCTGTTTTTGCTGCTGCGCGCCGAGTTCGTGGCGGCTGTGCAGGTGGTCGTGTACGCGGGCGCGGTGATGGTGTTGTACGTGTTCGTGGTCGCCTATGTGGGCGGCGAGGGCACGTCCATCGGCGAGCGCCTGCGCGGCGGCGTCGGATCGCACCCGCCCAGCGGGCCGATCGGCTCGGGCCTGCGCCTTGGCGGCGCGATCGTCGGCGGGGCGCTGCTGGTCGAGCTGTTGATCGCGCTGCTGGGGACGGGCCTGGAGGCGATCAACGGCTACGGCGCCGGCTACGCACCGGGACCGCAGGCCTACGGCACGCCGGCCTACATCGGCAAGCTGCTGCTGACGCGCTTTCTGCTGGCGTTCGAGATCGCCTCGTTTTTGCTGCTGATCGCGGCCGTGGGCGGGGTCGTGCTGGCGCGCCGCCGGGGCGGACTGGAGGAGGACGAGGACGAGCGCGAGCTGCTCGCGCCGCTGCACGCGCGCCGGCCGACAGGGACGGGGACGATGGCCGAGGGCGTCGGTAGCGCCCTGCCGGGCCCCGGCGTCAACGGCCACGACGCGCTGGCGGGGCAGCGTGAGAGCGTGGGGCCGCGCGCGTGAGCATCGCCTGGTATCTGGCCGTCTCGGCGATCGTCTTCTCGCTGGGCGCGCTCGGCGTGATGACGCGGCGCAACCCGCTGGTGGTGTTGCTGTGCCTGGAGCTGATGCTCAACGGCGGCAACCTCGCGCTGGTCGCCTTCTCGCGCATGTGGGGCAACGGCGACGGGCAGATCCTCGCGCTGATCGTGATGACCGTGGCGGCCTGCGAGGTGTGCATCGGCCTGGGCATGATCGTGGCGATCTACCGCCGCCACCTGCCGATCGATGTCGACGAGCTGCGGGAGCTCCAGGGCTAGATGAGCGCGACCGCCTACGGCTGGCTGGTGCTGGCGTTCCCGCTGGCGGGCATGCTGGCGACCGCGCTCGGCTTCCGCAGACTGCCGGGCCGCTCGGCCGGCTGGCTGGCCACGGGCGCGATCTTCCTGTCGTTCCTGGCGGCGCTGGGCGCGTTGATCAAGATCCAGGGCGTCGCACCGGCGCACCGCGAGATGGTGTCCTCGCTGTGGAACTACGCGTCGACGGTGGGCATAGACGCGCAGATGTCGATCCTGGTGGACCCGCTGTCGGTGTACATGATCCTGGTGGTCAGCGGCGTGTCCACGCTGATCCACCTGTACTCGATCTCCTACATGGAGGGCGACCGCGGCTTCGTCCGCTACTTCTCCTACCTGAACTTCTTCGTGTTCTCGATGCTGCTGCTGGTGCTGGCGGGCAACTTCCTGCTGTTGATCGTCGGCTGGGCGTTCGTGGGCGCGGCGTCCTACCTGCTGATCTCCTTCTGGTACCGGCGCACGACGGCCACCAGAGCGGGGATCAAGGCGTTCGTGATCAACGTGGTGGGCGACGTGGGCCTGGTGCTGGGCACGTACTTCATCTTCAAGCACACGCACACGCTCGACCTGCTCAAGACCTTCCACGCGGCCGAAGCCGGCGCGTTCGGCCACGGCACCGACAACGGCGACCTCGTGGCCGGCTGCGTGCTGCTGCTCGTCGGCGCGTTCGCCAAGTCCGCGCAGATCCCGCTGCACACCTGGCTGCCCGACGCGATGGAGGGACCGACGCCGGTCAGCTCGCTGATCCACGCAGCCACGATGGTCACCGCCGGCGTGTACCTGATCGCGCACATGCACACGCTCTTCGAGCTCGCCCCCGCCGCGCAGGACGTGGGCGCGACGGTGGGAGCGCTCACGCTGTTCGTCGCCGGCACGATCGGCCTGGCCCAGACGGACATCAAGCGCGTGATCGCCTACTCGACGATGTCGCAGATCGGCTACATGATCATGGGCGTGTCCGTGGGCGCGTACGCGGCGAGGCTGTTCCATCTGATGACCCACGCGTTCTTCAAGGCGCTGCTGTTCATGG
>DATNLQ010000201.1:0-18650 GCA_035602785.1 Solirubrobacteraceae bacterium
ACGCCGCCGCCGATGAGTCGGTGGTTGTAGTAGGAGCGAGCATCGATCTGTCTTGCCGTCGCCCCTAAAACGGCCCACGCCAGCCCAAACTTCCACAAACACGCACCAGACGACGTCGCTCGATCCTCGACTGCGAGCTGCCCCGTCTCCGGTGAAGAGAGTGGGGTGCTCCAGCTATCGTCAAGCGGGAATCCACGCGACGCCGGTCCTCTGCCGCCGCCTCATTGCTAGCTGGGCCTGTGTCGACAGAGACGGGCCACCTCGGGCAACGCCCGCCCATGTCCAAAGCAACAGCGCAAGGAATGGCGACGCCTGGTATGGGTTGAAGAGGCTGACCACGAGATAGAACGCGAACAACGCGATCAGCCCAAGCTTCCACGGACGCAGATCGCTCGGACCTCGGCTCAATATCGCTCCTCCGATGCCCCAAAGGAGCGAGGTCAGCCACAGCAGCGCGCCGACCAAGCCGAGCTCTACCGCGTATGAGAGATAGGTGTCATGGATGGGCAGCAGCTGGCCGATCGTTTCGAAGTTAGCGAGCGAGTAACCGTCCATTGGATAGTTCGCAGTCTGCCGGAAGTATTCGAGGCTGTTGCTCGCGTAGCTGTTCCAGCCAAAGCCGAAGAGCGGTCTTGCCTCGACCATCCGCAAGCCCGCAGCGGTCTGGTTCTCACGATCCCAAACGCTGACCTGATCTTCCACTCTCGAGGATGTTTTGCTCGCCAGCGTCGAGGAGGCGAAGAGCGCCCCACCGACCGCAATGCTGCAGACGAGGAGCCCAGGGACGACCCAGCGTCGCCCGGTCCGCGTGGCGAGGGCTGTGGCGATGGTGGCGACAGCAGCGGCGATCCACACGCCACGCTCGAACGTCAGGAAGCATCCAAAGGCGCAGACGACAGCTACGATCGCCGCCAGATAGCGCTTGCGCTGACCGCGCCATCGAGCGAACGCAATCACTGCAGCGCCGGCGCAGGCAAAGGTCGCGAACCCCTCGACGACAACACCCTGAAACGGTCCGCTGGCGCGGCCGGCGGACACTTCACTGTTGAACGCGAGGATGTAGCGTGGAAAGACCAGGGCATGGGGCCCAAGCGACTGAAAGACGGCGGTGAACCCGAGGTACGCGCCCAGGCCGACGAGCGTCGTGAGCAGCAGGTCCCGTTCTCGCCGTCCGGCGAACACGGCCGGTGCCAGCAGGAACATTATGAAGGGCACGACGCCGAACTCGTCCAGCAGCGTGAGGACGCCGGTTTCAGTGGTGATGGTTCCCGCCGCGACAGCGGACGCGAGCACGTACATGACGGTCAAGCACATGAGGAGATGCACATTCCGCACCTGCAGGCGCGGCGTCTGCGCAGTACCGGGAGCCCGTAGGAGAACTTGAAGCACGACGACGAGGATCAGGAGTCGATCGAACGGCAGGCTGCCCCAGCCCATTTGCTGCCAGGCGCCGGAGAAGACGGTGAGCACGATCGCCGCGCACATCGTTGCGGCCGGGGGGAGCTCCCACAGCCTGCGCACGGCGAGTACTCCCACGACGATCAAGATGGGGGTCACGATCAACCAGTGACCGTGAAGCCGGGCGGGAATGAACTCGCGCGTGAATACGAGCGCTGCGAGACCCGCGACCATCCACGCGTACCACGGCGGACGCCATACCACGCGTGTGGGTGTCATGTTGGTGCGGTGTGGAGGGTTTCGAGGTCTGCCTTTGTGGTGTGTGGCGTGTGGTGTCGGTGTTGCTCGAGCAGGATGGCGGTGATGGCGCCGAGTAGGATGCCGGCGAGAAGGCCGATCAGCGTGAGTATCGCGACCTTGGAGTGTCGGTTGTTGCTGGCGCTGGTCGCGCCGGCCACGAGGGTTACGAGTCCGCTGCGGGGAGCCTGGCTTGCGATCGCGGCTGTGTAGGCGTCGCCGACCGCTGTCAGTCTTGCTGTGGCGGTGGCTCTTTCGGCCTTGGCGGTGAACACGTTCGAGGACGAGTGGGTGGTGCCGCTGGCTTGTTCGACGCGCTCGAGGTTGGCTATCGCGGCCTGCAGATTGAGTGACGCTACTCGGTATTCGTGCAGCAGCGATTCGGCCTCGGGGTTGGCGCTGTTGGCTTGGCTCTCGTAGGCGATGAGCGCGTTGGCGGTCACGTTCGCGAGCTGGGTTGCCGAGGATTCTGTCGGTCCTGTCGCGATTACACGGAACGCGGGGCTTAGGGGGAGCGGCTCGGCGGAGAGCCTGGCCACGGCCTGGGAGGGCGCGAGCTTGAGTTGCTGATGTACCGTGGCGAGCACGGGTTCGGCGGCGATTGCGCGGCTGAAAGCGGTCGCCAGCGCGGCCGCGGAGGCGACGTAGCTGTAGAAGCCCGGCGAGTTTGGGTTGACCTGGCCGACTTGCAGAGTCGCCGAGGCGGTGTATGTCGTCTGGCGCGAGAGCCCGTAGGCGGTGCCGGCCAGCGCGAGCGCGACGGCGAGGACACAGACGATCAGCTTGTTGCGGCTGAGCGCGGTCAGGACGAGGCCGCTGGGCGGCTCGAACACGCCCTCGATCAGTTGGCCTGTCTCATTCGACGCCGCCGCCGATGAGTCGGTGGTTGTAGTAGGAGCGAGCATCGATCTGTCTTGCCGTCGCCCCTAAAACGGCCCACGCCAGCCCAAACTTCCACAAACACCGGACGACCCTCGCCCTCGGGACAGTCAAGACGATGCGGGTCGCCGCAAGCTAGCGCCGACGATGTCCGTTAGGGGCGTATGGAGAGCAGAATCTGCAACTGCGCCCCTCTTGCGTGCCGGGGCCGAATCGCCGCAGAGTCGGCGCACCACGACCGCTAGGCGAACAGGCGATGCAGATTGACTCCTCGAAGATTCCATCGGGCTCGCTGCTGGAGGCCGATGCGGCGATCGTCGGGGCAGGCCCGGCGGGCATTGTGCTAGCCCTCGAGCTGGCGGGGACCGGACATCGCGTCCTGCTCATCGAGAGCGGCGGTACGGCGTTTAGCCCGCAGGTGCAGCGGCTCGCCGATACGAGCGGAGATGACCCGCTGCACGTTTCGATGGCACTAGCCACCCGCCGCCAGATCGGCGGCGCTTCCAACCTCTGGGGTGGGCGCTGCGTGCCCTTCGATCCGGTGGACTTCGAGGTGAGGGAGATCGTCGGCGACATACGGTGGCCGGTGGGCTATAGCGACATTTCGCCCTATTTCCAGCGGGCCTGCGACTGGTGTGTCTGCGGCGAGGCGGTCTTCGAGGCGAATGACGTCCCCGGCCTGTCGGAGAGGTCGCTGGTACCTGGGTTCCGAAACGGGCGCGTCCGCGCCTCGTCTCTCGAGCGCTGGTCTTTGCCGACTAACTTTGCGAGCGAGTATCGCTCCGCGCTCAAGCGCACACAGGGAATAACTCTGGTGACCAATCTGACGTGCACGGAGGTCGTGTGCGATCAGTCAGGGGCACGCGTAGAGAGCCTGCACGCCAAGAGCCTCGACGGCAAGACCGTGACCATCCACGCCGCTCGTTACGTCCTTGCGTGCGGAGGGCTCGAGACTACCCGCCTCCTGTTCGCGTCCAAACGACGTCATTCCGATGGTCTCGGCAACCACTCCGGGCATCTCGGGCGCTGGTACATGACCCATGTCGAGAGCCGGATAGCGCAAGTTCACTTCACGACGCCCATGGAGGCGACGATCTACGATCACGAGCGGGATCCCGCGGGCGTGTACGTCCGAAGGCGGCTCACCTTCTCCCGGGACTTTCAAATCAGCCAAGGGCTTCCCAACGTCGCGATGTGGCTCGTGAACCCGAAGATCAACGATCCCGTCCATCGCAGCGGCATTCTTTCCTTTGTATATCTCATGCTCGCTTCTCCGGCCGGACGCCTATTCGTAGCCGAGGGGATCAGGCGGGCGCACATCGGGCCTTCCGGTCCAGTATCGGTGCGGCGCCATATGTCGAACATCGCTCGCGATCTTGGCCCTGCCACTTGGTTCGCCCTGACGTTCGCCTACCAGCGCTTCCTCAAGCGTGGGAGGAAGGTCCCTGGATTCTTTGTGCCGAGCGCCGCGAACGTCTATCCGCTTATGTATCACGGTGAGCATCTGCCGCACTGGGAGAGCTACGTCGAGCCGACAAAGGACTGCGACGCGCTCGGCGTGCCGAGGCTCCGAACACACCTTCAGCTTGGGGACAACGATATCCAGGGCGTTCTTCATGCCCATGAACAGCTCGACGAGTATCTACGCCAGAACGATATCGGCTATCTCGAGTACCTCCAAGACGCCTCGCGCGTGACCCCCGGATACCCATTCGGTGGCTACCATCAAGCCGGCACGACGCGCATGTCGACCCTCCCGGAGGACGGCGTTGTCGATGGCGATCTCGCTGTTCACGGGTTCGACGACCTCTTCGTTGCGAGCAGCTCGACCTTCGTGACCTCCAGCCAGGCGAACTCGACATTTATGATCGTCGCATTCGCTATTCGTCTCGCAGACTATCTGCACCGGCAGCTCACAGCGGATAGGTCTGAATCACGCCTTGCTGTGCAGTAGTTCCATCTTCAATAGTTCTAGCTGGTTCCAGGGGAACGAGGCGAGGATTTGGCTGGGGTACTTCCCTTCGAAGTAACCGCCGGCATCGGCATAAGGGTTGGTCCCCGGTGAGGTCGGGTCCTGTGCAAAGAACGACACAGCGGAAGCGGAGTCTGTGATGAAGATGCCGTAGCGTTGCGCTGCTTCGGCCAGCATCAGCGTCAGGTGGGGTAGATGGAGCGTGCCGAGGTTGAGCCGCGGGTTCAGTCTCAAGTGCGCACCCTCTGGCAGCGACAGCGCACTCGCGCTGTCGCCGTCGGTGCGCTGAGCTGGTGATGCGTAAACGCCAGCACGCACTCCTGGGATAGCCAACGCGAGAGCATGGTTGATCTGGCCCATCTGTAGGTCTTCAAGAGAGATCAAGCCGCCGACGAGGGACAGCGACGAGGCTGACACCCCCCACCAGGTCTGGGCGCCCGGCCACGCTTCCGGCCCATACACCCCGGAGTCGGACGATACATTCTCCATTGCACCACCCCAAGAGGCGAACCAGCTGGCAGAACTGTGCACAAGCCTCCAGAACTCCCATAGCCGGTTGGAGCTCGGCTGCCAGACCACAAGATCGCCGTCGCTGCCACCCGCGGGGTGAGCTTCGGGAGGCAGTGGCACCGCTCTCCATGCCGAAGAAAGCGACGCGTCGGAAATGCCGTTGAGCTTTACCTGCACGGTGGACTGGTCAGCGGGCACCGTGTAGATCGGGACGCTGTAGGAGGTCGTGTTGATCCATGGGCCGGTCCGACCAGCCTGCTCAGCCTCGACCAGCGCGTCGAACGATGCGACGACTTCACTGGAGTGAGGGTCAATCACGGCGCTGGCCGGAACTGGTTCATTCCAGAGACTGGATGATGCGAAGAAGCGAAAAGGTGTCGCGGGCGGGGAGGCTGCCACCTTAGCTCGCGAGTGCTCGAGCCCACGCGTGAGTATTCGGCGGTCGGTAGCGTGATGCTCGGCGGAGGAGATGTTGCTGTGCACGGTCGGCACATTGACACCGACGGCCAGGCTTGTTGCCGCGAGGATGGGGATGAGCAGGCGGGCGATCATGAATTTGGAGGTCGATGGCCGGATGGGACATCGCTTACAGATCCTCGTCGAACCATCCCAAGCAGTTCCCATTGGGTTTCCGTCGCATCTCGCCATCGACTTTGCAGCGGTATTTCGTCACCCGCATCGCGAGCGTGGACATTTATCTGGGAGGTGAGCTGCTCCCGTGGTACAGCCGTCCACAATACAACGACTTTCTTAAGTCGGCGCGTGAGAAGGCGGCGCCGAAGCCGCGGTGGAGATGGCTCTCCCACAGTGGGTCTGCTCGTCTAGATCTAACCCGCTAAGCACAGGCTAGTCGCGAAAGTTGCGGGCGGGCGACGACCAGAAGCGGCAGGTTGTCGACTACCGCTGGGGTACGGACCGGTGCCGGTCTCCCCACGCGCGAAGCAGAAACAGTGGATTGCCAACGATATAACGACGCCACAGTCGCCCAGGCTCCTGAAGCATGCGAAAACACCACTCGACGCCCATCGCGTTCATCCAGCGCGGCGCCCGGCGTACGCGACCCGCTGTGAAGTCGAGGAACGCTCCGACGCCGATCCCGACGAGTGCGCCGGTCGCCTCGAGGTTGCGGTCGAGCCAGATCTCCTGAAGCGGGTTGCCAAGCGCCACGACGAGCAATGTCGCGCCACTGTCTCGCACGCGCTGTGCGAGCAGCTCGTCGCTCTCTCCGGTGAATCCGTGGCATACGTTGACGACGCGCAATCCCTCGATGCGCTTTTCGAGCCGAGCCGCCGCGAGCTCGGCGACGCCGGGCTCTCCGCCGAGGAAGTAGACCCCCCAATCGCGGGACGCCGCCAGCTGCAGCAGCCGAACCGTGAAGTCGCTGCCGTTGAGGTTCTCCGGAAAGCGCTCGCCGCGCATGCGCGCCGCCAGGCTGAGGCCGACGCCGTCGTTCAGTACCAATCGGCTGCGCTTCAGCGAGCGGTGCAGGGCATCGACGTGCACGGACAGGTTGAGCGTGTGCGCGTTGACGTATGCCAGGGTTTGGCACGTCCCACGCTCCACCCACTCGTCGATCACATCGAGTGCCTGATCGCCCGTCAACCTGCTGATCGGCACGCCGAGGATCGGCAGGGTGGGAACCGCAGAGGACGAGGTCTCCCGTCGCGGTCGCGTATACAGCGCGCCGTCCGCGAGCGTCGACAACCGCCCTCGGCCGAGGCGGCCGTTGGCGCGCGAGCCGTTCAGCTCATCGATCGCCGTAGCGCTTGTGACGCCGGGATTCGGACTCATCGGCCACCAACGTCCAAGGGGCGCTGGCGCTCGCGCTCTACTGCGTGCTGAAAGGACTAAAAAAGTCTGGTTCTCGCGACGAGCCGCGCGCCCGAGAAGCGTCCCTCGCATGCGCGACGCTGCGAGTCGCTCGCGTCCGCCATCATCGCCGCAGGCGCGATCGCGGCGTCGAGGTAAGGGCTGGCCGTAAGATCCGGCCGCTGTCGAGATCGGCGAGGTAATGGAGAACCGAAAGCCGACCACGTCCTCGACCCTTACACCGAGGGTGGACTGGCTCTGGCCGGCGCTAGGCCTCACGAGCCTGTGCGCCCTGCCCTCCCGCATCCCGGCGCGAGCTTCGCGCGCCAGTCGTCGTAGGGGCGATGCCGTGCTGGACCAGGCCGGCTGCCAGCGCCCGACGGCCACGGTGACGCAGGCCGTGGATCAATTCCTCCGAGCGACCGGTCAGCTCTGCTATTTCCGGCGGGGAGAACCCCGCGACGTGGCGCAGCCGCACGACCTCGCGCTGGTCCGGTCCCTGGGCTGCCGCGAAAGCGCCTCGCGGAGATCCTCGCTCAGCCGGCGGTCGTTGACCGGGTCCGCACCGTCCTCGGTCGTCGTCCTCACCTCCTCGACCGGGATCATGCGCTGGTGGCGCGGGTGGTCGACAGCGAGATTGCGGGCCACGCGCATGACCCACGCGAAGAACGGCCCGTCGCGCTCCTCGTATTTGCCGATCACGTGGGTCAGCTTCGCGAACACCTGCTGGGTCACGTCTTCGGCGTCGTGGGAGTCGTGCAGGATGCTGCGTACGTATCCAAATACGTTGTCGGCGTAGCGTGCGTAGAGGAATCCGACAGCCTCGTGATCGCCTTCCTTGGCGCGCCTCACCGCCTGTGACACCAGCTGTGTCATCTGCTCGTCCGGCGCCTCGGTGCGCGGGACGATCCTCAGCATGCGCACGTCGGTCTTCATGCCGCCAGCGACTGGCGCCATCGACACCACCTCTCGAGTCGAGCTCATCCTTTACGAGACCGTCGTCGGGCTCAGTCGCCGCGGTGGCGAATGAGCCCGCGCAGTCGGCCGTCACGCGATCGAGACGGCGCGCCGTAACCGTCCGTCAAGACGACACGCGCCGCGCGCATCTCAAGCCGCGGTCCCCCGCCGAGGAGGCCGACCATCGCCACGCCCATGGTCGCGCTCGTCGCACTCAATTGCGAGGGTCCCGCGACTCCTGTATCGCTCGGTCCGCCACCCTCCCGGCCCAAAGGGCCCTGACCATTAAATCGCTCACCAGGCATGCGTCCTGCTCCCATCTGTGGGTTTATAGACAGCCCGTCTTCTCGCTATGTGACCCCGTTCCCGTTTCTCTCGCCCGTGAAGCTACTCCCTCGCCTCGCGCTCGCCATGAGGAGTTGTGACAAATTTGTTGCCAGCTTCTCGACTGGTGTCCAAGAGAAACTCGTGGCTGATGGATCAATCTCAGACGTCGCTCGATCCGCAACGAGATCCGCGCGACCATCGCGCCGCAGCGGCTCTACTGAAGCCAGTGGATGAAGCTTGGGTTGCGTGCGATCGAAGGCGCGGTACTGTGAAGGAACTGGTCGAGAGCCAGGACGAGCTTTCCGGTGGTTGCTGGCTGGCCGCGCGGGAAGCGGCGGTTGGTGGTCAAGATCAGGCCCCTGTGGTCATGGCCGTTGGCAATGCGGCGGTGGTGGATGGGGATGAAGTCACGCTGGTTGTCTGTCACGAGCGCACGATCCTCGGTCTGCGCCCAGGAAAAGAGATCTTCATCTGTAGTGCCGCGCAGATCGGTGCGCTCTGTGACCGCGATGACATCGTGATCGCGGTTGCGAAGCTGCTCAGCGACCGCGGGCGCATACATCTCGTCGAGCGCCAGCTTCAAGCAAGCGCTGCCTGTTCACGGCGCCACGCAGCCTCCGCGGCCTCGGCTTCCTCGTCGTTGTGCGCTATCCACATGTCGATCTCCGCCGAGTAGGCGGCGTAGTAACTGACAGCAGAGCGCACATGAGCGAGCGGGAGATTCAGGTAGTCGGCTGTGTAGGAGATTGCCGCTTCGCCACGCTCAGGAGCTCCATTGAGCACGCCAATGACCTCCCACACGTCCGGGCCAGCTGCAAGTCCAGGACGACGACCTGCGGGGCCGTCGCGGAACACGATTCCTGGGTGATCCTCGATCCGGAGCCCCTCCTCGATGTACCGTTCCGCGAGGCGCGACTTGTTCATGCCCGCACGCGCCCCGCGACGCTCCAGACGGTCGAGCAGCGATGCATCCATGCGAGCTGAGAACTGGCGAGCTGCGGCCATGTATGACAGTGTAACGCAGTGCAGTCGCTCAGCGCTCGCAGATCGCAGTCCGGATCGCTGGGGATCTCCATCTCGGGCGCCGCTCACAGCCCCCGCCGCCCGATCACGTAGCAAACGGTCCGCAGCAGGATCTTGATGTCGTTCCACAGCGACCAGTTGGCCACGTATAGGTAGTCCATCGCGACCATCTCGGCCAGCGGCACGCGGGCCGGACCGAGGATCTGCCAGGGGCCGGTCATGCCGGGCGT
The DNA here is from genome assembly GCA_035602785.1 of Solirubrobacteraceae bacterium. Taxonomy (GTDB): domain Bacteria; phylum Actinomycetota; class Thermoleophilia; order Solirubrobacterales; family Solirubrobacteraceae; genus Palsa-744. The sequence continues at coordinate 9,403 of DATNLQ010000201.1, forward strand.
CAGCTCGAGGCGTCGGCGGTGCCACCCCTGGATGCGCACGTCCTCCTCGACTATCAGCGGTCGGGGGCCCACCAGGCTCATCTCGCCTCGCAGGACGTTCAGCAGTTGCGGTATCTCGTCCAGCGCGCTCTTGCGCAGGAACCGGCCCACTCGGGTCACCCGCGGGTCGTCGACGATCTTGAACAGCCCCTCCTGCGCTTCGTTGCGGTGACGCAGGGAGTCCTTCAGCGCCTCCGCCTCGCGGACCATCGTGCGAAACTTGAAGATGTGAAATTGTTGTCCGTAGCGGCCGACCCGCAGCTGGCGGAAGAAGACCGGGCCGCGGCTGTCGAGCTTGATGGCCACGGCGGCGGCGATCAGCAGCGGCGAGACCGCCAGCAACCCGACCGACGCCAGCGCCAGATCGAGGGCGCGCTTGACCGCGGCCGAGGAGCGCGCCAGATCGAAGCGCCTGACGCCCATCACCGTCACCCCGTGCAGGTCGTCGAACTCGACCGACGAGCCCACCACCTCCAGCAGGCGCGGCAGCACGCTGACCCTCACCCCGACCGCCTTGAGCGTGCGCACCAGGTTGAGCATCTCCCCGGCGTCCGCGCTGCGCGGCGCGATGATCGCGCGGTGCACGTCAAGCGTCTGCGCCAGGTCACGGATCTCCGCCAGGCGGTCCTCGGAGAAGCTGTCCGTCGACCACGACGAGGCCTTGTCCAGATCGAGCTGGGCGACCATCTCGGCCTTGACGCCACCATGGCCGGTCAGCTTCGAGCGGATCGTCTCAGCCGACATCTCATCGCCGATGAACAGGCATCGCTCGACCGGCGCGATCCGCAACGAGATCGCGCGCGACCCGGCGCGCGCCAGGATCAGCAGCCCCACCAATGCCAGCCACAGGAACATCGCCTCATGACGATCGAGCTGGCCCTGGACGATCAGCCCGCCCGTAAACCATGCCACCAGCGTGCACAGCGTCGCCAGCTGCAGCAGCCTTGGCGCCTCATCCAGTGTGGTCTTGCGCAGCAGCGTCTCGTCCCGGTCATACAGGCCCGTCAGCTTCGCGCACACCACCAGGATCGGCACGCCCGCAATGCCAGCCCACGTCAGCTGCACAGAGCGCCGCGACAGCGCCACCGTGAGGACGAACGCCCCGACCAGCGCCACCACATCCGCCACCAGCAGCATCCTGCGAAACAGCGCATCCCGCCGCATACAGGCCGCCGGTCCGCGAACCTCCGAGATCCCCGACGCCAGAATGCCTCGAACGGGCAGCCCCAAGAAGCCGCGCGGGGCAGCCAGCGGCGGCGGGGCAGCCAGCTGTGCCACCTCCGCTTTATCTGTTCCGTTTGCCGTCTCGACGCTCACGGCGCCTGCCGCCTCCATGCTCGCAACACCGGTTCCATGCCTGGCCGACCGATCCCGACCCGATCACGATGGATCCCGATCGCAATCGCGGCACACTCCTTCAACGAACGGAGACGGCCGGGGCTCGCGCCTCGATGGCCCCGCGTAGGACCAAAAAAGGCTGGTTCTGGCGCCCTCAGCGCCCGACGAGGCGAGCACCTTGATTCGACTGGATGATAAGTTTCACATCAGCCGTACCCAACAATCAACAGACTTGAGTTACAGGTAGTGGCGTCTTCCGATCAACCGTCATGTAAGATGGGCCGAGATCTGGGACAGAGAGGCACAGAGGGTGCCTTTCCCAGACGCTTCACAACTGCGGCGCGGTCGACGGCTAGCGTGCCATCGCATTCAACCCGTAGAGCCCTGTGAAACTGCGATGGATCGCTTTTCAACCCCCCTTACCCCACGGGCCGTGCCCACGAGCACCAGCCTGGTCGGTCACCCCGCCTCCACCGCTGAGCCACCCCAGCGCTGTGGCATCCCTCACGATCGCCCTCCCGCTGTCTCGCCCCTGGCCGGGCGCGTCAGCCTGGTCCACGACTACCTGCTGGTCATGCGCGGCGCCGAGCGCACGTTCGCCGCGATCGCCGACCTCTACGCCCAGGCTCCGATCTTCACGTTGCTGCACGACCGCCAGAGAACGAACGGGCGTTTCGCGGGTCACTCGATCACGACATCGCCCGTGCAGCGCCTCGGGATAGACCAGTCGACCTTCAGACGCCTGCTGCCGATCTACCCGTTCGCCGTCGAGCGGCTGAAGCTTGCGCAGTCGGATGTGGTGCTGAGCAGCAGCAGCGCCTTCGCCCACGGCGTTCGCATTCCCGACGGCGCCGTGCACGTCTGCTACTGCTACACGCCGTTTCGCTACGCCTGGGATGAGGAAGCCTACGCGCTTGGTGAGATCTCGCCCCTGCTGCGTCCGCTGCTGCGCCGGCAGCTGCGCCGCATACGCAAGTGGGACCTCTCCGCCAGTCGCCGGGTCGACGCCTACATCGCCATCTCCGAGCTTGGCCGCGAGCGAATCAAGCGCCATTACGGCCGCGACGCCCCGGTGATCCACCCGCCGGTCGAGACCCACCGCTTCGCGCCGGGTAAGCCCGGCGACTCGCTGCTGATCGTCTCGGAGATCCTTCGCCACAAGCGCCTGCACGTGGCGCTCGAGGCCGCGCGGCGCGCGCGCGCGCCGATTCAGGTGGTCGGCACGGGACCCCACCACGCCGCGCTGGAAGCTGCCTACCCGGAGGCCGAGTTCCTCGGACGCGCCAGCGACGAGGATCTGGTGGATCTGTACGCGAGCGCTCGCGCGGTGGTCATGCCCGGCATGGAGGAGTTCGGCATCACTGCCGTGGAGGCACAGGCGGCGGGACGACCGGTCATCGCCGCCGCCGCGGGCGGGGCGCTGGAGACGGTCCTCGACGGGCAGACCGGGTACCTGGCGAGGCTGGATGACGTCGACTCCTTCGTGCACGCTATAGAGGCGATCGACAAGCTCGACTTCGATCCAGCCGATGCGGTGCACAACGCCGAGCGTTTCTCGGTGGCCGCATTCCAGCGCCGCCTGTCGGCGCATGTGGCGGGAGTCGTTCAGCGCGCAAGCGCCCTCTGAGCGCCCGATCGGCGGCGTTCGGAGCTCGGGCTCTTCAGTCAGACCCGGCCGCGTGCGCTGCCGGGGCCACGGACCGGGGGTGGTGATTGGCAACCCATCGGCGCTGATTGCCGATGGGCGGGACTGACGGGTCGCGCTGGGTGCCGTGCGCCACGCGACCGTGGTCTTCGGCGATCGTCTCGCCGATCAGAGGTCCATCGTAGCTGCGCATCCACGCGCGTTCGAACTCGATCCCCAGCTGCCACAAGGCCGCGCCGACAACCAGCAAGCCGCCGGCGACGGCTGGCAGTGGCATCTCTTGTATCCGGGTCTGCATCGGTTATCTCCTTCCATACCCTGGACTCAGAGCCGTGATGGTCGCCCGTGAGCCCGGTCACCGACGTCCCATCCCTTCAGACGCCAGCGTTCACGCTATCGCATCGCACCCCAGCTTGCAACCATAAAATGAGACTATTCCGGAGATCAGAAACACAAACACACCACGGTGTAGTACACTTGCCAACCGTTCCACCGGAAACGCGTTACTGTATTGAGATATAGTGAACTATCTGTTTACTATTAACACATTCCATCGCGCCCGCCGGGATCGCGTGGAGTATTAGTGTAAGTGTGAGTTTATGGCAACGGCTGCGAGGGCTCTGACTCACCCTTCCATCGGCGCGGGAGCGTCTCGTCCGTCGTTGGAGTCGGAGGCGTTCAAGTGCTTCCCCTACGGCCTGCTGGTGCTCGACCGCGACGGCACGATCGTGTGCGTCAACGACGAGGCCGCGCGTCTGATCGACGAGGCGGGGCTCTCTCAGGCGGGGCTCCGCTGCTGTGCGCTGCTCGGCTGCTGGCAACCGGGCACGGCGCTGGCTGGTGCGTGTGTGACCGAGCTCGCGCTCGGCGGGCAGGCGCGACTGCCTGAGGTTCGCGTGGACATCGGCTGCCCGCAGGGTCCGACCGCTGTGTGGGTGGCGGCGGGCAGGATCGGCGACGGGGACCGCCGCGTGGTGTTGCAGCTGCGACCGGGCCTCGCAGGCGACAGGCGCCGGCGGACGGCCCCGGAGTGGGCGGCTGGGGGGCCGACGCTGCGCATATGCTGCCTCGGAAGGACTGTGGTGGAAACCGCCGTGGGGCCGATGGGCGGAGCGTGGCTCGAGCAGCGCGCGGGGCAACTGCTGAAGTATCTGGTGGCCGAGCGCAGGCGCGCAGTCGCGGTGGACGAGATCGGCGAGAGCATCTGGCCCGGAGCGGACTACGCGGTGGGGGCGAACGTGCGCTACTACATCCACGCTCTGCGGCGCAGGCTCGAGCCGCAGCGCGCGGCGCGCGAGCCGTCGGCGCTCATCCTGGCGCGCTCGGGCACCTACCGGCTGAGCCTCGACGAGGTGGAGGTGGACGCGGACCTGTTCGATGCCCATCTGAGCGCTGGACTGGCGGCGGCCAAGGTCGACCCGCTGCGCGCCGCCGAGGAGCTCGAGCGCGGGCTGGCGCTGTATCACGGCGATTTCATGGCCGACCTGCCTTATGCGGAGTGGGCGATGCACGAACGCCACCGCCTGCACGACGTCGCGTGCATGGGCCTGCGCAGCCTGGCGGACATACGTATGGAGCAGCGCGTGATCGACGGCGCGGCTCGCTGCCTGGAGCGCCTGGCGATCCTGCAACCGTACGACGAAGACGTGCACAGGCGCCTGATGGAGCTCGACCTCATGCAGGGACGCCGAAGCGATGTAGTACGACGCTATGACACGCTGCGCACTAGGATGCGAAATACCTTCGGCCATGACCCGAGTTTCACGCCAGCCGACCTTGCCCGCGCGAGGCGGTAACGGTCAAAGCGCGTCCCGCGAGTGTGTAGACCAGCCTTTTTTGGTCCCCTTTTTGGGGTGTCTCAGCGCGAGCGCGAGCGCGCGCGGGCCGTTGAAGGAGAGTGTGCCATCATCCGATCGAGGCCAGGAGTGAGCGGGGCAAAGGGCCCGAGCAAGGGCGCTTCGGCCGAGCAGCAGCGCGGGCCGCACGGGGAGCGCAGCGTGACCTTGCGCATGGACGGCTTTGCGTGGGAGGCGATCGAGCAGCAATGCGATGGCCTGGGCGTGTCGGTGGAGGACTTCATCGCCTTCTCGGCCCTTTACTACCTCGCAGACATCGACAGCGGCCGCGTGTCGCGCCAGATCGCCAGGAGCCCCTACCCGGGGACCTCCTGAGCTTCGACGCCCGCGCTGGAGGCCCCGACGATGCCCTTGCGTGTCCGCGAGCCGGAGGTGGCGGGCGCGGCGCCGCGGCTTCTCAGCTCGGCGGTCAGCGCGCGGCGCCCGCGGTGATGCAGGCCGTGGACGGACCCCTCCGAGCGCCCGGTGTGTTGCGCGATCTCGGTTGGCGACAGGCCGGCGATATGGCGCAGGACGAGCACCTCACGCTGGTCGTGCGGGAGCTTGGCGAGGGCCTCGCGCAGATCGCTCATGCGCTCGCTGCCGAGCTGCTCGATGGCGCTGTCATCGGCGCCCCGCACCTCCTCGACGGGGATCGCGCGCTGGCGGCGGATATGGTCGACGGCGACGTTGCGCGACACGCGCAGGATCCAGGCGAAGAACGGCACGTCGCGCTCCTCGTACTTGCCGATCACGTGGATGAGCTTGGCAAAGACGTGCTGAGTGATGTCTTCGGCCTCGTGCTGGTCGTGCACGATGCTGCGCACGTACCCGCAGACGTTGTCTGCATAGCGTGCATACAGGAAGCCGAGGGCCTCACGATCTCCCTGCTGTGCGAGCTTGACGGCACGCGAGACGAGCGCACTGGTGGCAAGCTCGTCGCGGCCTGCGGCGCCGTGCAGCGGCGTAGTCCGCGACGACGCAATGACCGACCGGTCTATCGCAGCGGACATGAGCCGCTCCCGATTGATGTAATCCCCATTGTACCCTCCCTGGTATACGCCAAAAAAGCCACCTGGGAAGCTAGGCCAAAGCTGTTGTGCTGCTGTTTGTAATGCCGTTGGATTCTTGTTAAAGACGCCAATTAGCGAGGCTTCCTGTGAAGATCGCGCAACATTCCGCTACGCCAAAGTACACATCGACACATGTGTCGCAAATACCGAGTCTGAGGCGGGTTGTCTGCGGGACCGCAGTGGCCAATTTGCGGTGATTGGCCATGCACCCCTCAAGCGCCCACCGGCAGCAGACGATTGGCGGGACAAATGTCAAGAAGTTGGCTCTGTCCCACCGAGCAGGACCGCGGCCGCATAGTCGACGCGAACGCGCGGGTGCGCATGATTCGCAAGGTCGGCTCGAGCGCGGTGGGGGTGGCGCTGGTGGCGTGCGCGCCGTGGCTGGGCTGGTGGACGCTGATCCTGTTCTCGCTGTCGGCGCTGAACTTCCTGAGCGTCGATCGCAGGATGGCCCGCAGCGAGCACCCCGAGCGCGTGAGCATGCGGGCGATCATGGTGACCGAGGCGCTGATCGCGTCCGGTGTGGTGCTCAGCGGCGGGTCGCACAGCCCGGCGCTGATGTGGCTGGTCCTGCCGGCGGGCATGGTGGCTGCGCGCTTTCGCCCGCAGGTGGTGCTCGCGGGCATGGCGGTCACGGTCGCTGTGATCCTGGCGGTGACCTTCGGCGTGGACTTCCACGCGACCCTCCACGACCCGGTGCCGGTGATCACGACCCTGGCGCTGCTGGTGGCCAGCGTGTCGATCGTTTGGGCGATCGAGGCGGGCGAGCTGCACCAGCGCGGCGAAGCGACGCTCGACCCGCTGACCGGCCTGGCCAACCGCCGTCAACTGTCAGAGGACCTGGCATCGGTGTGGAGGAAGGCCACGCCCGAGCACCCGGTGCGCCTGCTGACGTTTGATCTGGATGGCTTCAAGGCCTACAACGACACGTTCGGCCACCCCGGCGGAGACTCGCTGCTCAGGCGTCTGGCGCAGTCGTTCAAGGCAGCGGTAGGCGACTACGGGCGCGCGTATCGCCTCGGCGGCGACGAGTTCTGCGCGCTGCTGTGGGGCGACTGCGGCGAGCAGATGGTGAGCTCGTGCCTGCAGGCGCTCAGCGCGGAGGGCAAGGGCTTTTCGATCCGCAGCTCCTTCGGGTCGGTGATGGCGCCGCAGGAGACCGTGGACCCCGACCATGCACTGCAGCTGGCCGACAAGCGCATGTATTCCTACAAGGACTCGGGGCGCGCGAGCGCAAGCAGCCAGACGCGCGACCTGGCGCTGCAGGTGGTGGCGGTGCACGAGCCCGAACTGCACAAGCACGCCGAGCACGTGGCCGAACTGACAGAAGGCGTGGCGCGTCGTCTGGGCCTGTCCGAGCAGCAGCAGTTGGAGGTTGTGCGCGCGGCCGAGCTGCACGACATCGGCAAGGTGGCGATCCCGTTTGAGATCTTGCACAAGGCGGGCCCGCTGGACGAGCACGAGTGGGCGCTGATGGCGCGCCACCCGACGATCGGCGCACGCGTGCTCAGCGCTGCGCCCGCGCTGACGGGGGTTGCGGAGATCGTCAGCTCGACGCACGAGCGCTATGACGGCACGGGCTATCCCCTGGGGCTCGCCGGCGAGGCAATCCCCCTGGCGGCCAGGATCGTGTTCGTGTGCGACTCCTACGACGCGATGATCTCCAAGTGCCCGTACGGCCAGTCCAAGAGCGAAGAGGAGGCGCTGGCCGAACTGCGCAGGTGCGCCGGCAGCCAGTTCGATCCGCGCGTGGTCGCGGCGTTCCTGGCCGAGCACGGCTCGCGCCAGACCGACCGGGCCAAGCGCGAGGGCTCGGCGAGCGCGTCGCGGGACGGTGAGCCGGTGGGAGCGGCGACGGTCGACGGCGCGGCGACCAACGGCGCGACCGCGAACGGCTCGCCGGCGGATCCGGAGATCGCCGAGCGCGCGATGGCGGGTAACGGTGCGGCGGCCGACAGTGCGAGGGTTCACGCAAGCGCTAACGGCGCCACTGCGGGCGTTTGACGAGCGGGCACTGGTGCCCACCGCCGGCGACCCACGCCGGAGGGCCGTTACGGTCGCTGCTCGCCCTCTTGCTGCATCGGATCCGGCGAGTCGACCCAGGCGGTAATCGCGTGGATCACGCGGGCGGACGTTTCAAGCTGCAACATGACCGCGCGGCGGAGGTTGGACACGGTCAGTTCGACGTAGACATGCTGGCTCGAGTTGCGCACCTCACGCTGGATGGCGAGCGCCTCCTCGGCATTTGCGGACAGGATCTTCAGCTCGCGCAGCGTCTCCACTGGTGACCTGCTCGCATCGACGTTCACGGCATGCAGTCGCCTGCCAAGCTTGACGCTGAGGGTGATCAGATCCATCAGCAGCATGTAGGTCTTCTCGAAGCTCGACAGCACGTTGTCGGCTCGATTGCGCTCCAGCGGACTATCCGAGTGCCACGCCGCCGAGAAAGCCGACTCGTCGAAGTCGGGCTGAAATTGCGCGACCGCCGCCTCCAGTTGCTCGACGCGACGGCGAAGTGCGTCGAGTGTCTCCTCGTAGCTCTCGCGCAGCTGCTCGACGCTGCGCTTGGGCCTGTCGGGATTCACCGGGATGCTCCGGCTTTCTTCGCGAAAACCGCGGTTGCCTGGCGAGCGCGCCGTCTACGCAGTTGCCGATCGCGCCTCGTCCGAGCGCGTATGCGCTCGCTCTGCGCGCGGAGATCCGGCCAGCGCTCGTCACGGTCGACCAGTACACGCCCGTCGCGCAGGATCTCGAGCATCAGCGAGGGGCGTCGCCACGCATCCTCCAGTGCCACGACCTCCACGTCCAGTCCGGTGCGGCCTCGCAGGCGCTTGGTTAGTGCGACTTGAGGCGGCAGGCCGGGATCGCGCAGCGCGACCAGCAGGTCGAGGTCCGACGCGTCGTCGTCGTCGCCGCGGGCGACCGAGCCGAACACCACTGCCATCGACACGTTGCGCTCGGTGCGCAGCGCGCTGCGCAGGCGGCTGAGCGTTTGCCAGTGACCACGCAGATACATGCGCTCCTCCAGCGGCAACTCGAGTCGGTAGGGCGTGACCCGCGTGCCACGCAACGTGCCGAGCGCCCACGCTCGCCTGAGCGTCCGCTCGTTGACGTTCAGGCTGCTGGCCATCTCCTGGAGCTTGGCGCTCATGTGTCCAGTTTACTATGGTTGTGCGTCCAAATTGGTGTTTTGGCCAACAGCGCCAAGGCGCACGTTTGACGCCGGCACTCGCACGCCGGGCCATGCGCAGATAGCCTCTGCCTCGTGGAGGAGGGCGCGCGACCGAGGGTGAGGCTGCGCCAGGCGGTACTGGCAGC
>DATNLQ010000207.1:0-11842 GCA_035602785.1 Solirubrobacteraceae bacterium
CGCGGGCGCGCGTGCGGGCTGTCGCCGACCCAGACCGCGTCGAAGCCAAGCGCCTCGGCCTGCTCGCCCAGCGCCAGCAGCGGCTCGGCGTCTGGACGCGCGAGCGTGACGGCGTCGCGCGTGGGCAGCAGATAGCCAAACGACAGGGCATCCGGATCGAGCATCCGCATGACCCAGATATCATTGCACAGTCGTACAAGAAATTATTTTTATGAGAGGAAGAGTTGTCGCGACCCCCTGACCCGCGGCGCCGTGCCCAGTTGCTGGAGGCTGCTGTGGACTACGCGATCGAGCACGGGTTGGCGGACCTGACGCTGCGCCCGCTGGCGGACGCGCTGGGGGTGATGCCGAACACGCTGATGCATCACTTCGGCGGCAAGGAGGCGCTGCTGAGCGAGATCCTCAACGGCGTGCGCGACCGCCTGCGGGCGATGCGCGCGGATATGGAGCAAGACCCCGAGCAGGCCCCGCTGGAGGGCGTGTGGGAGTGGACGTCGAGCCCGGAGCGGCTGGCGTTCTTTCGCTCGTTCTTCGAGGCGTACGGCCTGGCGCTGCGCGAGCCCGAGCGCTATCGCCCGTTCCTGGAGCGCGTTGTGAGCGACTGGCTGGCCGACGCGCAGCGCACGCCGGCGCAGGCGACGCTCGAGCTGGCGGTTGTGCGCGGGCTGCTGCTGGACCTGCTGACGACGGGCGAGCGCGAGCGCGTGGAGGCGGCGCTGTCGCTGTTCGCGCGCACGCAAAGCGCGCCTGCGGGTGTGTGAGACTGGCGCGCGTGGCGGTGAGCGAGCCGAAGGTGGCGGTGGTGGGCCACGTGGAGTGGGTGCAGTTCGCGCGTGTTGCGCACGTGCCGCGCGCGGGGGAGATCGTGCACGCGAGCGATCCGTTCGAGGAGCCGGCGGGCGGAGGCGCGGTGGCGGCCGTGCAGCTGGCGCGTCTGGCGGGCTGCTCGCTGCTCGTGACGGCGCTGGGCGAGGACGAGCAGGGCTTGCGCTCGGCGACGCGCTTGGGCGAGCTGTGCGTGGACGTGCGTGCGGCCACGCTCACAGCTCCCACGCGCCGGGCAGTGACGCTGGTGGACGACCGGCGCGAGCGCACGATCACGACGCTCGGCGGGCGCCTGGAACCGCAGGGTGCTGACGAGCGGATCGACTGGAGCGCGCTGGCGGGAAGCGACGCGATCTACTTCACGGCGGGCGACGCGCGGGCGCTGAGTGTGGCGCGCGAGGCTGCGCGGGTGCTGGTGGCAAGCCCGCGCGCGGAGCATGCCCTCGGCGATGGCGTGCGGATCGACGCGATCGTGCTGAGCGCGGACGATGAGATCGAGCGCCACGAGCTCGAGCGCGCGCATGAGCAGGCGGAGCTGGTGGTGTTCACCGAAGGCGCTCATGGTGGCAGCTACAGGCGCCGCGACGGCGAGCGCGGGAGATGGGCGCCCGTCGCGCCGCCGGGCGAGCCGGTGGACTCCTACGGCTGCGGGGACTCGTTCGCGGCGGGCCTGACCTATGGCCTGGGGGTGGGTCTTTCGACGGACGACGCGCTAGCGCTGGCGGCTCGCTGCGGGGCGGCGTGCCTGACTGGCCGCGGGCCATATGAGCGCCAGCTGTGTCGCGCGGATCTGAGCGGGGATGGGTCGCTCGAACAACTCATCAAGGATCGGTCGCCCGGGTGAAGCGCTGGGCGAGCACGCGCACCTGCTCGATCAGCTCGGGCGGTTCGATGACGTGGAAGTCGACGCCGATGTTGGCCACGTAGACGGCGAGCCCGCCGAGCCAGTCAGAGCCGGCGCTCAGCAGGCAGCTGTGCTCGTCGACGCGCTCGAGCGTGCCAACCCAGCGCGGCACGCGCCCGACCACGTCGCCGAGCGGCGCGTGCAGGAGGACTTGGGCCTGGTAGCGGTCTCGCACGGAGGAAATCGAGCGCGCGACGTACTTTGCGATGTCGCGCGCGGGCGGCTGACGTGGCGTAAAGCGCAGGTCGCTGGACAGCGGCGGCGCGATGCGGTCGACGCGGAAGGTGCGCCAGTCCTGGCGGTCGCAGTCCCAGGCGACCAGATACCAGCGACGTCCTGTGTGGACGAGGCGGTGGGGCTCGACGAGCCGCTTGCTGGCGGCGCCGTCGTGGCTGCGATAGGAGAAGCGCAGCCGCTGCATGTCGCGCGAGGCGGCGGCGATCGCGGCGAGGGCCTCGGGGTCCACGAGGGGCCCGGAGCCGGGGAACGGGACGGTGGCGGACCCCAGCGCGCCGACGCGTCGGCGCAGGGCGGAGGGCAGCAGCTGCTCGAGCTTGGCGAGCGCGCGCAGCGAGGTCTCCTCGATACCGGCGACGCCGGCGCTGGCGGCGGTGCGCAGCCCGACGGCGACCGCGACCGCCTCCTCGCCGTCGAGCAGCAGCGGCGGCAGCGACGCTCCGGGGCCGAGCCGGTAGCCGCCGGCGACCCCCGGCGCGGCGTGGACGGGATAGCCGAGCCGTCGCAGGCGATCGATGTCGCGACGGATGGTTCGCGGACCGACGTCCAGACGCTGGGCGAGCTCTGCGCCAGACCACTCCCGCCGCGACTGCAGCAGCGAGAGCAGCTCGAGCAGGCGTGCGGAGGTCTCGATCATCGCTTGCGATTGTCCCAGTGATTGAGGACCGAAGTTGACCGCAATGGCGCATAGCTTGATTTGCGCAAAGGGTTTTGAGGACCCGCCATCACGTACACAACGAACGAAAGAGGCAAGTCATGGATTGGAAGCTCGAGCTCATACAGGTGCCCGTCTCGGACGTGGACCGCGCGAAGGCCTTCTACACGGAGCAGGTCGGCTTCGAGGCCGAACACGACGCCAAGCCCAGCGAGGAGGTGCGCTTCGTCCAGCTGACCCCGCCGGGCTCGGCCTGCTCGATCTCGTTCACGACGGGCGTGCACGACATGCAGCCGGGCTCGCTGTCGGGCCTGCAGCTGGTGGTGGATGACGTGGACGCGGCCCGCGCGGAGCTCGCACGCCGCGGCGTGGATGTGGGCGAGGTGCAGGAGTTCCCGTGGGGCAGGTTCGTGTTCTTCGCGGACCCCGACGGCAACTCGTGGGCGGTCCAGCAGCTTCCCCCTCGCCCGTAGGCCAACCAGAGAGGCGTGCGGCGATGTGGCTATGCGTCGTCGTCCAGCAGCTGCTCGAGCGTGCGGCCGCTGAGGACCGAGGCGGGCTGCTCGGCGACAATGTCCGAGCGGGGGCGCGCGTGGTCGTCGCTACGCTTGATCAGCAGCCACTGCGATTTCAGACCCGAGCCGCGGGTGCGCTGCAGGGCAAAGCCGCCGCGGAGCTTGTGCCCGTGCAGCACGAACACGGCGTGTCCGCGCTCGAGCGCCTGCGGCCAGGGCACGCGCCCGCCCTGCTCGTAGTGGCCGCGGTCCCAGATGACGACGCCTCCGTGATCGGTGGTGCCCTCGAAGGCGTTGTGCTCGATGCCGTGGTCGTCGACTTGGACGGCCAGTCGCTTGATGCCCGGGTCCAACGATGGGCCCTTGGGCACGGCCCACGAGCGCATCACCCGGTCGACCTCCAGGCGCAGGTCGAAGTGGTGGGCGGTGGCGGCGTGCTCTTGGACGACGAACACGCCGGCGCTGATGCCGCGTATGGCGAACTGCTCGTGGCCCTCGACGGAGACGTCCTGCACGGCCACATCGGCGACGGCAGCGCCGCGAGGACCCTCGCGCAGGAACGCGATGAGCTCGTCGATAGCGGCGGGTGGGCCCTCGGCGTGCACTGCGACGCTGCTGTCGTCTTGATTTCGCACCCAGCCCATGACGCCGAGCGCGCGCGCCCGGCGCAAGGTGGCATCGCGAAAGCCGACACCCTGAACGGCCCCGGACACGACGGCGCGGATGGCGCGTGGGCTCGGGAGTTCATCGTTCATGCGGGAATCGATTGGTGTGCTTGAGGTGACCCCAACTCGGTGGCTTGTGGCTAATCCGTGTGCTCGAGAATTGCGCCGCAGATTTGTGGCCAGAGCGGTTCGGGTCGGTCGTGGCCCATGTCCTTGAGGAGGAGTAGGCGGGCGTCTGGGATCAGGGCGGCCGTGCGCTCGCCACCGCTCGGCGCGATGAGCGTGTCGTCGAGGCCGTGAATGACCAGCGTGGGGATGTGCAGGCGTCGCAATTTGTCGGCGCGGGATCCGCTTGCGATCATCGCCGCGAGCTGGCGCGTCACGCCCTTGGGGTGATAGCAGCGGTCGTAAGTTTCGCCGGCTAGTGTGCGAGCACCGGCGAGATCGGGGTACTTCTTCGATCTCCAGATCATCGAGCGCTCGGCCGCGTCGACGTAGCCAGCTCGGTCAGCGGGAGCCGGTGTGAGCAGTGCTTGCGTTGCTTCGGGTGTGGATTGGCCGAACTCTGGCTCACCGGTTGTGGACATCATCGAGGTCAGTGTCAGCAATCTCTCCGGGTGCTCGATCGCCATCGTCTGAGCGATCATTCCGCCCATGGAGGAACCCAAGACATGCGCTCGGTCGATGTCCAGCGCGGAGAGCAGCGCGAGTCCGTCGTCGGACATCTCGCTCAATGTGTAGGCTGCAAGCGCTCTGGCTTTCTCGAAGTCGCCGGCCGACGCCGCTGCGATGATCGAGGCCAGGTCTGCGCCTTGGCCGTCCAGCTTCGAGGAGAGCCCGCAATCGCGATTGTCGAAGCTGATGACAAAGCGTCCGCCGGCCGCTAGGCGCTCACAGAACGCTCGTGGCCAGGCGATCAGCTGCGCGCTGAAGCCCATCACGAGCAGCAGCGATGGATCGGTCGGTGAGCCGACGGTCTCATACTCGAGCGTCACGCCTTGCGGCGTTGTGATCTGCGGCATCCGCTGAGGATGTCACGCGACGAACCTCATACCTCGCGCGACTGATCCTCGCCGCGCATATGATCCCCGCCGCATGCCCTTCGAGCAGATCACCACCGACGTGACCGACCGCGTGCTGACGATCACGCTCGACCGGCCGGAGCGGCTGAACGCGTGGACGGCGCAGATGGGCTCGGAGCTGCGCGAGGCATTCGACCGGGCGGACGCGGACGACGAGGTTCGCGCGGTGATCGTGACGGGCGCGGGCCGCGGCTTCTGCGCGGGCGCGGATCTGGAGAGCGGCGGCGACACGTTCGATTACCGGGCGCGCACGGGCGAGGCTGCAGGCGCGGGTGCTCCGCCGCGCGACAACGGCGGCCAGCTGACGCTGCGCATCTTCGAGTCGACCAAGCCGGTGATCGCGGCGATCAACGGCCCGGCGGTGGGCGTGGGCGCGACGATGACGCTGCCGATGGACGTGCGCCTGGCGTCTGAGACGGCACGCATGGGCTTCGTTTTCGTGCGCCGCGGGATCGTGCCGGAGGCTTGCTCGAGCTGGTTCCTTCCGCGCGTGGTTGGCATCAGCAGGGCGATGGAATGGGTGGCGACGGGGCGCGTGTTCGACGCTCAGGAGGCGCTGGAGGGCGGCCTGGTGCGCAGCATCCACCCGCCCGGCGAGCTGCTCGACGCGGCGCATGCGCTGGCGCGCGAGATCGCCGACAACGCGGCTCCGGTGTCGGTGGCGCTGGCGCGCCAGATGATGTGGCGCATGCTCGGCGCGGAGCATCCGATGATCGCCCACCGCGCGGACTCGCGTGGCCTGTTCATGCGCGGGCAGGCCGAGGACGTGCGCGAGGGCATCGCCGCGTTCCTGGACAAGCGCCCGGCGGACTTCCCCGAACGCGTCAGCGACGGGCTGCCGGACATCATGCCGGGGTGGACGGCGCCGGAGTTCGAGTAGCTACTTCGGCAGCTCTTGCACCAGCGAAAGCACTGGTGCAAAGAGATCGCCCCGCTCGGCCGCCCGTTCCAGGACGGCGCCGGCCTCGAAGCTGAGCTGCTTCGGGTCCCCCGACTCCAGCGTGGCGCTCACCTCCTCCCAGCTGACGGGCGTGGAGACGGTGGGACGCTGCGTGGCGCGCAGCGAGTACACACAGACGGTGGTCTTGTTGGCATCGTTCTGGCTCCAGTCGATCAGCACCTTGCCCGTGCGCCTGGCCTTGGTCATGCGCGAGACGACGAGATCCGGCTCGGCGTCCTCGAGCAGCTCGGCCACGGCTTTGGCGAAGGGCTTGGTGTGGGCGAAGGTCACGTCGTCGCGGTTGAGCGGCAGATACACCTGCAGCCCCTTGGAGCCGGACGTCTTGGCGAAGCTGCGCAGCCCGAGGTTCTCGAACATGCCCTGCAGCGCGAGCGCAACGTGGCAGCACTCCACGATGGTGGCCGGCGCGCCGGGGTCGAGGTCGAACACAAGTGCAGTCGGCTGCTCGATCGCGTCGGCGCGCGCGAGCGGCGTGTGCAGCTCGATGGCGGCGAGGTTGGCGAGCCACACGAGCGTGGCGAGGTCGTTGGCGAGCGTGTAGTCGATCGTCTTGCTCCCTGCGGGGATCGCGGCGGTGGCGACCCACTCGGGCCGGTGCGCTGGCGCCTGCTTTTGGAAGAAGGACTTCCCGTCGACGCCGTCCGGCCAGCGCGTGACGGTCAGCGCGCGGTCGCGCAGTTGGGGCAGCAGCACGGGCGCGATCGCCGCGTAGTACTCGATCAGGTCGCGCTTGGTGAAGCGAGCCTTTGGATACATGAGCTTGTCGAGGTTGGACAACGACAGCTTGCGCCCGGCCACGGTGGCCTCGGCCTTCCTGGGCGCCTTTTCATCGATTGAAAGGGTTTCGCTTCGCTTGGCTGGCGGTGCCGAGGGTGCGTGCGAGTCGCTGGCCTGCTGTGGGGTGTCCTCGCGCACCACGTCGGTGGGGTCCTTGTCCTCGCGCAGCCCCTTGTAAACGGGCGCGCGCAGGCTTCCGGCGTCGGTCCAGCTGGCGAACTCGACCTCGACCACCAGGCGCGGCTCGCAAAAGACGGCCTCGCGCGGGGGGCGCTCACCGACCGAGAATGGCGAGCTCTCGCGTGCGAGCGGCGCGAGCAGCCGCTTCAGGCGCGCGAGCTCGCGCTCGCTAAAGCCGCTGCCGACGCGCCCGACATAGCGCAGCGCGTCGTCGGGCTCGTACACGCCCAGCAGCAGCGCGCCAATCGTGTCCGTGCGCTTGCCCTTGCCGGGCATCCAGCCGCCGACCACGAGCTCCTGGCGCCCGACGCGCTTGACCTTCACCCACGCGCCCGAGCGCATGCCGGGCTCATAGGTGGAGTCAAGGCGCTTGGCGACGACGCCCTCCAGGCCCTGCTCGGCACTGGCCTCCAGCAGTGCGGCGCCCTCTCCGATCACGTGCTCGGGCGTCTGCCAGCGCTCGCCGTTGAGATCGAGCGCGGCGAGCAGCTCGCGGCGCTGCTCGTAGGGCAGGCCCATCACGGAGTGGCCGTCGAGCCACAGCAGATCGAAGATCACATAGGTGACGGGCGTGGCAGTTGCGAGCCTTTTGGCCTGCGCGCGCGAGGCGACGTGCATGCGCTGCGCGAGCGCGGAGAAGCTCGGCCTTGCGTTGGCGTCGAAGGCGACGATCTCGCCGTCGAGCACCGCACTGTGCGAGTGAAGCGCCCGTCCCAGGCGCGCAAGCTCGGGATACGTGTCGGTGATGTCGTTGAGGTTTCGGCTGTTTAGGCGCAACTCGCCGGGTTGGGAGTAGGCGATCGCGCGAACGCCGTCCCACTTGATCTCATATGCCCAGCTGGGGTCGTCGGCCGGCAGCGGTCCGGCGCGCGCGAGCATCGGCACGATCCGCGTGGGCATCGGCTCGCGGTGCGGATCCGCGGGCGGATCCATGCGGTGGATCATCCAGTCCTTGGGCTGCTCGCGCGAGTCGATCGGGAAGAGGGCGTAGCGTCCGTCCACGCGCTGCCCGTGCAGCGCGACCTCGACCTTGCGCGGCTCCCACTTCAGGCACTCGTAGGTGCCGTGGTCCCAGATTCCCATCCTGCCGGCGCCGTAGTTGCCCTTGGGAATCACTCCATGGAACTCCAGGTACTCCAGCGGGTGGTCCTCGGTGTGGGCGGCGAAGCGGTTGTCGCCAGGCGCGTCCGGCAGCCCCTTGGGCAGCGCCCACGATGCGAGCGCGCCATCGCGCTCGAGGCGCAGGTCCCAGTGCAGGCGGCTGGCGTCGTGTTCGTGGATGACGAAGCGCGGCGGATGCGCATCCTGCGCTCGGCCACCAGATCCGGCGCGCTCGGGAGCGGGCTCGGGCTCGGGCGTGGCGTGAAAGTCGCGCTTGGCGCGATAGCCCGTCAGGTGAGCGGCGGCCTGCGTACTGTCACCGCGCGCCTTGCGTATAGCCATGGTTATACGCAGTACGCAGGGACAGACATCTACCGCGGCGGGTGGCCGCCCACCTACCGTTTGGCGGTCGCCCGCGAGCCGCTGGGCTTCTTCGCCGTGGCCTTCTTGGCGGCGGGTTTCTTGGCGGCGGCTTTGGGGCTGGCGGTCTTGGTGCCTGCGGCCTTCTTGCGCGGTTTGGCTGCGCTGTCCTCGCCCTGGCGCGCGCGCACGGCGTCGAGGCTGGCCTTCAAGGCGCTCATCAGATCGGGTGCGGGCGCGGCGACCTCCTCGGGCTCGGGCTGCACGGCGATCTGCTTGCCTTCGGCCTTGCGCTCGATCAGCGCGAGCACCTGCTGGCGGTAGGTGTCGCTGTACTTGTCCGGCTGGAAGTCTCCGGCGAGCGAGTCGATCAGCTGCTTGGCGACGTCGAGCTCGCGCCTGGTCGTCTTGACCTGCGCGGCCTCGGCGATCTCGTCGACACGCTCGGGTGGGAGCACTTCGTCGGCGAACAGCATCGTGGCCATGCCCAGCGCCTCGCCCATCGGGCGCAGCGCGACGAGCTGCTCCTTGGAGCGGATGACCACGCGAGCGATGGCCACTCTGCCGGTCTCGCGCATCGCCTCCAGCAGCAGCCGATAGGGCTTGGCGCCGCCCGGGCCGGGCGCCAGGTAATAGGGGTGGTCGTAGTACACCGGGTCGATCTGTGAGAGCTCTACGAACTCCTCGATCTCGATCGTCTTCGTCTTCTTCGGCTCCAGCGCATCCAGCTCGCCAGGCTCTACCACCACGTAGCGGTCGGGGGCGATCTCATAGCCCTTGACGATGTCCGCGTAAGGGACCTCGTCGCCCGACTGCGGGTCGACGCGCTTCTGGGCGACCCGCACTCCGCTCTTGCCGGAGAGCTGGTGAAAGCGCACGCTCTTGCGGTCGAGCGCGCTATACAGCTTGACCGGCACGGTGACCAGGCCAAAGCTGATCGCGCCGGTCCAGATTGCGCGGGCCATTTGTCAAGTGTTACCACCTCCGGGCAAGCCGAACCAGCTTTGCAAGTCATCGTCCTCGGTGATCGGGACGGCCTCCTCGGGCGGAGCGGCCAGCCGGGCGGAGTAGATCGAGGGCGCGCGCAGCACTCGCGTGAGCACGGTGGCCTCGACGGTGGCCAGCAAAGTTGGCACCATCAGTGCGTCTGCGTGGTGGGTGAGCTCGAGCAGCAGCACGACCGCGGCGAGCGGTCCCTGCATGGAGGCGCCGAGCACGGCGGCGCCGCCGATGATCGCGTAGCTGCCGAGCGGGGCGCCGGGCCATATCTCTGACCAGGCCTTGCCGAGCAGGCCGCCGAGCAGCACGCCGTAGGCGAGCGTGGGCGTGAACAGCCCGCCGGAGGCGCCGCTGCCCAGGCAGGCGGCGGTGGCAAGCGGCTTGAGCACGAGCAGGACGGCGATCAGCCCGACGCCCAGCTGGGCGACGAACGCGAGCTGCACGATGTTCTTGCCGTTGCCGAGGATCTGCGGGTAGGCGACGGACACGCCGCCGAGCGCGGCGAACACGACGATCGGCGCGATGAGGCGCATGGCGCCGGTGGGGCGCACGGCGTGGGCGCGGCCGATCAGGCGTATCCAGGCGATCGCGGCGAGCCCGGCGATCGGGCCGACGAGCAGCGCCCAGACGACCTGCGAGGCGTGGATGTTGTAGGTGGTGATCGTGTAGGTGGGCCGCGTGGGCAGGGCGATCCAGGCGACGGCGGTGGCGATCAGCGAGGTGGCGAGCGCGGGCAGCACGAGCGGCAGCGCGAGCGTCCCGAGCAGCACCTCGAGCGCGAACAGGGCGCCGCCGAGCGGCACGTTGTAGACGGCGGCCATGCCGGCGCCGGCGCCGCAGGCGACCAGCAGGCGCCGCTGCCATCGCGGCAGCTTGGCCCAGTCGCACAGGGCGCTTGCGACGGCGGCACCGAAGCGCTGGGGAGCGGCCTCGCGCCCGAGCGAGGCGCCGAGAGCGACGATGACCATCGAGTAGGCCGCCCGCACGACGCTTGTGAGGAATGGCAGCCGCGCTTCGCGCAGCCAGATCGCCTCGGAGACCTCGCCGCCGCCACCGCGCCCGGCGAGCGCCAGCCCCATCACCCCGACGACCACGCCGCCGATGACCAGCACGAGCACCCGCCTGCTGGCAGACGCGCCGTGGACCCCTTCCAGGAAGGTGCCGATGTGGTAGGACCAGGCGAGGTGCTGCACGGCGTGCAGCAGTTCCATCAGCGCCGCCCCGCCGAGCCCCGCGCCGAGGCCGATCAGCACGACCAGCGCCCAGAAGCGCAGGCCGTAGGAAGCAGTGATCCCACGCCCGGGCACGTTGGGCTGGGGAGACGATCGTGTGGGTGCGGTCGTCACGCAGCCTGCAGTCTGACGATGCGGCTCAGGCGGCGGAGGCGACGCCGGCGGGCTCGGCGTAGCGGGCGAGCGTGGCGGCGTCGTGCGAGCAGATCAGCTCGACCTCGCCGGAGTGGGCGAGCGCGAGCTCGCGCAGCCGTTCGATGTTGTGCCGTCGCGCGGCGCGGTCGACCTCGTCGAAGGCTTCGACGAGCCGCAGCCCGACGGGGCAGTGCGGGGGCGTCTGCACGAGGCCGTGATGGAAGTAGGCGTCGCCGCAGTGCAACAGCCAGCGGTCGCTGCGTCTGATGGCCACGCCGGTGTGCCCGAACGTGTGGCCTGGCAGCGGCACGAGCAGGATCTCGTCGTCGCTGTTGGGCAGTGGGCGCACGCTGTCGAACCCGAACCACTGCTCGCCGCGGGCCTCGTGCTGGACCCAACGCGGACCGTGGCTCCAGTGCGCGGCGACGTAGCGGGGTCGTTCGTTCCACCTCGGCTTGCTGGCGGCGGCGAGCTCGCGCCCAAGCAGGTGAACGTCAGCGTGGGGGAAGTCGGGCAGGCCACCGGCGTGGTCGAGGTCGAGGTGCGTGAGGAGGATGTGGCGCACGTCGCGGGGATCGAGCCCGAGCGCGCGGATCTGGGAGATGGCGGTGCGAGCGGCGTCGAGCTGCGGACGGCCGAGCGCGTTGAAGACGCGGCCGAGCTGGCGCGGCGTGCGCGCGTCGTCGAGGCCGAAGCCGGTGTCGACCAGGACGAGCTCTCCGGCTCCCTCGATCAGCAGGCAGTGGCAGACGAGCACTGCGGTCTTGCCCTGGCCGGCGATCAGGCGAGCCCCGCGCGGGCACATGCTGCCGCAGTTGAGGTGATGGATGGCGCGTGGAGAGATTTCCATTTATGAGAAGCGTACCGGCGGCGGGTGGCCGGCGAGGCGCCGCCCGGGCGATCGGGCGGGATGGTCGCCCGTAAACGGACCGCGCGCTATGGTGCGGCGCATGCCCGCTTCCGCGCCCGAGTTGCCCCTGCGCGGCGGCTGCGGCTGCGGTGCGGTGCGCTTCGAGGTGACGGCTGCGCTGGAGTCGGCGAGCTACTGCCATTGCACGCGCTGTCAGCGTCGCAGCGGCACGGCTGCGTCGGCCAACGCGCGTGCGCAGCGCGGATCGTTTCGCGTGGTGAGCGGCGAGCAGAGCCTGCGCGCGTGGAAACCGCAGGGCGGCTTTGAGAAGTGGTTCTGCGGGGAGTGCGGCTCGGCGCTGTAC
>DATNLQ010000211.1:0-36099 GCA_035602785.1 Solirubrobacteraceae bacterium
GGCGGGCGCGCGGATGGTTGCGCCACTACGCCAGCTTCCTGTCGCCCAGCGCCGCTGCGGCCATGCCGCCGATCCTCGAACGCAACCAGCCCCAGCGCCTGCGACGACTAGTCGCGACCGTGGGCGACAGCGCGGGCCAGCGGCGCCGGCCTACACGGCCGCGGATGCGCGCACTGACCGCCGCGCCCGGTGCGCGGCTGCGCTGGCGCTCGGTTCCGGTGCCGACCGCACCCGGCCCGGACGGGGCGCTCGTGCACCCGATCGCGGCATCCACCTGTGACATCGACTGTCCGCTCGTCCTGGGCGCCACCCAGCTCGCGCTCCCGCTGCACCTCGGGCACGAATGCGTCGCAGACGTGCTCTCCGTGGGCGAGCGGGTCACCTCCGTCAGGCCGGGCGATCGCGTGGTGGTCCCCTTCCAGATCAGCTGCGGCCAGTGCACGCCGTGCCGGGCTGGGCATACAGGCAGCTGCCTTGCCGTCCCGCCTTTGTCGGCCTACGGCATGGGCCTCGCGACGGGGCACTTCGGTGGCGCCTTCTCCGATCAGCTCGCCGTTCCCTACGCGGACGCCATGCTCGTTGCGCTGCCCAAGGGCGTCGATCCGGTGGCAGCGGCGAGCGTCTCGGACAACATCTGCGACGCCTACCGCCACATCGGGCCCCATCTTCCCGAGATCCTCCAAGCCGACCCCGACGCCGAGGTCCTGATCCTCGCCGCTCTCGGCGCGCGGCCGATGTTCAGCGCCAGCAGTCCCCTCTATACCGGTCTCGTTGCCCGCGCCCTCGGCGCGCGCAACGTCAACCTCGTGGACTCCCGATCCCACGTGCGCGCGCACGCGCAACGGCTGGGCATCAATGCGCTCGCGCCGCGCGCGCTACGCCGTCGCGCTCCCGCCCCGCTGGTCGTGCACATCAGCGTCGACTCGCTCTCGACGGCCCTGGCCCACACAGCCCCCGACGGCATCTGCACCAGTTCGGGCGGTCTGCACCGCGGCGCGCGCGTCCCCCTCCTGCAGATGTACATACGCCGCGCCACGCTGCACGTCGGCATCCCGCATGCACGCCCGCTGATGCCTCCGGTCCTAGAGCTGATGGCGCAGGGGTCTTTGCCGGCCGGGGACGTCGTCACCGCGGTAGCGCCGCTGGACGACGCGCCCGCCGCGCTGCGCGAGCACGTGCTGGGCGGCGGCATCAAGACGGTCCTGACCGCGTAGGCGTGGACGGCGTGAGCGTGGCCGAGGAGCATCTCTTTCGCACGGCGTGGCGGGTGCGCGACCTCGATGCGTGGATCGATGCGCTCTCGCCGGACGTCGTGCTGCACTCGCCCGTCGTGCGGGCGCCGTTTCGGGGACGTGGCGCGGCGCACGAGCTGTACGGCGTCCTGTTCGAGACGTTCGGGCAGGTGGACATCATCTGCGACTTCGCCGACGGCGACTCTCACGCGTTCTTCTGGCGAGCGGACATCTCGGGTCGGACCATCGAAGGCGCCGATCTGCTGCGCCATGACACGGATGGCAAGATTGCTGAGATCACGGTCCTGATCCGGCCGATGACAGACATTGCCGTGTTCTCCGCCGCGGTCGGACCGCGGCTGGCCGCTGAGAGCAGTCCTGCGCGCGGGATCCTGGCCGGGTTGCTGACGCGCCCGTTGGTCGCGATCCTCGCCCTCGCCGACGCGGTCGCATCCCGGCTGATAGGGCTGCGCTGAGCCGCGTCGCTGTTGGCGTCTGTCAGGCGAGCTCGAACCGGCTGGCGGCGAGCGCGGCAGCGGCGATCACCAGGACGCCGCCCGCGGCCTGCATGGCGCCAAGCGTCTCTCCCACCACAGCGATGGATGCGGCCGCGCCGAACAGCGGCACGAGCGCGAGGATCAAGCCGGCGCGCATGGCGGGGATATGCGCGACGGCGGTGTTGAACAAGAGGAATGGCACGACGGTCGCCGTCAGCCCCACCGTGACGGCCAGCGCCAGGTGGCCCAGGTCGGCGCTGTCGAGATGAGTGGCGCCCACGACGATCGAGCCGCCCGTGAGCGGCGCGGCGATCAGCAGCGCACCGAGCATCTGCACGGCGCTGACGACGACCGGATCCTGTTCGGGAGCGATGTGGCGTGCGAGCACCGCATAGCCGGCTGCGGCCAGCGACGCCATCACCACGAGGCAATCGCCGAGCAGCGACGCGTGCTCGCCGCCGGCATGCCAGGCGACGAGCACCGAGCCGGCGACGCCGGCGGCGAGGGCCACCGCCAGGCGCCCGGTGAGACGCTCGCGCAGCAGCAGGGCGGCGAGCGAGACGGTGAAGAGGGTCTCAGTCGAGAGCAGCAGGGAGGCGTGCGTTGCGGCGGTGTGGTAGATGCCGAAGTCGAACAGGACGAAGGCGATGCCCGGCTCGAGAGCGCCGAGCGCGAGCAGCGTCAAGCTCGGCCGGCTCGGCCTGGCGCCGCGCGACAGCGCGAGCGCGCCAAGACAGACCGCGCCAACGCACACCTCGCAGCCGAACAGGTCGAGTGGAGTCAGTTGCGCGAGCGCGACCTTGCTGAGGGCCGTTGCCAGGCCCCAACACGCCGATGCGGCGACGAGCATGGCAACCGCGACGGCCTGCGACGGCCTGTGCGCGCTCGGTCGGCTCGTCCCCGTCGGGCGGTGCAGCGAGCCCGCTCGCGCCCGCGGGGTCTTGTCGGCCACGCGGCTCACCGCTCTGTACGTCTCTGCGGGTGGGGCGTCTCGCCGCGGGCGAGCATCTCTACGAAGCGCTCGATGCGACGCGCGCGTGTGTCGGTGCGCTTGGCCTGGCTGATGCGCAGCAGCACCGCGTAGCGGTTCTGGCGTGTGAGGACGTCGAACATCGCCCGCGCGGCCGGATCGGCGCGCAGCGCGGCGGTCAGGTCGGCGGGGACGTCGATGCTCGCCTGGCCCGGATAGGCCTCCTGTACCCGGCCGTCCTGTTTGGCGCGCTCGAAGACGGCCAGGCCGGCGGCCAGCATCCGCCCTTCTTGCAGCAGACGCTCGACCTTGGCAACGTTGTTCTGCGACCACGCGCTGCGGGGGCGCCGTGGGGTGAAGCGCTGCCTGAAGGTGAGCTCATCGAAGCGGCGGACCTGTCCGTCGATCCAGCCGTGGCAGAGCGCCTCCTCGAGTGCCTCGCTGTAGGTGAGGCTGGTCGGCTCGGTGGTGCCCTTCTTGGCCAGTCGCAGCCAAACCCCCGACGAGCCCTCGTGGTGCTCGCCCAACCACGCGCGCCAGTCGCGTGCGTCGACGACGAGCAACTGGGGAAGGTCCTCGGCCACGCTCAAAGCCTGACACGGGCGATCGGCTCAGGCGAGGGCGGCCAGGCCGATGACCACGTGCGCGGGCAGCTCCGCTGGAGTGTCGCCCGCGCTGACGATCGCGGCGACCTGCGCCAGCGTCTCTTCGCGTTGGTCGGCCGGCAGCGCCGCCATCCAGCTCACCGACGCTAGGTAGTCGACGAACCGCTCGGGAACGACGGGCTGTGAGGTGGTCACGCGGATCTCACGCGGCGTGGTCCAGCCGGGGGCCGCGTGCACGGCGTCCTGCCATGGTGGCCCGTCGAACTGCGGGTGCTCGGGGCGCAGGCTGGCCATCAGCGTGCCGACCTCGTGCGCCCACGACGCGCTGCCCCAGTCGGGCACGGTCGTGAGCACCGCAAGTCCGCCGCCGGGGTGCAGCACGCGCCGGATCTCCGCCAGGGCCGCCGCGTGATCGAACCAATGAAAGGCGTCGGCGACCGTCACCGCGGCGACGGATCCGTCGGGCAGCGGGATCGCCTCGGCAAAGCCCTCGCGCACGTGCTCGCGTCCGACGTTCGCGGCAAGGATCTCGCGAAGCGACGCCTGCGGCTCGACGGCTATGACATCGAGTCCTTGCCTCAGCAGGGCGCGGGTGAGCTTGCCCGTGCCAGCGGCCAGATCGAGCACGGGGCCGGCGGGGGGGATGGCCAGCTCTGCGGCGATCGCGCCAACCACGGCCGGCGCGTACTCGGGTCGCCCGCGCTCATACGCGTCGGCGACGTCTGCAAATCCCACAGCCAGTGGGTGGAGTGTGGTCATGAGGTCGCACCGTAGAACATCTCGCTCGTTGTGGGGCCCTGATGCTGCGGGGCGACGGCGGGACTTGCCGACGCCTGTCGCACCGCAGGGCGCCGCGGGCAACTTTGTGCTGATCGACACTTCCTGGACGGACGTGACAAAGGGGGATGACACTCTTTGGCCGGCGGACCATAGGGGCACGCCCTCTCCAGAGGGACGATGCTCGGCATGGCTCTCAAGCCCCTATCGGCGACGGAACTGGCGCAGACGCCGACACTGTTCGCCAGCTTCATGGGCTCGATGGGCACGAGTTACAGGACGTTTGGGCAACTGCGAGCGATATATCGGGAGCGTAGGCTCGCGCTCGACGCAGCTGAGGACGACGCAGACGATTTGCGGGTTGAGCGCTTCATAGACGACATGGCGAGCAATAGGTGGAAGTCCGATCTGGTCATGCGGATAGGTGTGTTTGGCGGCACTCTGCTCGCAATCGACGGCATACATCGCGGGATCGCATACCTGGGGTGCATCGAACAGGGGATCAGCCCCAATGCGCTTCCAGCGCTGCATGTCGACTGCTGAGGAACGCCAGGAACTCCGGTAGGGGGCCGGCGCATGTTGCGCGCGTCGGTGGAGATTGCCTGCTCGTGCTCTAGCGTTCTGCCCATGGCTGAGCAGGTCCAGGCCGTATGCGATGTGCTCGACGCGATCGAGCGTCGCAGCTGGAAGCGGCTGCGGCGGCTGCTCCATCCCGACATCCACTGGACCACAGCGGTCGAGGAACATCTACACGGCGCTGACGAGGTCGTCGCGCGGCTCTCCAACGACCCGCCGCCAGCCCCGCCCTCATACCACGAGGTTCGTGACGGGCTCGTGTACCGCTGGATCGACTGTCCTGGGTGACCGCCCCGAGCTGGAAGCGGCGGACCTCGGTGCGCGTCCTGTGGAATGGGCGCTCAAGTCGAACCGCGGCGCAGGCGAATCAAGTCAACATGAGCTACTGGGTCGAGCTGCTTGCCGCCGGCCACGACCTCGACGCCTTCGATTGCGGGCACGATGCCCTCACGGACTGGCTACAGCGACACGCCCGGAATGCCACAGGGCAGGGCACTCGTACATATCTGCTCGTCGAGGAAGCTACTGGCGCTGTCGCCGGCTACTTCGCGATCGCCCCTTATCTAGTCGAGCGGGATACCGCTCCACCGGGTGTCGGCCGCGGAGCGCCAAAGCGCATCCCCGCGATCCTCCCCGCGAAGCTGGCCCTGCGTAGCGATCTGCACGGCCAAGGGCTCGGCGCCGAGCTGCTGGTTTACGCCCTAACTACGATCGTCGCGGCTGCTCGCTCAGCCGGCGGGCGCCTTGTCGTAGGCGACGCGGTGGACAGCAACGCAGCGGACTTCTACCGCGCCCACGACTTCCAGCCCTCCCCGACAGACCCGTGTCGGCTGATCATGAAGCTCAGCACCACGGCGCGAGCCCTCGACCTACTCTGGCCGTGAGCAGGTCGTAGGCTATTTGTCGCGGATGGATCTCACTCCCACAGCCAGCTACAGCAGTGGCTGATCTTGGTGTTGGGCGAGATGGGTGACAGCGCATCGCGCGCGAAGGCGCTTGCAAGGATCGAGTCCACCTTTGGCTCGCATTTCACTACTGACGATCTCGATTCGCCGCCCTCGCGTCCGTTCGAGACCAAGTGGAGAAATCGAGTCTCCTGGCAACGCGACCGCATGGTGAGGGATGGCCTACTGCTTCCCTTTGTGTGGAGGGGCGTGAACTGATCAAGCGGCGCTCGCACGAGGCGCTCATCGCGGACTTCGGCGCATGGTGTGCCAGCCTCGGCTTCGCCATTGATACGACGGTGCATCCTCGAGATCTAGTGCTGCGCCGACCTGGAGAGGAATGGTTGGTTGAGGCAAAGGTGCTCTACATGGGCGATGCGACAGGCGCAGTTAGAGCTGCTTTGGCACAGGTGCTCATGTATCGCTTTTTCCCTACCAAGGGCGACAACCCAGACTCCTCGCTCTCTTCAGCGAGCCAATTGGTGACGCCTATGTCGCGTTCCTGGATTCGCACGATGTGGCATCCGTATGGCGCGCAGATGATGGCCGCTGGTGGACATCATCGACTGCGGTGAAGTTTGAATCCGGTAGGCGACGGGGGCAAAGCGAAGCGCCGGCGTGACGGCTAACCCGGATGGCGGCTTAGCTTAGGCCCCGCGCGGCACCTCCACCGGTCGGTTCGACCACTGTACGTCGAATGGAGCTAGTCGGGCTCGAACCGACGACCTCCGCCATGCCATGGCGGCGCTCTCCCAGCTGAGCTATAGCCCCAGGTGACCTCATCCTATCGGCTCGGAAGCGTCCGCTCCAAGGCCGGATTCTCGCGCTCCGACCGCCCAGTGGCGCTCGAGCGAGCTCTCGAGCTCGTAGTCATGCGCCCAACGGACTCGCTCGGCCTGATTGTTGCGGGTCGGGGTCAGGCGCAGGCTCAGCGTGACGTGGCCTTCGGTCTCCTCGACGGGGATCAGGTAGCAACGGTCCGTATCGGGGGCGTACACCGCGATCGCGTCGATCTCCTCTGCCGAATATGTGCTCCTCAGATAGCCGCGCGGCGTATGCCGGCTGGTGATGCAGCGGGCGGTGAGCACATTGCCACGCCTTGACGCCCACTTGCACTGCACACGCAGAATGCCGGCGCCGGTGTCGATCGCCAGGTCGTACCGGCCTCCCTCGCACACGGGACGTAGAACCACATGCTTGAGGCGAATGAGCGCCGCCGCGATCTCCGCCTCCGCCGCGGCTCCCTTCTGGCTAGGCGTGAGCTCGTTCATGCCCCAACCCTAGGCCCCAACCTGTGCCCTGTGTGCGCCCTATGTGCCAACTTTGTGACGCGCCAGTGCCAACTTTCGAGCAGCGCACGCCCCTCGCTGACCCCTCCCCTCAGGTCCGCGGAATGAACTCGGGCACGTCGAGATCGTCGCCGCCGCCGGGCTCGTCCTTGCTGCCCCCGGACTTGCCGCCCGCCCGCGTCTTCGCCGTGGCTTCCTCGTCGTCTCCCGGCGCGATCTGATCCAGGCGCGCGGTCATGCCGCCGTGGGTCAGGCGCACGTCGCGCAGCAGGCGCTCTGCGTTGTTGCGCAGCGACACGGACAGCTCGTGGAGGTTGCGTGAGATCTCGCTGCCCTCGCCGAGGATGTCCTGCGCGACGACGCGCGCCTCGCTGGTGATGTCGCGAGCTTCGGCGCGGGCATGCGCCTTGGCCTCGCGCGCCTGCGCCTCGGCCTCCTCCTGCATCTGCGCGAATTTCTCCTCTCGCTCGGCGAGCAGGCGCTCGGTCTCCTCGCGAGCGTCCTTGCCGATCCGCTCGGCCTCATCGCGTGACCTGGCGAGCAGCTGCGTGGACTCGTCCTCGGCGGCGCCCCTGACCTTTTCGGATTCCTCGCTGGCGGCGGCGCGGATGCGCTCGGACGCCTCGTCGGCCATCGTGCGCACCTGCGCGGCGTCCTCGCGGGCGAGGTCGAGCGTCCGGTCTGCCTCCTCGCGCGTCTCGTTGAGCATGCGCTCGGCCTCCAGGCGCGCGTCGCCGAGCGTCGCGTCGGCCTCGTCGCGCGTGCGCTGCGCTTCCTGGCGTGCCTCGTCGAGCGTTCCCGCCGCCTCATCGCGCGCGCGCTCGGCCTCGTCCTTGAGTCTGGTGACGTCTGCGAGCACCTCGTTTCTGGTGCTTTCGGCCTCTGAGCGGGCGTTGCCGAGGATGTCCTCGGCCTCTTCCTCGGCCGCGCGCACGCGATTGTCGGCCGCACGGTCGGCCTCGGCGATGCGCTCCCTACTGCGCGCCTCGGCCTGCTCGCGCAGGTCCCCGGCGGCCTGTTCGGCGGCGGCCACGATAGAGGCCACGCGACCGGGCGCTGCGCTCAGGGCGTCCGGGTCGACATCCTGGGCGAGCTGTGACTCTTCTTCGTAGTCGAACTCGTCCGCGTCGTACTCGAACTCCGCCATTGCCGGCATCGTAGACGGATGCGCAGACCGATGTATGGCGGCCTGCCAGGCACCCACGTCGGGCGCTCCCGACCCCCGCCGCGAGGATGGACGGCATGGCAGGAAAGGTGGGAAATACGTCCTTGCGGACAAGGCCCGGCTGAGGGATCATCGCAGTCATGAGTCCAGCCAAGAACACCCCGCGCCAGGTCGCGATCCTCGTCTATGAGGGAGTGCAGAGCCTCGACGTGACCGGGCCGCTGGAGGTGTTCGCGGGCGCCCAGCGGCTGATCGAAGCCAGCGATCGCGCAGATCGCGGCTATGAGGTGCGCGTGGTCGGGCGCGACGGCGCGCCGGTTGTCACATCCAGCGGCCTGACGATCGCTCCGCACGCCGGCCTGCCCGATGCGCCGTCGAAGATCGACACGCTGATCGTGGCGGGGGGATACGGCCACACAACCGCCTCGCAGGACGATGCGCTGATCGACTGGATTGCGAGCACGGCCGCCGCGGCGCGGCGCACGACCTCGGTCTGCACGGGTGCCTTCCTGCTGGCCCGCGCGGGCCTGTTGGACGGCCGTCGCGCCACCACGCACTGGTCCGCCGCCGAGGAGCTGCAGCGGACATATCCCGACGTCCTGGTCGACCCCGAGCCGATCTTCGTGCGCGACGGGCGCATGTGGACGTCAGCGGGCGTGACCGCGGGCATGGACCTCGCGCTAGCGCTCGTCGAGGAGGATCTCGACCGCGACGCCGCCCTGACGATCGCGCGCCATCTCGTCTTGTTCCTGCGCCGCCCCGGCAACCAGTCGCAGTTCAGCGCCACGCTGGTCACCCAGCAGCCGGCTCTGGCGCCGTTGCGAGAGCTGCAGCGCACGCTGCTGGAGGACGTGGCGGCCGACCACTCGGTCGAGGCGATGGCCGCGCGCGCCCATATGAGCCCGCGCCACTTTGCCCGCATGTTTCGCGCGCAGACCGGCGTGACACCCGCCCGCTATGTCGAGCGCGTGCGCCTGGAGGCGGCGCGCAGGCGCCTGGAGGACACGGCCGAGCCGCTGTCGGCGGTCGCGGCGGCTTGCGGCCTGGGCAGCGCGGAGACGATGCGCCGCGTGTTCCTGCGCGCGCTCGCGGTCGGCCCCGCGGAGTATCGCCGCCGCTTCAACGCCCCACAACCCGAGGAGACAGTGACATGAACACCGCGATAGTGCTGTACGACAAATTCACCGCGCTGGACGCGATCGGCCCGTATGAGGTGCTCAGCCGGCTGCCGGGGGCGCGCGTGACGTTCGTGGCGGCGCAGGCGGGCCCCGTGCGCACCGACAACGGCATGCTCACGCTCGTGGCCGAGCGGTCGCTGGAGCAGGCAGGCCAGCCGGACATCGTGCTGGTGCCCGGCGGACCGGGAGACGTGGTGGCCAACGCGGGGCCGGCCGTGCTCGACTGGCTGAGAACGGTCGACGAGACGACCACGTGGACGACGTCGGTGTGCACCGGCTCGCTGATCCTCGCCGCGTCTGGGCTGCTGGCGGGCAGGCGCGCGACCAGCCACTGGCTTGCACTCGACGAACTGCGCGGCCTGGGCGCCGAGGCGGTGGCCGAGCGCGTGGTGTTCGACGGCAAGCTGGTGACCGCTGCGGGCGTGTCGGCGGGCATCGACATGGCGCTGACGCTGGCCGCGCGCGTGGCCGGCGACACGGTCGCCCAGGCGATCCAGCTGGGCATCGAGTACGACCCGCAGCCGCCGTTCGACGCCGGCTCGCCGCAGAAGGCCCCGGCGGAGGTGGTGCGGCTGGTGCGCGCCAACAGCCCGCGCGTCCAGGAGCGGGAGGTTGCCCGCTAACCTGCGACTGCCGATGACAGAGCAGCGCTATGACCCGCAGGAGATCGAGCCGCGCTGGCAGGCGGTGTGGGCGCGGGAGCGCACCTGGGAGGTGACCAACGAGGGCGCCCGCTCGGGTGGGCGAGGACCTAATGCATATGTGCTGGAGATGCTGCCCTACCCCAGCGGCGAGCCGCACATCGGCCACCTGAAGGTGTACTCGGTAGGCGACGCGATCGCCCACTATCACCGCCGCCTGGGCCAACGCGTGCTGCACCCGATGGGCTATGACTCCTTCGGGCTGCCGGCGGAGAATTACGCGATCAAGAC
Organism: Solirubrobacteraceae bacterium; assembly: GCA_035602785.1. GTDB lineage: Bacteria > Actinomycetota > Thermoleophilia > Solirubrobacterales > Solirubrobacteraceae > Palsa-744. The sequence goes on from DATNLQ010000211.1 coordinate 10,166, forward strand.
GGGCGTGCACCCGCGCAAGTCCACCGAGGAGTCGATCGCGTCCTTCCAGCGTCAGTTTCGCTCGTGGGGGATCTCGATCGACTGGTCGCGCGAGCTGGCCACACACGAACCGTCCTACTACCGCTGGACGCAGTGGATCTTCCTGGAGCTGTTCCGCGCGGGCCTGGCCTACCGCAAGGACGCGGCGGTCAAGTGGTGCCCCAACGACCAGACGGTGCTGGCCAACGAGCAGGTCGACGCGGACGGGTGCTGCGAGCGCTGCGGCGCGCTCGTGGAAGTGCGCCAGCTGGAGCAGTGGTTCTTTCGCATCACCGACTACGCCGAGCGCCTGCTGGGCGACCTCGACTCGATCGACTGGCCCGAGCATGTGAAGACGATGCAGCGCAACTGGATCGGGCGCAGCGAGGGGGCCGAGGTGACGTTCCGCTGCGAGGACTTGGATCCCGCCCACCCGATCGACTACCCGGTGTTCACGACGCGCCCGGACACGCTGTTCGGCGCGACCTTCTTCGTGATGGCTCCCGAGCATCCGGACGTGATGCGCCTGGCGCAGGGAACCGGCAACGAGGAGGCGGTGCGCGAGTACGTGGCCCACGCGCTGACGGAGGGCAACGAGGAGCGCGGCAACGCGGATAAGCCCAAGACGGGCGTGGCGCTGGGACGCACGGTGACAAACCCGGTCAACGAGGAGCAGCTGCCGATGTTTGTGGCCGACTACGTGCTGATGGAGTACGGCACCGGCGCGATCATGGCGGTGCCGGCGCACGACGAGCGCGACTACGCGTTCGCCCAGGCGTTCGACCTGCCGATCAAGCGCGTGATCGAAGCCCCGGCGCAGAACGACGATTTTGATGAGCCGCCTTCGGCGGGGGGCGGGGTCGGTGAGCTGCCGTACACGGGCGATGGCGTGCTCGTGAACTCCCATCCTGACTTCGACGGGATGAACAACCGCCAGGCGCTGGGCGCGATCGTGGCCTGGCTGGACCGCGAGGGCAAGGGCCACGCGTCGGTCAACTACCGCCTGCGCGACTGGCTGATCTCCCGCCAGCGCTACTGGGGCTGCCCGATCCCGATCGTGTACTGCGAGCGCTGCGGCATTGTGCCGGTGCCAGACGATCGCCTGCCGGTGGTGCTGCCGGATATCGACGACTTCACGCCCAAGGGCCGCTCGCCGCTGGCGGCGGCGGAGGACTGGGTGCGCACGGACTGTCCGCAGTGCGGCGGCGCGGCCCGGCGCGAGACCGACACGATGGACACGTTTGTGGACTCGTCGTGGTATTTCATGCGCTACTGCGACGCGCGCAACGAACGCGCGGCGTGGGACCCGGCGGCGCTGCGCGAGTGGATGCCGGTGGACCAGTACATCGGCGGCGTTGAGCACGCGATCTTGCACCTGATGTACGCGCGCTTTTTCACCAAGGCGCTGGCCGACCTCGGCCACGTCGACTTCCAGGAGCCGTTCGCGGCGCTGTTCACGCAGGGTATGGTGACCAAGGACGGCGCGAAGATGAGCAAGTCGAAGGGCAACGTGGTCTCGCCGGCGGCGATCGTGGAGCGCCTGGGCGCGGACACGGCGCGCTGCTACATCCTGTTCATCGGCCCTCCCGACCAGGATGCGGACTGGTCTGACGAGGGCATGGAGGGAGTGCACCGCTTCCTGGGCAGGCTGTGGCGCCTGGCCGCCGAGACAGCCCAGCGGGCGGGCACCGCGACGCCCGATCGGGGCACCGCAAACGGGCATGCAGCGCCAGCGGCCGAGCTGTCCTCGCCGGCGGATCCGCAGGGCGACGACCTGGCGCTGCTGCGCAAGACCCACTGGGCGATCGACAAGGTCACCGGCGACATGCGGCGGTTCGCGTTCAACACGGCGATCGCGGCGGTGATGGAGCTGCTCAACGAAGCGTCGCGGCTGCGCGAGTCGGTGGGCGTGCAGACACAGCGCTTCGCCCTGGCTCAGGCGGCCTCGCTGCTGTTCCCGTTCGCGCCGCACGTGTGCGCGGACATCTACGACCGCCTGACCGGCGAGCGGGTGTGGGAGCAGCGCTGGCCCGAAGCGGACGAGGCGATGCTCGAGCGCGACTCCTACGAGCTCGTCTGCCAGGTCAACGGCAAGGTCCGCGACCGCGTGCAGGCCAGCGCCGACGCGACCCCCGAGGCGCTGAAGGAGCTGTGCAGGGCGGCGCCCAACGTCAGGGCGCACCTTGACGGCAAGGAGATAGTCAAGGAGATCGTGGTACCGGGCAAGCTTGTGAATCTCGTAGCGCGCTGATGGCGGCGCTCAAGCCCGCGTACCTGATCCACGGCGACGACCACGGCGCGGTGGCCGAGCGCCGCGCGGGGCTGCGCGCGCTGGCGGAAGCGGGGGAGGGGGCTGGGGCGAGCGTGGAGGTGCTGGAGGGCGATCAGGCGACGCCGCTGGGCGTGGCCGAGGCGCTTTCCACGATGACGCTCGCGCTCGGCGGCCCAGATCTGGAAGGCGTGGGGCGCGTGATCATCGTGGAAGGGATCGAGCGCTGGCGCCAGGCGGACGTGGAGAAGCATCTGGTACCGGCGCTGGAGTCGATGCCGCCGGCGACCACCGTGGCGCTGTTCGCACGCGAGGAGGCTCGCGCGAAGGCCCCGGCGGCGCTGCACGAGGCGGTCAAGCGCGCGGGCGGCCAGGTGGTGGCCCAGACGACGGTCAAGCCGTGGGAGCTGGCCAAGTGGACGCGCGAGCAGGCCGACCGCCTGGGCCTGTCGCTCGACGCGGCGGCGGCCAAGGCGCTGGTCGCCCAGGTGGGCGAGCGCCAGCAGCGCCTGCTGCGCGAGCTGGAGAAGCTGGCCCTGGAAGGCGAGGGCCCGCGCGAGATCGACGCCGGTGAGATCGAGAGCCGCGCGGCGCACTCGAGCGAGTGGCGCGCATACGCGCTGGCCGATGCGCTCGTCGGCGGTCACACTCGCGAGGCGACGCTCGCTTACGTGCGCCTGCGCCAGCAGGGCGAGCGCGTGTCGGGGCTGACCTACCTGATGGCCCAGCGCCTGCGCGACGCGCTGGCGATCGCGATCCGCCTGCAGGCCGGCGTGCCGGCGGCGGAGATCAAGCGAGGCCTGCGCATGCCCGCGCGGGCGGCCGAGCGGTTCGTGGCGGACGCGGCGCGCTCAGAGCCCGAACGCCTGCGCCGGGCGCTGGCCGCGCTGGCCGATCTCGAGCTCGACTCACGCGGGGGCGCGCCGCTGTCGTCCAGCCGCACGCCGTTCGCGGGCCTGGACGAGGACACGCTCGCCTTGCAAGCGATCCAGACAATCACGGCCTAGCCGGCCGATCTCGCAGGCTACGAGCTAGACGAGCCCGCGCGAAGGCGCGCGGCCCGGGACTTCTTGCGAGCGCCGGTGTTCTTGTGCAGCGCGCCTCGCTTGACGGCCTTGTCGATCATGCTGACCAGCTCGCGGTGGGCGGTCTCGGTGGCCTCGGCGTCGCCGCCGGCCAGAGACTCAAGACGCCGGAAGTACGTCTTGATCGTAGACGTGTAGCGACGGTTCTCCAGGCGCTCGCGCTCGGAACGCAGGATTCGCTTCTTCTGGGAGTGGATGTTGGCCATCGTGAAAAAGGGACGCGAACAAACGAGGACGTGCCCGCGGCGCGCCGTACTATAGCGGCCTTGTCCGCCAGCGCTGAAGCCTTCGCCGAGGAGCCGGTCGCCCCGCCGCCTCCGGGGGGTGGCGGGGTGGCGCGCAACACGCTGATCTTCTCGATCGCCACCGGCATCTCGCGGGTGGTGGGGCTGGCGCGCGAAATCGTGTTCGCGAGCTACTTCGGCACGACGCCGGTCGCGTCGGCCTACACGCTGGCCTACCTGGTGCCCAACCTGGTTGCGAACCTGTTCGCACAGTCGGCGCTGTCGGCGGCGTTCGTGCCGGTGTTCACCGACCTGCTGCAGAAGGGGCGGCGCAAAGAGGCGATCCGGCTGGCGTCGACGCTGTTCTGGATCATGCTGATCGGCCTGGGGGCGCTGATGGCGTTGTTCATCCTGGCGGCGGGCTTCGTGATGCCTCTGTTCATCGGCCCCAAGCTGGTCAAGGAGACCGGCTTGACGGTGGGCCTGTCGCGGGTGCTGTTTCCGGTGATCCTGCTGCTGGGGCTCAACGGCCTGCTGGTGGGGGTGCTGCAGTCCTATGACCACTTCACGATCCCGGCGATCTCGCCCGCGGTGTGGAACGCGGTGATCATCGTGCTGCTGGTTGTGCTCGCGCCGCACTTCCACGGCGACGACGAGATCTACGCCTACGCGGTGGGGATCTTGGCGGCGACGGTCGTGCAGGTGCTGCTGGCGTTCGGCGCGCTCGGTCGCATCGACTTTCGCCTGCAGGTGAAGATCGACTGGCACGATCCGCGCATCAGGCAGGTGTTCATGTTGATGCTGCCGATCACGATCGGCCTGGGGATCGTCAACCTCGACCAGCTGATCAACTCGGCCTTCGGCGGTCTGGTCTCAAACGAAGCTCCGCGCGCGATCGACAACGCGTTTCGCGTGTACATGCTGCCGCAGGGCATGTTCAGCGTGGCGGTCGCCACGGTCCTGTTCCCGACGCTCAGCCGGATGGCCTCCAAACGCGATCCCGCCGCGATGCGCAGCGCGGTGGGCAACGGCATGCGCCAGATCAACCTGATGCTGATCCCGGCCGCGGCGTTCATGGTGGCGCTGCCCACGCCGATCGTCAAACTGCTGTTCGAGCGCGGCGAATTCAACGCCCGCTCGACGCACCTGGTGTCGATCGCGCTGTTCTGGTTTGCGTTCAGCCTGCCCTTCGGCGGCCTGAACCTGCTGCTGACCCGTACCTTCTTCGCGGTGCAGCGCCCGTGGATCCCCACGCGCCTGGCGGCGACGAACATCGTGGTCGACATCGTGGTGAGCATCGCGCTGTACAAGCCGCTGGGCATCGCGGGCCTGATCATCGGCACGATCAGCGCGAACGTGGTGATGACCGGGCTGCAGTTCCATCGCCTGCGCATCGGCCTCAACGGCCGCCTGGAAGGCGCGCAGACGACGATGATCACGGCGCGCATCCTGATCGCGTCTGCCCTGCTGGCGGGCGTCTCATGGGTCGTGTGGAAGCTGCTGGACGAGGCGCTCGGCGGCTCGCTGCCGGCGGAGATCGTGAGCGTGGGCGCGGCGGCAGTTGTGGGCCTGTTCGTGTACGTGCGCGCGGTGCTGGCGATGCGCATCCCGGAGGCCCACCAGGTTGGCAACCTGATCCGCGCCCGCCTCGGGCGCCCATAGGACGAGCAGAGGCCGGGTGAGCCGAAGCCCACCCGGCTTGCGCCCGATCAGAGATCGCCGCTTACTACATACGTCCCAGGACTGTGTGTCTTGCCTGGGCGGCGTGACACTCCCGACACCTGGACTGGCCGCCCGCCCGAAGGCTGGCGCGTTGCCGCGGTTGGATCCGAAGATCCGCGTCGAGTTGGCGATCCGCCGGACGTACAAGGCTAGAGCATTGGTTGGGCAGGGCCACCGTGCGCGCATCGTCCGTTGAGGTTGTCCGCCCGTCGCACGCCCGGCTGGGGGGCGGGCGTGCGCAGGTGCAAATCCTGCCTTCGGGAATCATGAATTGGCGAGACGTCCGCCGTGCACGCTCGTCGGTCACGTCGCCGCGGGAACTGGGAGTGGCTCGACGGCTTCGCCGATCGGCCGGAGCTACCGCTGCCGGTTCGCGTCCACTTGGCGCGCTTGGGTGAGCGGTACGCCCCCAAGAAGCTTTCGGCGGCACAGAGAGACCTGCTGGCATCCCCGATGGCAGAGCGAGACGCGACGCGCCAGCCGTCGGCGGAGCTGGATGGCTTCCAGGCGAACGCGCAGGAGATGGAGAGGGCTTTCGAGGACGGCGTGTATGCCGAGTTGACCTTGGAGCAGCAAGCGTGGGTCGCCGACCCCAGCTCGCACCCCGCGCTGGCGGAGGACGTTCGATATCCGCTCACACTCGGTCAGCTCCACGTTCTGACGGGAGCGAGCGAGCGCCAGTTGCGGCATTGGAGCGATGAGGACCTGATCCCGTCTCATCGACCCGGTGCACATCGCCGCTATTACAGCGTTGCCGTGGCCCGTTCGCTGCTGCTGGCAGACACCGCTCCGCAGCAGGTCGCGACGCTGATCGCGCTCCGTCAAGGTGGGGACCCCGCTCGTTGCCTGTGGGCGTTGATCGGCGGGGTCGCGCGAGTCTCGTGATCTCAGAACGTGTCTGAGAAGCGTCCGCACGCACCTGGCGGCGCCCGACGCAGCGCGCTCCGGCGTCCTCAGTCCCCGAAATAGCCCCACTATTCCGGCTCCCTGCGTCCTTGGATCGCTTGGTCGTGCGCTCGCCATTCGCGCACGTCCACTTCTCAAACACGTTCTCAGGCAATGATTGCCGACAGGGTTGTGCCCGATAGCGAGTCGGTGAACGCTCTGGTGGCGCTGTGCCAGAGCGCTAGCCAGCGCTCACGTGTCGATACGCCGGATTCTTGGGTTCATGGTGTTGGACGCGATCAAGTCGATGATGCGTTGCAGGCGCTGAAAACCGATCCGAGTGCTGCAAACGTTTGATCGCCGGTCCTCTTGCGCGGTGTGCGGGCGTGAGATGCGGGACGAGTTCCATGCATACGAATCGCCGAGCTGGTAAGCTGGCGCCCGCCGGACGCACTTCTCCGACGAAAGGACTCCGGGCGGCATGGGGTGTTCGGGGCGCCGAGACTCGCGACGCAGCGACAAACCAGGCGAGGGACCACGGCGGATTCGGCACGGGTCCGCATCTTCTCGGAGGCGCGTTGCGGGCGATGGACCGACGTCTCCCGCGACTTCTCGCGGCCGGGCTAGGGCTCGTCTCGTCCTACTCGCGGTCGCTGTGTGCGGGCTTGGCTCCCTTGCGGCACCCGGGTTCGCGTTTGCGAGCGAACTGACGATCTCGAACCTGTCGCCCGACTCGTACTTCAGCCCCAACGGCGACGGCCAGGAAGACACGGCGACGGTCAGCTACGACCTCTCCGGTCCGGCGAGCGTGTCGATCGTCATCCGCAACAGCAAATCGAAGATCGTTCGCGCCGTCCAGAGCAGCGTGGCAGAGAGCGAAGGCTACAACTCGTTCTCCTGGAACGGCAGGGAAGAAGGTGGTACGCCGGCACCGAACGGCGTCTACACCTACACGATCTCCGCCGAAAACGCGGCCAAAGAAACTGCGACGGCAAACGGCCGCATCGGCGTCGAACGCGGCTTGCCCGGGACCGTCGCGAAACCGACGCCAGAATCCGCGATCACCGGGACGACGAACTTCGTCTTCACGCCAGCGACAGGCGCCGACGTCACCGCCGTGACCTTCTACGGCCGCTGCCCCTATTACCCCTACACCTGCTCGCTCGGCACCGCCTTGGGGCCGGAAGCCAGCGGCACGTTCGTGGTCTCGAGCGAAGTCAAAGGCTTGTCGTCGGGCGCAAACGAAATCACAGCGTACGTCTACTTCACCGACGCGTTTGGGCAGGAACACGTTTACGCCGTGCAGCCAGTCCCCGTGACCGTCGCGTATCCCGAGGAAATCTCGAGCCTATCCCCGAACCGCTACTTCTATCCGAACGGCAGCGGAGAGGAAGAAACCGCGAGCGTCGGCTACGGCCTATCGACGGCGGCGAAGGTCACGGTCGTCTTGCGGAATAGCTCGAACAAGCTCGTCAAGACGCTGCTCACCGAAGTCGAACAAGGGCCAGGCGGGGGCAGCTTCACCTGGGACGGAACAGAAGAAGGCGGTGGGCCGGCACCCAACGGCGCCTACACGTACAGCATCACCGCCGCCGGCGCGTACGGCCCGCCCGCGACCGACAGCGGGGAGATCGGGCTCGATCGCAACCTCCCAGGCCACGTCACCAAACCAAAATCTGGGGCCACGATCACCGGCACCGAATCTTTTGTCTTTACGCCGACGTCGGGCGAGGACGTGACGGAGACCAGCTTCTACGGCCGCTGCCCGTACTACCCAGGCACCTGCTTCCTCGGCGACTCCTTTACGCCGGAAGCCAACGGCACCTTCGTCGTGTCCAGCGAAGTCGAAACGCTGACCTCGGGCGCCAACGAAATCCTCACGTACGTCGACTTCACCGACCCCTTCGGCCAGGAACATTCGTACTCGGCACCGACGCTCCCAGTCACCGTGGCGTATCCGGAGAAGATCTCGGAGCTCTCACCGGACCGCTACTTCTATCCGAACGGCAGCGGCCAGGAAGAAACGGCGAGCGTCGATTATTCCCTGTCGACTGCGGCCAAGGTCACCGTCGTGCTGCGCAACAGCTCGAAAAAAGCCGTCAAGACGCTGTTGAAGGAAGTCGAACAAGGTCCAGGGGGCGGCGACTTCACGTGGGATGGCACCGAAGAAGGCGGCAAAGCGGTGCCAGCGGGCGTCTACACCTACACGATCACCGCCGAAGGAGCCGACGGTCCCCCAGCGACGGCGACAGGGCGCATCGGGCTGGACCGCAACCTGCCCGGCACCGTCACGGAGCCGACATCGGACGCAACCCTCACGGATAGCGGCACGTTCATCTTTACGCCGACTTCCGGCGAGACCGTCACCAGCGCCTACTTCTACGCCCACTGCTCTTACTACCCCTACACGTGCTTCGTGGGGTCGTCGTCGACGCCCGAACCCAACGGGACGTTCGTCTTCGCGGGCACCGTCGAAAACCTCGCGGCCGGTGCCAACGAAATCTTCACGTACGTGTCGTTCACAGACCCCTTCGGTCAGGAACACTCATACAGTGCACCGGCCGTACCAGTGACGATCGACTACCCGAGCAGATCTCCTCGCTATCGCCGAACCGCTATCTGTACCCCAGCGTCGGTGAAGAAAGTACGTATGTGAGCTATCAGCTCTCGACGACGGCGAGGGTTACGATCGTACTGCGCAACGCGACAAACGCAGTCGTCAAGGAACTCGTGAGTGATGCCGAACAGAGCGCGGGATACCAGAGCTTCTCGTGGGACGGCACCAACACCGCCTCTAAGCCTGAGCCTGACGGTGTCTACACATACACGATCACGGCGAAAGGCCAGACCGGGCCTCCTGCAACCGCAACTGGCGAGATCGGAATCGACCGAAGTCTCCCGGGCACCGTGACGACTCCGACGTCCGGCGCGATGCTGAGCGGAACGCAAGAGTTCGCCTTCACGCCGACGTCGGGTGAGACCGTGACTAGCGTCTACTTCTACGCCCACTGTTCGTACTATCCGTATACGTGCTACGTCGCGTCATCGTCGACTCCTGCATCCGACGGGACCTTTGTCGCAGTCGGGTCGGTCGAAGGCCTGACCCCCGGCGCGAATGAAATCCAGACGTACGTCTCATTTACGGACGCATTTGGCCAGGGGCACTCGTATTCTGCGCCGGCCCTCCCCGTCACGATCCACGCGTCTGGCCAGCTCCCGACGCTCAGCGTGAGCGCCAACCCGCCGAGCGGTCGCGCCCCGCTGCCGACGACCTTCACGATCGAAGCATCTCAGCCAGAAGAACATCCGCTGAAGTACTCGATCAACTTCGGCGACGCCAGCGCAGAAGAATCGGGGGCGGTCCCGAGCTCAGGCATGCTGACCGTCAAACACACCTACGCGCACGCTGGGGTCGAGCGCGCCGCCATCTCCGTCTTCGATGAACAAGGCGATGTGGCCGAAACGACAGTGACTGTGACGGTGAGCGCGGCCGAAGGCGAAGTGCCCGTGGACGAACTCGCACCGACGATCAGCGGCACCACGGTCGAAGGCGAAATGCTGACCGAGTCGCGCGGCGTGTGGTCCGGGGCGCCGACCTCGTACGAACTCGAATGGCTGCGCTGCAACAGGGAAGGCGGTCAGTGCGAATTCACCGGGATTACGACTCAGACGTACAAGCTCACGAAAGCAGACCTCGCCCACACCCTCGTCGTGCGCGAGACGGCGCGCAACGAAAGCGGGCCTGGCACGCCTGCCCTGTCGGACCATACGGCGGTCGTGACGATCCCCAAGCCGGCGCTGATCTCCTCGCCGACCATTGAAGGGTCTGCGGTACAGGGGGACACACTGACCGAGCACCATGGCGAATGGACGAACGAACCGACGAGCTTTACGTATGCCTGGATGCGATGCAACGCTGCGGGCGAAGGGTGTAAAGACATCGAAGGAGCCAGTGGCGCCAGTTACAAGGTCACTGGATTGGACGTCGGCCACAGGCTCACCGTGCAAGAGACTGCGCACAATGCGGGCGGCGAAAGTGAACTCGCGAGCGCCAAACCGACGACTGTTATTGTGGCCAGCAGCGGAGTCCCGCGGAACACCAATCCGCCCTTGGTCGCAGGCTCCCCGGAGGTCGGCGCAACAGTCGCGGCGAGCGGTGGGAGCTGGACGGACGAACCCACCCAGTTTGGATACAAGTGGCTGCGCTGCGCGTCGAACGACACTGGTTGCGCGCCCATCGCGAACGCCGACAACGGGACATACGTCGTGGCGACCGAAGACATCGGCCACGTACTCGAGGTCGAAGAAACAGCGACTGATGAAACCGGGCCGAGCGAACCCGCGACGTCCGGACCGACGGGAGTCGTGGTCGGTCCGTCGTTGCGTGCCGTGGCCGGCGAAAACATCACGACGACGGCCGGCACGGCAGTTCGTCTCGACGGCACTGGCAGCAGCCCGGCAGACGAAATCTCCAAGTACGAATGGGCGTTTGGCGATGGCGCAACGGCGACTGGCGCGGTCGTCGAAAACGCCTACGGCGAACCGGGCACATACACAGCCACGCTGACGGTCAGCCGCAGCGGCGAAACGTCGAGCCAGTCGGTCACGGTGACGGTAGGGGAACGCCCGGTCCATGCCGTGACTATCGCGGTACAGTCCAGCGGAGGCCAGCCAATCAGCGGCGCTGATGTTCTATACATCGGGCCATCGGGTGTCCGCATCGAAGGCGTAACCGGCGGCAAAGGGACTGCGAGCGTCGCCGGCCTCCCGGACGGCACCGACACCGTCTATGCATATGCGCCCGGCTATCAGCCTGCAGTCGGTCAGGTGAGCGTGAGCGGCGGGGTCGGGCGTGCGACGATCGCCCTCGCGAGCGGACAGGTCGTGAGCGCCACGCTCACGTCGCACGAATTGAAACCCAAAGAAATCGAAGAAGCGGGGATCAACCCGCACGAAGCGGGCAATGAAGAGGTCTGGGAATTCGAAGCGCGTCTCGCCTTCATCGAATCCGAACAGCCGCCGCTGGAATTCCACTGCTACATCAACAAACTCAGCGAGTTCGTCGGTGGCTGCGGCGGTGGTGGAGGCGACGGCGGCGAAGGCGGCTGGGGCGGCATCGGCGGCGGTGGTGGCGGCGGCGCCGGAGGTCCGAGCTGCTCGCCCCACGCCTGCGTGGGCAGTGGCGTGGTCGCGGTGCCGGCCATGGTCAACGAACACCCGCTCATCGAGTGGTTGATCCTGCGCGGCAAGGTCACCGTACTAAAGCAGTTCTCGGCCGTCACGATGCTCGTCCAAAACCTTTCGGACAAGCCCTTCAGCTTGGCCCACGGGAAGGCGACCTTGACGCTGCCGGCCGGCGTCAGTCTGGCGCCGACCGCGGAACCGCAGAGCGCCAGTGTCGCGATGCCCGACATCCCCGGCGAAGGAAGCGCGAGCACGACATGGATCGTGCGTGGAGACGAGCCCGGCGAATACTACTTGTCGGCGAACTACGACTCCCAGCTTGAACCCTTCCACGCCCCAGTCGAAGTGCTCGCGAGTCTCGCGACTCCATTCCATGTCTGGGGCGCAGAAGCCTTTGAACTCAGCGTGCGGGCGGATTCCGGGACCCTCGTCGAAGGTGTGCCGTACCACGTCATCGTGAGCGTCAAGAACGTCGCCGACATTCCCTTCTACAACCTCGACCTGTCCATCGACTCAGACGTCCATGCGAACTTTGATTTCCAGCCCGACGAGTACTTCGACGACGAAGTGCCAGAACTCGGCCCCGGCAAGACCCTCACCAGCCACACCTACATCCTCGTTCCGGACGCGAACAGCGTCTCCGGCTTCAACCCAGCGCTTTCGAGCATCGCGTTCGACGGCGAAGAACGGCACCCCGGCCAGAACGTCGAAACGATGATGCCGCCGCCGCTAAACGAACTGGAATCGCAGAAGCACACCGCTAACCGCGTGCATCTCCACTGGGCGTCGGTGCCGGGTGCCGAAGCGTACGAGGTCTTCGACACCGACGAACTCAACATCGCCTTCCCCGCAGCGCCCATCAGCGTTGCGACCACTCGCGAAGGACCTGCGAGCAGAACGAAGCTCGGCCCGAGTGCGACTGACGCTTACATCCCAGGCTCCAAAGGCGAACCCGAAAAATTCTTTGCCGTCAGCGCAATCATCCACGGGCAACCCACGTTGGAGCTGCCCGTCGTCAAAGGAATCGTCGGCAACAACGCGTGCGCACCGATCAAGGGTGGCTTCGGCAAGAAACTCCTCGGCAAGGCCGAGTGCATTGGCGAAGAACTCAAGACGATCGCGGAGTGTGCAGTTTCGATCATCTCGTGGCGCTGGCCGGGTAAGTGGATCAAGGAGGCGCGCGAGGCCAAGAGCGTCGAGGCTTTGCTCAGGATTGTGCCCGGGTCGCTGCAAACGACGGCACGGCTCGTGTGGACGTTCCTGCACGACGAGCCCCTCGCTGGAGCCCCGGCCGGTTTCCGCACGGCGAGCCAGATCTACGACAAGGTGACCAAAGTCACAAGCATCTACGAACTCTTCCAAATACTGCCAAAGATCGAGCAGGCGTATGACACCAAGCAGTTCAACCAGATCGTCAAAGATCTTGAGGCGATCGCTGGTGTAAAACCGTGTTTCGAAATCCTCGACAATGTAAAAAATGGGTAGCTCTGCTCTGAGCGGTCACGCACGACAGAGTCGCCAGCGGTGGCCGAGTGTCATCAGCGCATCGTGGCTAGCGCCTGCGGGCGGCGACGATGGGGATCGACGCCTTCGCCGAACAGTGTCTTGGCGACCTCTTCACGCAGCTCCTCCTCGGGAGCCGTATACACGAGCAGTAGCAAGTGCTCATAGTCTTCTATGCCGTCAGGGTGGCTCAGTGCGAGCCGTGTCGCACCCACGCCAAGTGTTGCTCTGAATATATGCCGGCGTAGCTTTGGCTCGGACTCGTAATCGAAGCGTGCCGGCACTTGCTCGTAGGCACTCATCGCCTCCTCGATCTCGCCGATCAGGCTTAGCAGACCGGCTTTGCTAAGCAGCGCCTTGGCGAGCACCTCGCGCAACTTCGGCGCGGATGCGTTCCCGAAGCGCACCAGTATCCGCTCATATGCAGCTATCGCATCGTTCGGACCTCTCAACAGACCCAGTGTGTCGGCCAGGCACAAATGCGCTTCGGCGACCAGCTCCTGCATCTTCGGTCCGGGTGCCTCGTCGACCCGCGCCAGCACCTGCTCACAGACAACAATCGCCTCATCCCACTCTCCGCACTGACTCAGTTCTCTGGCTTTGTCAAGCAGTACCTCGGCGGCCTGCTCGTACAACTCCTGATCGGGTGAGTGTTTTACGAATCGAACAAGCACCTGCTTATAAGCGACTATCGCCTCCTTGGGCCTGCCAAGGCGATCCAGCGCGGTGCCCTGACCAAACTGTGCCTCGTCGACCAGACTGCGTACGGTCGGGTCGTCCACGTCGTTGAAGCGCGCAATGACCTCTAGGTAGGCCACCACCGCTTCCTCCAGCATTCCTAGCTGATCAAGTGCGAGGGCTTTGCCAAGGAGCGCCTTAGTGACCAGCTCTCGTGGCTTTGGTTCGGATGCGTTACCGAAGCACGCAAGGACTCGCTCAAAGCTCTCCAAGGCAGATACGTACTTGCCGAGTTCCGATAGCGCCAGGCCTCGTTCGACGAACGTCTGAGCGACAAGCTCATGGAGCTCAGGTTCAGCATCGTCGAGATACGTCGAGATCTGCTCGTACACGGGCATTGCCTCCTGCCATCGACCGACCTTGCCCAGTACGCCGGCCTTGCCGAGCAGCGCTTCGACGACGAGCTCGGGATCTGAGGTGTCATTGACGGCCTGCACCCAGACATGCTCAAAAGCTGCGAGCGCACCTGCGTGATCGCCGAGGTGTGCTCGCGTTCTGCCGAGGTCGTATTGACCTATCAGCGCGATCCGGCTATCGGGCGAGCGACTGGCGGCGTTGAATGATGCCGCGGCCACCTGCATGCTCCCAGCGTCATAGGCGCGAACGCCGATAGTGAAGGCCTGCACATCAGTTGCGTCGGCGAGTGCCTTGCTCCAGGCAAGGTTAGATGGCGGCAACGTGCTCGCCTGATCTGCGATGAAACGTACTATGTAGTCATATGCCTGAAAGCTGTCCTCGCCCTGAAGTAGCCCGATCCTGCCGACAACGGGTCGAAGAGCCCATTCGAGTCCGATGGCGAATCGGGTATCCGTGGCCGCCAGGCCGACCGGGAGATAGCTAGGCCAGAGTCCACGAAGCGTTGCTTGCGGGATCGGATCGGTACGGCCGCAGCGCGCCCAATCGATCGCAGCGCACACGATCGCTCCACCCTCGGGGCATCTCTTGCTATCACCGGGGTGAATGCCGGTCACGAGCTTGTCCTCGAGGTCAGGGGCCGCAACCAGGTAGGCAGCAAGGCCGTACTGTTCGATCGTCGTGAGCAGCGGAGACGTGAGCGTCGTATGCAGAGGCACCAGCTCCGCGGTGGTCGTCGCGGATACAGGCACGCGATGTGCGTGCTGCATTATTTCTCGACCGGTCGTGACGAGCGCGCTCGTGGCCGTCCCGGCTACCGCGTCGTGACCCTTGCCGCCGGCCGTTGCGATGATGACGCCGCGCGGGTTGAGCCTGCGCCAGATGCGGAGTGTGTGCAGCGTCAGGCCCTGGCTGAGGAAGGGCTCGATGTCGTCGAGCCACAGTACCCGGCGTTCGGCTTGGAAGTACGGCATTTCGCCAGGCGTCATCAACGATTCCAAGGACTTAATGTCCACCGGTGCGAGGACATCGATGGAGGCTTTGGCGCCACAGCGGCGTATTGCCTCGAAAATTGCTCGAGACTTGCCAACCCCCGGCTCTCCCGTTGCAATGATGATCCAGCGTTCCGCCGCCTCGTCGAACCCGGCCTCTATCGCTGTCTGCAACACGGAGTCAACATCTCGTGGCAGGTACTGAGGGATCGTCTTGCCAGCAAGGATCGTCTGCTCAGCGGGGTCGACGCCGATGTCGGTCGGGCAGATAGTCGCGATGTCTCCCACGGGCACGCGAGTACGCCGCTCAAGGCTGGCTCTCTCTCGATGAGTTTCGAGGACCACTTGCTTGTGCTGGAACATCAGTCGTGCAACCCCGCCGGCGATGGCCACAAGCGCACTGGCGAGATAGAGCCAGAGAGCGTGTAGCGGACCGGCGAGTACTGCGAGGGCCGCTACCGCTGCCAAGGCGGCGATAAGCAGTCGCTCGCGGCGCGCCATTTGTCCTAGCGTCGGGCGCTCCTGCGCCGCGCCGGTTGCTCGCACTAGCAGGCCTAACATCTCGGTCCAGGCTCGTATATCACGGACCTCGGCTGTCTGGGGTTTGGAGCGAAGCGAAGCCAGCACCCAGAACACTAGGCGCTCACTGCGGCGCGGCCTGGCGAGATACACCGAGCGCGATGCCGCTTTCGAGCTTCGCTGACGAGTAGCCGCCAAGAGGTCTATAAGGGTCTATCTGCGAACACAGATAGAACCGGAGAGCACGGCCGCGCGGCGACCGCCTCGGCCCGTGTCCGCGGGCACCATCTATCGTGACGCGAGCCCCATGGATCAGCAGCACATCCGCAACTTCTCGATCATCGCGCACATCGACCACGGCAAGTCGACGTTGGCCGACCGCATCCTCGAGCTCACGCACACGGTGTCTGCGCGCGAGATGCGTGCGCAGGTGCTCGACTCGATGGACCTGGAGCGCGAGCGGGGCATCACGATCAAGGCGCAGGCGGTGCGCGTGTTCTACACCGCGCGCGACGGGCAGACCTACCAGCTGCATCTGATCGACACGCCCGGCCACGTGGACTTCACGTACGAGGTGTCGCGCTCGCTGGCCGCGTGCGAGGGCGCGCTGCTGGTGGTCGACGCATCCCAGGGCGTGGAGGCCCAGACGGTGGCCAACACGTACCTGGCGGTGGAGTCGGGCCTGGAGCTGATCCCGTGCCTGAACAAGATCGACCTGCCGGGCGCGGAGCCCGAGCGGGTGGCCGGCGAAGTGAGCGAGCTGATCGGCGAGCCGCCCGAGGGGATCCTGAAGATCAGCGGCAAGACGGGCGAGGGAGTCCAGGAGGTGCTCGAGGAGCTGGTCGCGCGCGTGCCGCCTCCGTCGGGAGACCCGGACGGCCCGGCGCGGGCGCTGATATTCGACTCGGAGTTCGACCAGTACCGCGGCGTGATCGCCTACATCAGGGTGGTGGACGGCGTGTTTCGCAAGGGCGAGCAGATTCGCGCGATGGCGGCGGGCACGGAGGCGGACATCGACGACATCGGCTTCTTCAGCCCGCAGATGATGCCCACCGACCAGCTGGCCGCGGGCGAGGTCGGCTACCTGATCACCGGCCTGAAGGACGTGACGCTGCTGCGCGTGGGAGACACGCTGACCACGCACACCAAGGCCGGCGCGACGGCCGGCCGGGCGGGATCGAGAGCGGGATCGAGTGCCCACCCACCCGAAGCCACAGAGCCGCTGCCTGGCTACCGCGAGGTCAAGCCGATGGTCTTCTGCGGCCTGTTCCCGATCGACTCCGACACCTACCCTGACCTGCGCGACGCGCTGGAGAAGCTGGTGCTCAACGACGCTGCCCTGTCGTGGGAGCCGGAGACCTCGGACGCGCTCGGCTTCGGCTTCCGCTGTGGCTTCCTGGGGCTGCTGCACATGGACATCGTCAAAGAGCGCCTCGAACGCGAGTACGACCTGGAGCTGCTGGCGACGATGCCGTCGGTGGAGTTCGACGTGACGCTGACCGACGGCGAGGAGCTGGAGGTGCACAACCCGTCGGACATGCCCGACCCGGGCACGATCGAGGAGATCCGCGAGCCGTTCATCAGGGCGTCGGTGATCGCTCCCAAAGAGTTCGTGGGGGCGGTCATGGAGCTGTGCCAGGAGCGCAGGGGCGAGCACGCGGGCATGCACTACCTGTCGCCGGAGCGCGTGCAGATGACCTACGACCTGCCGCTGGCGGAAATCGTGCTCGACTTCTTCGACCAGCTGAAGTCGCGCACGCGCGGCTACGCGTCGCTGGACTACGAGCTGAGCGGCATGAAGGCGTCGGACCTGGTCAAGCTGGACGTGCTGCTGGCGGGCGACCCGGTGGACGCCCTGTCGATGGTGGTGCACCGCGACAAGGCGTATGAGATGGGCCGCACGCTGACGGCGAAGCTGCGCAAGCGCATCCCCCGCCAGCAGTATGACGTGCCGATCCAGGCGGCGATCGGCGCACACGTGATCGCGCGCGAGACCGTCAAAGCCTTTCGCAAGGATGTGATCGCGGGCTGCTACGGCGGTGACATCACGCGCAAGAAAAAGCTCCTGGCAAAACAGAAGGAGGGCAAGAAGAGGATGAAGCAGGTCGGTCGCGTGGAGGTGCCCCAGGAGGCGTTCCTGGCGGTCCTGGAGCTCGGGGAGGACTGACGATGGGGGGCTCCGACGGCGCGGGCGCGGACGAGCGCTCGGACACGACGCGGCCTTATGAGCGCGACGGGGAGGTCACGCGGCTGCTGTTCGTGTGCCTGGGCAACATCTGTCGCTCGCCGACGGCCGAGGGCGTGATGCGCGCGCTGGTCGAGCAGGCGGGCCTGCAGGACAGCATCGAGCTGGACTCGGCCGGCACTGGAGCGTGGCACGTGGGCAACCCGCCGGACGCCCGCGCGGTTGCGGCGGCGGGCGAGCGCGGCTTTGAGCTGCACGGACGTGCCCGCCAGATCAGGCGTGAGGATTTCGATGATTTTGATCTGATGGTTGCGATGGATGGTGAGAACCTGCGCGAGCTGCGGCGACTTGCGCCCGGTAGGGACGAGCGCGAAAAGGTGCGTCTCCTGCGCGAATTCGATCCGGCCAGCGGCGTGGGCAGCGAGGCGCCGCCGTCGCGGCCGATCGCCAGCCGGGTGGCCGGCGAGCTGGACGTGCCCGATCCCTACTACGGCGCGGCGGGCGGCTTCGAGGAGGTGCTGGATCTCGTGCACGCCGCGTGCGTGGGGCTGCTCGAGCAGATCCGCAGCGGCCAGGCGCCGTGAGCTGCAGGCCGCCGCAGGCGTGGCCGGGGGTGCGGGCGCCCACATCGCCGCGTGGACGGTCGCGCGCATGACCCTGCCGGACGGCGCCCGCGTGCTCGGGCTCGTTGGCGGTGGCGACATCAACGAGGCCTTTCGCGTGGAGCTGGCGGACGGTCGACAGGCGTTCGTCAAGACGCGCCCTGACGCGGGGGCCGACGAGTATGCAGCCGAGGCGGCCGGCCTTCGCTGGCTGGCCGAGCCGGGCGGCGTGCGCACGCCCGAGGTGTTGGACGTCGGCGCGGACTACCTCGCGCTGGTGTGGATCGAGCGGGGCTCCCTCGATGCAGCCGGCACGGATGAGCTGGGACACGGGCTGGCACGCACGCACCTCGCGGGCGCGCCGTGCTTCGGGTTGCCTCCCAACGCCGGAGGCGACACGACCGGCACCGGCTCCCCAGACGGCGAGTCCGCCAACGCCCGGTCAGTCGGGGGCCGGACGTTCGGCTTCGGCTCCCTGCGGCTGTCCAACGAGCCCGCGGTCGACTGGCCGACCTTCTACGCCGAGCGGCGCTTGCGCCCGCTGGCGGCGATCGCACGAGAGCGCGGCGCGCTTTCGCGCACCGGTGTCGAGGCCGTGGAGCGCGTGTGCGATCGCCTGCCCGACTTGTGCGGCCCCGCCGAGCCGCCCGCGCGGCTGCACGGCGACCTGTGGTCGGGCAACGTGATGGCCGACGCTGACGGGCATCCGTGGCTGATCGATCCGTCCGCCTACGGCGGTCACCGCGAGGTGGACCTGGCGATGCTGCGCCTGTTCGGCGCCCCCTCCGAGCGAGTGTTCGCGGCCTACGAGGAGAGCGCCCCGCTGGCCGATGGATGGCGCGAGCGTGTGGAGCTCTACCAGCTGCTTCCCCTGCTCGTCCACGCGGTTCTCTTCGGCGGCTCCTACGGCCCGGCAGCCGAGCGCGCGGCGCTGCGCTACGCCCGCTGAGCGGCGCGGACAGGATGCCGCGCGTGGGGCGCGCACGGCAACGGTGACGCCGGCGGTGCGGCGCCCGTCGGGCGCAACCGTCACGCCGTGCGGCGTGCGTCGGAGTGGGGGACGTGCACCAGCAGACGCTGTCGTCGCGGCATCGCCTGTATCTGCTCGCGCGGGTGGTCGTCGCGCGCCACTATCGCCGCGCGCTGACCCTTGACGTGGTGGCTGGCGCGCTGGCGAGCTCTCCGCGCCAGATCCAGCGGGCGTACTCGCAGTTCGGCGACATGACGTTCAGCGAGGACCTGCTCGCGCGCAGGATGGCCGCGGCCGCGCAGCTGCTGGTCGAGCAGCGCTCGATCCCGGTCAGGGACGTGGCGCGCCTCGTCGGCTATCGACAGGCACCGCACTTCGCAAGCGCCTTCCGGCGTCGCTACGGGCTCTCGCCGGCGCGCTTTCGCGAGCGGGCAGTGGGTGCGCGCGCGCAGCGCGAGCGGGCCTGTCAGACGGTGGACCGATCGTAGATCGGCCAACTCGCGTCGGGCTGGTGCTCGGGCTCGACGACCTCGCTCGCGGGCAGGCGCATGCGCATGATCGTGCCGCCGCCGGGAGCCGGCTCGGCTACGACGCTTCCGCCGTGCTGGTCGACCACCTGGCGCACGATCGCCAGCCCGAGGCCGGAGCCGGGGCGCCCGCGCGCCTCGGCTCCGCGGTAGAAGCGGTCGAAGATGTGCGGCAGGTCCTGCGCGGATATCCCCGGCCCGTGGTCGCGCACCGTCAGCTCGCCGGCGATCGACGATCCATGCGATCGCCGGTCGATCAGCAGCTCGATCTCCACCGGCTGCCCGGGCGGGCCGTACTTGACCGCGTTGTCGATCAGGTTGCCGACCGCGCGCTCCAGCCGCGCGGGCACGCCTGCGACGATCGTCGGCGCCAGCCGCGCATGCAGCGGCGTGCCGGCCGCGTTGCGGCGCGCGCGCTCGAGCACCTCCTCGACCAAGGCATCCAAACGCACCTCCTCGGTGTCCACATGCGGCTCGTCGCCACGGGCGAGGTCGATCAGGTCGTTCATCAACAGCGTCAGCTCGCCGATCTGCTCGACCACGTCGTCGAGCATCCTGCGCTGCTCGTCGGGGTCCATCTGGCTGCCTTGCTGTTGGAGGATCTCGATGTTGGTGCGCAGGCTGGTGACCGGCGTGCGCAGCTCGTGCGATGCGTCGGCGACCAGCTGGCGCTGGGCGTGCACCGACGCGTCGAGCGCGCTCATCGAGCGCTCCAGCGTGTCGAGCATGGCGTTGAAGCTGCTGGCCAGCCGTCCCAGCTCGTCGCCTCCCGACGGCTCGATCCGCCCGCTGAGGTCTTGGGTGCGTCCGACGTGCTCGGCGGCCTCGGTCAGGCGCTTGAGCGGCTGCACGGCCGCGCCCGCGACCAGGCGGCCGAGCAGGGCTGCCAGCGCGATGCCGCCGACGACGATCAGCGCGAGGTACAGGCGCAGGCGCGCCAGCAGGCTGTCGACTTCGGTCAGCGGCTGGGCGAACTGCACTGCGCGCCCGCCGCCGAGCGACTCGGCGAGCACGCGTAGGTGGATGCCGTGCACGTGGACGTCGCTGAAGAACGGCTTGCCTCCGCGCGCGGCAAGCGCCCGCGTGCGGGCGTCGGCCGGCAGCGACACGCTCGCTGCGGAGGTCGCGAGGATCCTGCCGCTGGAGTCGATCACCTGCTGGTAGCCGCGGACCTGGCCGGGGCCGGGGGGCAGGCGGCCGAAGAGGTTCCCCGAGCTGGTCGCAGCCGCGGTCGCGCTCTTGGCTGGTCTCTTGGCCGACGAGGCCCCTGCCGGTCGCGCGCCCGACGGCGCGAACGCGCCCAGGGCTTCGAGCCGAAGTGCGCGCGCGGTCAGGTGGGGTGCGGGCCGGCCATGTGCTTGGCGCGCGTCGAGCACCCTGACCAGCAGGCTCACGCCACGGCCGCGGTTGCGCAGCTGAGAGTCGACCTGGCTGGACAGCTGATGGGAGGTGAGCACGTAGGTGAGCATCGAAGCGAGCACCACGGCCACGGCGACCGCCGCAGCCGACACCAACGCGATGCGCCGGCGGAAGCTCACGCCGGCCCACGCAGCACGTAGCCGACGCCGCGCACCGTGTGCAGCAGGCGCGGCTCGTCCTCGCGCTGCTCGGTCTTGCGGCGCAGGTAGCCCATATACACGCCCAGCGAGTTGGACGTCGCGCCGAAGTCATAGCCCCACACGTGCTCGAAGATGGCCGAGCGCGTGAGCACCTGGCGCGGGTGTCGCAGGAACATTTCCAGCAGCTGGAACTCGGTGCGTGTGAGCTGAAGCAGGCGCTCGCCCCGCCACGCCTCATGCGCGCGGCGATCCAGGCGCAGGTCCTCGAAGGCGAGCACGTCCTCGCCCTGGTCGTCCTCGTCGGTTGCGCGGCGCAGCAGGGCGCGGATGCGCGCGAGCAGCTCGCGCAACGCGAACGGCTTGACCAGGTAGTCGTCTGCGCCCGCGTCCAGGCCGGCCACGCGATCGTCGACCGTCTCACGCGCCGTGAGCATCAGCACCGGCGTTCTGTCGCCGCCCTCGCGCAGGCGCCTGCACACCTCCAGGCCGTCCACGTGGGGCATCGATATGTCGAGGATCACCGCCTCATACGGAGCCATGCCCAGCCGCTCCAGCGCCTCATGACCGTCGGTCGCCTGGGCGACCTGGTAGTGCTCGAGCGTGAGCGCCCGCAGGAGCGCGCTCTGGACGGCGGGCTCGTCGTCGACGACCAGTATTCGTGCTTGCTCGGCCATATTCTGACCCCGTCGCCGACCGGCCCGCTACGGTCGTCTCGAGCCAGTCGTCGGAGAGGATGCCCTTGTGAGGCTAGCGTGACGGGTGAGCCGGGCCGGCGGGTAACGGAAAGCGAAGAGAATGCGAAGAACCGTCAAGGAAGAGGCCGCAGTCGAGCACGCGGGCACCGACGCGCGCGATGGCGCCCCAGGGGACGCGTGCGAGGAGGCGGCCGGCGTGGGCGCGGACGCCGCGGGGGACGCGCGCGAGCAGGCGGCCGGCGCGGGGGCGGACGCCACGGGAGACGCACGCCAGCAGGCGGCTGGCGCGCGCGCGCGCGCCGCTGGGGACGCGCGCGAGGACGACACGCTTGCGGCGATCGAGAGCCAGTCGCGCAGGCTGCGCAACAGCATCGTCAGCCTCGCCGTCTTCTTCGTGCTCCTGGTCGGCCTGCTGGCCGGCGTGCCCGGCCTGCGCTCGGCCGCCGAGCGGATCACAGACGCCAAACCCGCATGGGTCGTCGCCGGGGTCGCCTGCGAGGTGCTCTCGTGCGTCGGCTACATGGTGCTGTTCGACCTCGTCTTCAGCAAGATCGGACGACGGCTGGGCTCGCGCCTGTCGCTCGCGGAGCTGGCCATGAACTCGGTCGTTTCGATCAGCGGCCTGGCCGGCATCGCGCTGGGCGCCTGGGTGCTGCGCAGCAAAGGGTTCTCGATGGAGCGCATCGCCAAGCGCTCGGTGCTGATCTTCGTGCTCACCAGCGCCGTCAACGTGGCCGCGGTGTTCCTGATCGGGGTGCCCATGTGGCTGGGGCTGCTGCCCGGCTCGCGTAGGGCGCTGATCACGCTGGTGCCGGCCATCGCTGCGCTGGCGACGATCGCGGGGACGCTCGCACTGGCCGCCTGGGCCGGCCGCGCGGCCTCGCGTCAGCGGCTGGAGAAAGGCCGCGCGGGAGTCGCCGTGACCGCACTCAGCGGCGGCGTGGCCGACGCGCTGAGGCTGATCCGTGGGCACGACTGGCGGCTGCTGGGAGCGGTTGCCTACTGGCTGCTGGACAACCTCGTGCTGTACGCGTGCGTGGCCAGCTTCGGCCATGGGCCCTCCTTCTGGGCGGTTGCGATGGCCTACCTGGTCGGCATGCTCGCCAACTCGCTGCCCATCCCCGGCGGCTTCGTCGTGGTCGAAGGCGGCCTGGTCGGCATGCTGCTGCTGTTCGGCCTGCGTCCCGCCTCGCAGGTGCTGGCCGCGGTGGTGATCTACCGCGCGATCTCGCTGTGGGTGCCCGCGCTGATCGGCTCGGCCGCGTTCCTCAGCCTGCGTCGCGAGATCGGCAAGCCGGTCGCCTCGTCCGTCGCCCGCTAACCGGACAGCTGTTTGGAGAAGGCGACCACCGCGGCCGCCCGCTGGCAGGCGTGGCCGGGGAGGCTGTCCATCGTGTGCGCGAGCGCCGCGTCGATCGCGCCGGACAGGCCGGGGCAGTAGACGGGCAACGGCAGGTTGCCGCGCGACGTGCCCAGGGCGTTGAGCGGCAGCAGCTCGGCGGCCGCCCGGTAGGCGTGGGCGAAGCTGTCGGAGAAGATGTCGATCGCCACCTGGCCGCTGTACAGCTCGATCGAGCGGCCTTCGTCATACACCGTCGCAGGCACCCCGCGGATGATCATGTTGCGTTGCGGCCCGAGCGTGGCGTTGGAGTGCGAGCGGTAGGTCACGGTGGTGACCTGCAGCGGCAGCAGGCAGCTGCCGCCCCCGAAGATGCCTTTGCTCTGCAGGCAGTCGCCGTAGTAGACGCTGTCGCCGACCGTGTCCACGTAGGCGCGCAGCCCGTCCGCGGCCGCCACCGGGTGTGCTTCGAAGTCCGGTCCGACCCAGTAGAGCACGTAGTAGGGAAACGTCTTCGCTTCGGCCAGTTCGCCGGGGGCGATCGGCGGCGGATGCCCGGTCGTCGCACAGCCGGCCGCCGCAAGCGCGACGCACGCGACTGCCAGCGCGCGCGCTGAGCTTGGCGCCCGTGCGACGGCGTTGCGGACAATGGAGGCGATCATCGGCCGTCATTATCCAGGCGTGTCCATCCGGGCCACAGCTACTTCAGGCGCAGTAGCGGGTTTGCAGGGGTACGGACCCGTCGACGAGGCGGGTGCGCCGGGGTCCGGTGGGGTAGCGCACCGGACCCCGGTCCATCTTTCCACCGCGCGCTTTGCCCGGGCGCCGCTCGGACTGCTGCTGGTGGGCGCGCTCGTGGCGGTCTGGCTGCTGGTAGATCCGCGCACCCCCGACCTCGCCGCGGCGGTCTATCGAGTCGACCTGTTCGGTCGCGTCGGCTTTGCGGTGTGGGACGAGCGCTGGTATGCCGGGCACGCCCTGCCGGGCTACAGCCTGCTGTTTCCGGCGCTTGGCTCGCTGCTGGGGGTGCGGCTGCTGGGCGCGCTGTCGGTGCTCGCGTCGGCCGCGCTGTTCGAAACGCTCGTGCGTCGCGTGTACGGCCCCGCGGCGCGCTGGGGCGCCGCTCTGTTTGCCGTCGCAGCCGTCGGCGACGTGTGGTCGGGGCGCCTGGCCTTCGCGCTGGGCGTGCCGTTCGCGCTCGCCGCCGTCTTGGTGCTCGTTCCCGACCTGCTACCGCTGGCGGCCGGCCGTAGCGAGTCCGCGCCGGGTGCCCGCCACGCGCGCCGAGGGATCGCTGCGGGCGTGCTGGCGCTGCTGTGCGCCGCCGCCAGCCCCGTCGCCGGCGCGCTGCTGGCGCTCGCCGGCCTCACCTACGCCCTGTGGGCAGGCCGGCGGTCGCGCGCGCCTGCGACGAGACGGCACGCGGTGGGCGTCGCGCTGGCGCTCGTGCTGGCGCCCGCTGTGCTCGTGCTGGCGCTCGTCGCGCTGTTCCCCGAAGGAGGCACAGAGCCCTACCCGATCCTGTCGTTCGCCGCCACCGCGCTCGCGCTCGGCGCTTTCCTGTGGGCGCTGCCCGCGTCTGAGTCGCCGCTGCGCTTCGGCGCCGTGGTCTACCTGCTCGCCTGCCTTGCCTGTCTTCTGGTCCACTCGCCCGTCGGCAGCAACGTCGAGCGCTACGGCGTCCTGCTGGCCGGGCCGCTGCTGCTGTGCGCCCGGTTGGGCGCCCGCGACGGCATGGCGGTGCGCGGGGAGCGCAATGCGCCATGGCTGCGCCGTGTGGGACGCACAGCAGCCGGGATCGACGTCGCGACGGTGGTGGCGCTCGTGGTGATCATGACGTGGGTCGTGTGGGGGCCCGTGCGCGAAACGCGCGCGGTGGCCGGCAACGAATCGACCGCCGCCGCCTACTACCAGCCCCTCGAGCGCTTTCTCGTCGAGGTCGGAGCCCCACCCGCCCAGCCGGTGCGCGTGGAGGTGCCGCTGACGCGCTCGCACTGGGAGGCCGCGCTGCTGGCGCCCAGCGTGTCGCTGGCGCGCGGCTGGGAGAAGCAGCTCGACAGCCGCTATGACCAGGTGCTGCTCACGCCCGGACTGACCGCCGCCGCATATGACCGTTGGCTGCACCAGCAGGCGGTCGCCTACGTGGCGCTGCCCGACACGCCGCTGGATCCCTCAAGCGCCCAGGAGGGCCGGCTGATCGCCGCCGGGCTGCCCTACCTGCGCCTGCTGTTCGCCAGCAGGCACTGGCGCGTCTATCGCGTGCTCGACCCCACGCCGCTGGCCTCCGGGCCGGGGACGCTCACGTCCATGGGCGACGACTCGTTTGCGCTGCGCGCTCGCTCTCCCGGCAGCTTCGACGTGCGCGTGCACTACAGCCGCTACCTGACGCTCGCGCGCGGCAGCGGATGCGTCGGGCGGGCGCCCGGAGGATGGACGAACGTGACGCTCGACCGGCCCGGCCCGGCCGTCGTGACAGCCCGCTTCACGCTCGCACGCGCGTTCGCCGGCGGCCCCGCGTGCACCGCCGGCGCCGCCTCCAGGTAAGGGCGTTTGCCGGCGGGCGG
>DATNLQ010000212.1:0-4148 GCA_035602785.1 Solirubrobacteraceae bacterium
GAGCCCCAGCCGCTGGCCGGGGGACGCCTGGCGTGACGCCCGCCCACCCGCTCAGCACCGGCCCCGCGCCGGCCGCCGACCTGCTGCTGCGCGACGTGCGCGTGCTGGACCCGCGCGCCCATATCGATACCCGCCACGACGTGCGCGTGCGCGCCGGGCGGATCACCGAGCTGGCCCATCCCGCCACGCTCGCCGCCGAGCCCGGCAGCGAAGCGATCGACGGCGAGGGGCGGCTGACGCTCGTGCCCGCCTTCTTCGACCCCCACGTGCACCTGCGCACGCCCGGGCAGGAGCACAAGGAGGACATCGACAGCGGCACCCGCGCGGCCGCCGCCGGAGGCTTCGCGGCGGTGATCGCCATGCCCAACACCGACCCCGTGCTGGACTCCGCGCCGCTGCTGCGCTCGCTGCGCGACGCGGCTGCGCGCGAAGCGCACGTCGCGGTCGGCTTTCTGCCGGCGATCACCCGCGGCCTGGCGGGCGAGCAGCTGACCGAGATGGCAGAGCTGCGCCAGCAGGGCGCGCTCGGGTTCACCGACGACGGCAAGCCCGTGCAGAGCGCCGGCATGCTGCGCAAGGCGCTGCAGTACCAGCGCCTGTGCGGAGGCGTGCTCGCGTTGCACGAGGAGGACCCCACGCTGTCGCGCGGCGGCGCCATGAACGAGGGCGCCGTCAGCGTTGCGCTGGGCATCGCCGGCATCCCCACCGTCGCCGAGTCAACCATGGTCGCCCGCGACGCTGCCCTGGCCGGCTACGAGGACGCGCGCGTGCACTTCCAGCACCTCAGCTGCGCTGCCTCCGTCGACGCCGTCGCCGCTGCCAAGGCGCGCGGCTACCAGGTCAGCGCCGAGGTCACGCCCCACCACCTGTTGCTCACCGAGGAGGACGTGCGCGGCATGGACACGCGCATGAAGATGCACCCGCCGCTGACCACCGACGCCGACCGCCGCGCGCTGATCGAGGCCCTGCGTGCCGGCACGATCGACTGCGTGGCCACCGACCACGCGCCGCATGCCCGCGACGAGAAGGAGGTCCCCTTCGAGCAGGCCCCGATGGGGACCACCGGCCTGGAGACCGCCTTCTCGGCCCTGTACACCGGCTTGGTGTTGCCCGGGGTGATCGACCTTGCGCTGTTGGTCGAGCGGATGACCGCCGGCGCGGCGCTGTTCGAGCTGGCCACGCCGGTGATCGAGGTCGGTGCGCCCGCCGACCTGGCGCTGATCGACCTCGACGCCGAATGGGCTGCCGGCGAGCACGGCTGGCAGAGTCGCTCGGCCAACTGCTGCTTTGCCGGGCGAGCCCTGCGCGGGCGCGTGCTGCTCACGCTGTCTGCAGGCGCGCTCGCACACCGCGGCGAGCGCGAGCTTGCATCGTTCCAGTATGGGGATCTGGTGGGCGCCTGATGGGCCTGCTGCAACGCGACCGTGCCGCGCTGGTCGTGGTCGACGTACAGGAGGGCTTTCGGCCGTACGCGTCCTTCGCCGGCGTGGCCAGCGCATGCGCAAAGCTCGTCGAGGCCGCGCGCATCCTGGAGCTGCCCGCGCTAGTCAGCGAGCAGTACCCCAAAGGGCTCGGCCACACCGCGTCCGAGGTCGGCCTGCGCGACGAGCCGACGATCGAGAAGAGCGTCTTCTCGGCTGTGCGCGCCGACGGCTTTGACCGGTCCCAGATCGGCCGGCACGGGCGCCAGCAGGCGATCGTGTGCGGGATCGAGGCGCACGTGTGCGTCAGCCAGACCGTCCACGACCTGCTCGCCGGCGGCATCGAGGTCCACGTGCCCGCCGACGCGGTCGGCTCGCGCCACGACATCGACTACGAGTGCGGCCTGGAGCGCATGGTGCGGGCCGGCGCGGTCGTCACCACGGTCGAGTCCGCGCTGTTCGAGCTGCTCGAGCGCGCCGGCACGCCGGAGTTCAAGGCCGTCCAAGCGCTCATCAAGTGACCCACCCGAGTCGCCCCCACACGCGACGCCAGGAAGCTTGCACGCGATGAGCGACGCTACCGCCTACGTGCTGCTGGAGGACGGCACGCGCTTCGATGGGGACGCGTGCGCCGCGACCGGGTCCCCGCCGACGGACGGGCATGCGGTGGGAGAGATCGTCTTCACGACCGGCATGTCCGGCTATCAGGAGTCGATGACCGACCCCTCCTTCGCCGGCCAGCTGATCGCGTTCACCTACCCGCACATCGGCAACTACGGCGCAAGCTCGCAGGCGATGGAGTCGCAGCGACCGTGGGCGCGCGCGGCGATCATGCGCGAGGCCTGCAACCGCGAGGACGCGCCCAGTGCCGAGCGCGGCTGGCTGGACTGGCTGGCTGACTGCGGCGTGGCGGGTATCACCGGCGTGGACACGCGCGCGCTGGTCATGCACATCCGCCAGGCCGGCTCGATGCGCGGGGGAGTGTTTTCCGCCTCGATCACCGAAGCGCAGGCGCGCGAGCTGATCGACGCCGAGCCGCCGATGGCCGGCGCGGACCTCGCCCGGGTGGTCACGCCCGAGCGGGCCAGCAGTCACGGCGAGGACGGGCGTGGCCCGCGCATCTCGGTGATCGACACCGGCATCAAGGCGTCGATGGTGCGCGAGCTGGTCGCTCGTGGCGCGCGCGTCACGCTGCATCCGTGCACGACCTCCGCGCAAGAGCTGCTCGCCGATGACCCCGACGCGGTCTTCCTGTCCAACGGCCCAGGCGACCCCGCCGCGCTGTCCTACATCGTCGACACCGTGCGCGAGATCGTCGGCGTCAAGCCCGTGTGGGGCATCTGCCTGGGCCACCAGCTGCTCTGCCGCGCGGTCGGCCTGGACACGTTCAAGCTGCCGTTCGGCCACCACGGCGCCAACCACCCCGTCAAGGACCTGCAGACTGGCCGCGTGGAGATCACCTCGCAGAACCACGGCTTCGCGGCGGTCGGGCCGGGCGGCGCGCGCACGATCGACGCCGACGAGCCGGTCCGCTGGGAGACCGACTTCGGCGCCGCCGCGCTGTCGCACGTCAACCTGTACGACCGTACCGTCGAGGGCCTGGAGCTGCTCGACGTGCCCGGCGGGACCGTCCAGTATCACCCCGAGGCGGGCCCCGGCCCGCACGACAGCCTGTATTTGTTCGACCGCTTCCTGGCGCGGATCGAGGAGGCGGCCTGATGCCCAGGCGCGACGACCTCCACAAGATCCTGATCCTCGGGTCGGGGCCGATCGTGATCGGCCAGGCGGCCGAGTTCGACTACTCCGGCGTGCAGGCCTGCAAGGTGCTGCGCGAGGAGGGCTATGAGGTGGTGCTGGTCAACTCCAACCCCGCCACGATCATGACCGACCCCGAGTTCGCCGACGCGACCTACATCGAGCCGCTGCTGCCCGGGCCGGTTGCGCAGGTGATCGAGCGCGAGCGCCCCGACGCCCTGCTGGGCACACTCGGCGGCCAGACCGCGTTGAACCTGGCCAAGGCGCTGGCCGACGACGGCACGCTGGCGAAATACGACGTTGAGCTGATCGGCGCCGACTACGACGCGATCGCCTGCGCCGAGGACCGCGACCTGTTCAGGGAGGCGATGGCCAAGGCCGGGCTGCGCATGCCCCGCAGCGAGATCGTCACGAGCCTGGCCGAGGCGCGCGCCGCGCTCACGGGCGCACACGGCCAGAAGGGCTCGCTGGGGCTGCCGGTGGTCGTGCGCCCCGCCTTCACGCTCGGCGGGCGCGGCGGCGGCATCGCCCGCGACGAGGCCGAGCTCGAGCGGATCGTCGCCCACGGCCTGGAGGTCTCGCCGATCGGCCAGGTGCTGCTCGACGAGTCGGTCGTCGGCTGGGGCGAGTTCGAGCTGGAGGTCATGCGCGACAGCGCCGACAACGTCGTGATCGTCTGCTCGATCGAGAACGTCGACCCGATGGGCGTGCACACGGGAGACTCGGTCACAGTCGCCCCGCAGCAGACGCTCTCAGATCGCCTCTACCAAGGCCTGCGCGACCAGGCGATCGCGGTGATCCGCGCCGTCGGCGTCGAGACCGGGGGCTCCAACGTGCAGTTCGCGGGCAACCCCGACACCGAGGAGATCCTCGTCATCGAGATGAACCCGCGCGTGTCACGCTCCTCGGCGCTCGCCTCCAAGGCGACCGGCTTTCCGATCGCCAAGATCGCCGCGCGCCTGGCCGTCGGCT
>DATNLQ010000215.1:0-19606 GCA_035602785.1 Solirubrobacteraceae bacterium
GGCGGGCGCGATGGGCCTGACCCAGTTGATGCCCGGCACCGCATCCTCGCTGGGCGTTGCAAACCCGCTGGACCCGGCCGAATCGATCGAAGGCGGTGCGCGCTATCTGAGCCAGATGATGGCCCAGTTCGGCGGTAACACCGCCGACGCTCTGGCCGCCTACAACGCCGGACCGGGAGCGGTCCAGCAGTACGGCGGCGTGCCGCCATACGCAGAAACCCAAAGCTACGTGACCAAAGTCCTGGGCAACGCCGAAGCCTACCGGCAGGCCCATCCCACGACAGTTGACACGGGGGTGTCCGCATGACCGTCCCACCCGTCCTGATCGCGACGCCACCGGCGCCCGACGCCACCGGCGCCGCTCCACCCGGCGCAACGCGCCAGCCACCGGGCGGGCCGCCCTTTCACAGCGCGCTCGCCGAACAATGGGCCCGGACCGCCAATGCGGAAGGCCAAAACAGAGAAGGGCAGTGGTCGACGACCGCTCCCGACTCCCAACAGCATCTAGCCGCGCAGGGCCAGCAGTCCCAGGAAGGTCAACCCCCGGGCGCAGTCCAACACCAGGGCGGCGAAGCGAGCGGGGATGGCACGCGAGCGCACGGCAAGGCTCGCCACGCGACGGCCGGCCACCAGCCCGCAGCTGACTCGACGGCGACCGCGGCGCTGGCAACGACCACGACGACGACCACGACGACGACCGCTGCGACGGCGTCCGCCGCCGCCGGGTCATCGGTTTCTCGTGCGCCTGTCAGCGCAGGGGCGGGCGCCGAGCTGCTTGCCACTGGATCCGACGGCTCGTCGGTCAGGGTCGCCGCCGGCAGCCGACAGGCTCTCTCCACGGCCGGCGCCGGTGCGGCGATCGGCACCGCTGCCGGGGCTCCTGCCACAGCCGCGGCAGCCGTGGCAAAACAGCCTGGCGGCGCGCCAGGGTCGGGTGCCGAGGGTTCCGCCGACGGCGCTGCCCTGTTCTCGCAGGGCACAGGCGCGGCCACGGCCACGTCGTCGCAGGACTCCGCCGCATCGCACGCCACGCTCCCGCTACAGCCCGCCACCGTGTCGCAGCCCACGTTCTCGCAGGGCGCCACTGCCTCACAGGCCACCGCCACGTCGGTGCGGGCCGCCAGCGCATCCCAGGCCACCGCCGCGTCACAGGCCTCGCCAGGCGCCGCGTCGACGACGCAGACCCCGCCAGTCTCCTCCAATCAGTACCCCGCAGCCACCGGTGCCGGCCATGTCGAGGCACCTGGAGCCGAGCGCACGTCCATCTCCTCGCCAACGGGCGCGGGCAGCGCTGACACCCAGCAAAACAAGGGCAGCACCCAGGTATCGGCCGCTGGCGGCCAATCAGGCGAAGCAGCCGCAGGCGCAACGACCGCGGCCGCGTCCGACCGCGCTGCAGCGACGGGTACCGTGCAGGCCAACGCGCCCGCCGTACAGGCCAACGCGCCCGCGGTGCAGGCCGCGACGGCGCGTGGACAGGCTGCGAGCGCCGGCCAAGCAGCCGGCGCTGGGAATGCGTCTGCGTCTGCGGGCGCGGCATCCGGGCAGGGCGGCGCGTCCGCGCACGCAGGCGGCCACGATGGCGCTCGCGACGGCAGGGGTCGAGCGGATGGTCAGTCGGTCGCCTTTGCTGGCTCTGGCGTCGCCGATTCGTCGGACGGGGAAGGTGCGAGCGCGGTTGCAGGGGCGGCCAGCGCGCTCGGGTCCGCCCAAGGCGCGGGTGTGTCTGCCGCGCTCGACGCGAGCCTTCCGGGCGGCCCGGCCGTCGACCTGCAGGGGGTCATCGATGCGGCTCGTGCAACGATCGCGATGGCGGCCCGACAGGGCGTTTCGCAGGCGCGTATAGCGCTGCGACCGCAGGAGCTCGGCGAGGTCCGCATCCACCTCAGCCAGAGCGCCGACGGACTGCTCGCGCGCGTCACCGCCGATACGCCCGCCGCGGCACAGGCGCTCGCGGGGGGCCGCGCCGAGCTGCAGCGGTCGCTCAGTTCGCTGGGCGTGTCGCTGCTGCGCCTGGACATCGGCTCGTCGGGGCAGTCGCACACACAGGATCGCGAAGGCCGTCTGCCCGACGGCGCGGGCGGATCGAGCGCCTCGGGTGCAACCGAGGCCTCGCCAGATGACGAGATCGCGCAGGCGATCGGTCAGACCGCAGTGGCGGGCGAGCCCGCAGGCGCACCCGCAGGGCCAGACAGTGGCGGGCTCGTGGACGTTCTCGCCTGAATCGAGCATGAAAGGACAATTGTCATGACCACTCCATCCATCGCCTCCGCCGCCACCGCTGCTGCCGCCTCCTCGGAGGCTGCCCCTGCGGCCACGGCAAGGAGCGCATCGGCGTCGGCGCCCGCCGCGGCAACGCCCGAAAACCCCAACGGCGTCCTCGGCCAGAACGACTTCCTCAAACTGATGATCGCCCAGCTGCAGGCGCAGAACCCGCTGGAACCTGGCAACAGCAACGAATACCTCAACGAGCTCGCCCAGTTCACGCAGGTCGAGCAGACCACCAACCTGGCCAACTCCAGCGAGCTCACCGGCGCGGTCCAGCTGATCGGGCACAAGGTCACCTACAACAACGCCGACGGCACCCAGGCGAGCGGCACCGTCGAAAGCGTCCAGTCCAGCGCGTCGGGGACGACGGTCACCGTCGAAGGCATCACCGGCATCAAGACTACGGCCATCACGGAAGTCCAGTGAGCCCGATCTCCAACAACCCCGCGCTGGTCGGGCCCGGCGCCCTCAACGGGCCTGCCGCGCCGGGCGCCGCCACCCCGCCGCGCACCAAGCCCGCGGGGAATCCGGGCGGCCCACCCACCCCGGCGGGCCCGTCCTTCGCCGACGCGCTCAGCCAGGCCGACCGCGCGCAGGTGGGCGCGGGCACCGACCCCGCAGGCGCTGGTCAGCGGCTGCAGTTCTCCAAGCACGCGCTCGCCCGCGCGCAGCGCCGTGGGATCGAGCTTGACCAGAGCACGCTCGGAAGGCTTTCACAAGGGGTGCAGCGCGCCGCGAGCAAGGGCTCGCGCGACTCCCTGGTACTTGTCGACGGCACCGCTTTCGTGGTGTCCGTCAGCAACCGCACGGTCATCACGGCCGTGGGATCCGAACACATGAAGGACAACGTGTTCACCAACATCGACAGCGCCGTGATCGCATGATGCGAGCGGCAACACACGACAACGGCTGGACCTCATCGAGGAGGCCGCGAAAGGAAGGGCAGTCAGGATGATGGCTGGAATGTATGCCGCTATCAGCGGCCTAGACGCAAACCAGGCGATGCTCAACGACACCGCCAACGACCTCGCCAACGTGAACACGATCGGCTACAAGGCCTCGAGCGTCACGTTTGCGGACTCGCTCACGCAGGTGATGCGCGGGGCCTCCGGTCCCACGGCCTCAAACGGCGGATCGAACGTGGTGCAGATCGGGCTCGGCGTGCAGGTCAACGCAACCGAGAACGAAATGACCGAGGGTTCGTTCCAATCGACCAACAACCCGCTCGACGTGGCCATCGAGGGTCCCGGCTTCCTGCGTGTGGGCCCGGGCGCGCCGCCGGCCAAAGAACCGTTCACGGCCAACCTGCCGGCCAAATTCGAGTACACACGCGCGGGCAACATGACGACCAACACGGCGGGCTTTCTCACGACGCAGTCCGGCGAATACGTGATCGGGCGCAACGCGGTGGCCAAAGAAGAAGAAGGCAACACCACCTACGCGCCGGGCAAAGAAGACACCTACATAATGGTCCCGCCGGGCTCGGCCAACGTGACGATCGGCCAGGACGGCTCGGTCACCTACACCAACGAGAATCCCGAATCCAAACAGTTCGAACAGCGCGTGACCGCTGGCTACCTGTCGCTTGCGACATTCGCCAACGAAGCCGGCCTGGAACGCCTGGGCGGATCGCTGTGGGCTCAGACGGCCAACTCGGGCGCCCCGATCGTGGGCACGCCCGACACGTCCGGCTTCGGCTCGACGATCGGCGGCGAGCTGGAGATGTCAAACGTCGACCTCGCAACCGAGATGACCAACATGATCACCGCGGAGCGCGGCTACCAGGCCAACTCGCGCGTGATCACCACGGCCGACGAAATGCTCGGCACGCTGGTCACGATGGTCAGCTAGAGCTGGGCGCGGCCGGCCGGGCACTGACCACGGCCGGCCGCGCCGAAGCTCGCACGAGACTTGCGCGAGACGCTCGACCGAGATCGCGGGGAAAGGATGGTTCTCACACAACGGACAACTCCGAGGAGCCTGCGGTGGGGTGGCGCGATGTCGCGTCACCCCACCTGGAGGCTGGCAACTGGCTGCGCACATCCGGCAACTGGCTGCGCACATCCGGCAACCGGCTGCGCACATCCGGCAACCGGCTGTGCAGGCCCGGCAGCCGCCTGCACACGTCCTATGCTTGACCACAGGGGGAATGTGACGATGATCACGCTTAACAGACTCGGTCACAGCGACGAGCCCTTTCAGCTCAACCCGGACATGATCGTCACGGTCGAGTCGACGCCCGACACGGTCATCGGGCTCGCCACAGGCGCCAAAATCGTGGTCGCAGAGACGCCCGAGCAGGTGGCGGAGGCCGTGCAGGCCTACCGCGTGGACGTGCTCAGCGACGCGCTGCGCCGCCGTCGCGCCCAGCGCCCGACGCCGCCGGCCGGCATACGTCGCGACTCGCCGCACTTGTCGGCCGTCGACGACGAGCCCGTCTAGGAGGCCCTCAGCTCCTGGGCGGCGGTGGCCTTTTGTGCAGGCCGATGGCGCAGTATTGAAGGATTGGCGCTGTAAGCCGATGTACGATGGGATGAAGGCTGCAAGCGCCATTGGAATAGGGGTCGCGTTCGGCTCCTTGCTCATGAGCTCGATGATGGACGGGACCAGTCCCGCTTCCTTCATCAACATCCCTGCGCTGATGATCATCATCGGTGGCACCGCGGGGGTGACGCTGGCGAGCGTGGGCATGGCCTCGATGAAGCGGGTGCCGAGCCTGTACAAGATGGTCTTCTCGGCCGAGCCGCCGGACATGCGCGGGCAGCTGGACCGGCTCGTGTCGCTCGCCGACAAGGCCCGCCGCGAGGGCCTGCTGGCGCTCGACGCGCAGCTGAGCGAGATCGACGACACCTTCACCCGCAACGCCCTGCAGCTGGTGGTCGACGGGACAGACCCCGAGCTCGTGCACGCGATCCTCGAGGCCGAGGTCGACGGGATGTCCGCGCGCCACCAGTCCTCGGCGGCGCCGTTCGAGAAGGCGGGGGGCTTCGCGCCCACGATGGGCATCATCGGCACCGTCCTGGGCCTCGTGCACGTGCTGCAGAACCTGGCCGCGCCGTCCACGCTCGGGCCGTCCATCTCGGCGGCGTTCATCGCGACGCTGATGGGGGTGGGCTCGGCCAACGTGATCTTCCTGCCGGTCGCCAACCGGCTGAAAGCGATCTCCGCGGAAGAGGTCGAGCTGCGGATGATGACGGTTGAGGGGATCCTCTCGATCCAGGCCGGCGACAACCCCCGGCTGGTGTCGGAAAAGCTGATGTCCTACCTGCCGCCTGCCGAGCGCGGCGACTCCGACGAGCAGGGCTCGTCGTCGGCGGGCGTCGAGTCCAAGGCGGCCTGATCATGGCACGTGGGCACGGACGCAGGCGCGGGCACGGCGGCCATGAGGAGGAGAGCAACGAGCGTTGGCTGTTGACCTACGCGGACATGATCACGCTGCTGATGGCGCTGTTCATGGTGCTGTTCTCGATCTCCTCGGTGAACATCTCCAAGTATCAGGTCCTGCAGCATGCGCTGAAGGCGGCCTTCTCCGGCAACATCCTGCCGGGCGGCAAATCGATCGCCCAGCAGGGCGCGAGCGCAAGCGCGAGCAAGGCGCCGAGCACCACCGAAGCGGCGGCCGTGGTGCCGCTGACGGCGCTGGGAAGCGGCATCGAAAGCACGACCACCACCCGCTCGGCGACACAGACCGCCGCGTCGGCCACCGCGCAGGCGGCGGCCCAGACGGCCGCCCAGCAGCAGGCGAGTGAGTTTCTGCGCATCAAGCACGAGCTCGACGCGTACGCCGCCTCGCATGGCTTCTCCAAGAGCGTCAAGACCACGATCGAAGCGCGCGGACTGGTCATCAGGGTGCTGACCGACCAGCTGCTGTTCGCCTCCGGGCAGGCCACGCTGAACAGCCGAGCGGACGGGCTGCTGAGCGAGATCGGCCAGCTGCTCAACGTTGACGAAAGCAACCCGATCTCCGTCGAAGGCAACACCGACGACGTGCCGATCCACAGCGCCCTGTTCCCCAGCAACTGGCAGCTGTCGACGGCACGCGCGAGCACGGTGGTGCAGTACCTGGTCGAACACGGCGTCAGCGCGCACCGCCTGACCGCAACCGGCTACGCCGACCAGCGCCCGCTGGCAAGCGACGCGACCGCGGCCGGGCGTGCGCGCAATCGCCGCGTGGAAATCGTGCTCAAGCGCCTGAACGGCGCCGAAGGCGAACAGTAGTCAACGGACACCAAACAGGAACAATGCTCAAAAACAAGAAGATAATGATCATCGCGATCCTGCCGATAATCCTGTTCGCCGGCTACACCATGACCAAGCCCAAGCCAGTGATCAAGATGAAGGTCAAGGGGACGATCTATGTGATGCCCCAGACCTTCCTGCTGAACCTCACCGACGGCCGCTACGCCAAGCTGGCGGTCGCGCTGGAGCTCGCGCCGGGCCAGAGCGACGGAGCGTCCGCGACCGCCTCCACTTCGGAAGGCGCCGCGGGCACGCTGCCCGAGGAAGCGCTCGTGCGCGAAATCGTGACCAACGCGGTGACCAACCAGAGCGGCGAAACGCTGATCAGCCCAGCGGGCCGGCGCGCGATCCAACACCAGATCCTTGCGGCCATCCTCAAGCAGACAGACGTGAAGACAGAAGCTGTGATCTTCCCAGACGTGACGGTCCAGTAGCGGCGATCGGAGCACGACGTGACCGAGACGATCGAGTACGAGCAGTTCGACCAGACGAGCGCCCAGGCGGGCGCGCTGTCGGCATCCGAGGCGGACCTCAGTCGCCTCAGCGACATCCCGATGGAGCTCAGCGTGGAGATCGGGCGCACGCACATGACCGTGGGCGAGACGCTCGACCTGCGCGTGGGCTCGGTCGTGACGCTCGAGCGCCTGGCCGGCCAGACCGCCGACCTGCTGGTCAACGGCACGGCGATCGCGCGCGGTGAGGTGGTGGTGGTGGACGAGCAGTACGGCCTGCGTATCACAGAGATCATCGACAGCCAGCAGGACCCCGAGACCGGCCAGCCCGCGTCTGCGTCCCGGGACGACGCATCAGCGTCCCAGGGCCACTCGGCTTCCCCCCAGGGTGGCGCGTCGTCCCCCCAGGGCGATCCCCCTGCCTCCCAGGGCGCCGGCCCGGAGAGCGAGGCTGTGCAGGCCACCGCGGTCGCCGAGGAGGGCTGAGCGGCGATGGCCGTGGCCGAGGGCGCGCAGCGGGGCGAGGCGGCGGTCGAGCGCGTGCGCACGCTGGACTTCTCCCAGCCGACCAAGTTCACGACCGAGCTGCGCCGACGCATCGGGCGTGCGCTGGATCCCTTCTGCGACACGCTCGGCGCGTGGTTGGCGGGCGAGCTGCGCGCAGACGTGGAGCTGTCGCTCACGGACATCGGCCAGCACACGTGGGCGGCCGCCAAGGCGCGCCTGCCCGCAGACGCGATCGCGGTGGACGTGCAGGCCAAGCCGATCGAACGTCACATGTTGCTCAGCGTGGAGCTCGCGTTCGTGCTGCAGGCGCTGGAATGCCTGCTGGGAGGCGACGCGCCGCAGGCGCCGCCGTCGCGCCATCTGACGGAAATCGATTGGGTGCTCACCCGCGGTCTGCTGGACGCGATCGTCAATGAGCTGTCGGGCGCGTGGGCCGAGATCGACGGTCCGCAGCTGACGCGTGGCGAGGTCGACACCGAGGGCGATGCGGGCGTGTTCACGCCGGTGGGCGAACCGACCCTGTCGGTCACCTTCCGCTGCACGATCGACGGCCTGTCGTCGGCCATGTCGCTGCTGATTCCCTGGTCGGCCATCGAGCCGGTGGTCGAAAGCATGCGCGGTGCGGGCGGGCTGCCGACGGCGGCCGACGCCCAGGGGACTGACGCGCTGCGCCGCGGGCTGGCCGGCGCGCAGGTGCTGCTGCGTGCGGAGATCGGAGCGGTGCAGATGCCGATCGAACAGATGCTCGAGCTGGTGCCGGGCGCGCTCGTCCAGTTTCGTGAGCGCAGCGAAGACGGCGTGCGCCTGTTCGCGGAGGAGGTGTCGCTGGGTCGCGGACAGCCGGGACGCAGCGGCACGCGCCGTGCGATCAAGCTGCAGTCCACCGGCGAGCCGCCCAGCCGGGCGGAAACGTATGCGAGGCTCGGTCGCGCCGAGCTGGAACGGGCCCGCGCGCACGTCCAGAGCGCGCCCGAGAGCCCTGAGAGCCGGGAGCTGCTGCGCAGCATCTTCGTACGTGTGTGGGCGGAGCTGGGCCGCACCCACATCCCTCTCGGCCAGGCGCTGGAGCTGGAGGAGGGGGCGGTCGTGGAGCTCGACCAGCTGGCCGACAACCCCGTGGAGCTGTTCGCCAACGGCCTGTGCTTCGCCAACGGCAGCCTCGTGGTGACCGGCGAGCGCGAGTGGGGCGTGCAGGTCGACGCGCTGGTGTAGCGCCTGCCCGCCTATGTCGTCGGCGGTTCCTCTTGCTCCTCGTTGGAAACAGGCTGCACAGCTGGCTTGGACTCAGGCGATTGCTGTGGTGGTTGCAGAGCAGATGGGTCGCGCACATCGGTGAGGTCGCCGATGATCTGGAAGTCGCTGGTGTTGTGGCTGACCAGTGGCACGCCGTGTACGTTGGCGGTGGCTGCCAGCACTAGGTCGATTGCACGCCTGCGTGGCTGACCACCTCGATTGGTCACGGCGGCGGCCAGGCGGCCCCACTCGCGGGCGACGCCCACGCTGACCGGGAGCGGGTCAAACGCGGACTCGATCGCGCCGAGGCGCTGGGTGCGAAGCGCCCGCTCATCGTCATCGCCGGCGACCAGCACGCCGAAGTGCAGCTCGGCGAGCGACGCCACGCTAATTGCGGCCTCGACGTCGGGCGTGGGCTGCTCTCCGATCAGTACCGAGGTGTCGAGCAGAGCCCTCATTCAGTTACCAAGCAGCGCGTCGATTCAACCACGGAGCGGTGCGCATCCAGCTACGCGAAGGGGTCTGCAAGGGAGGCGGGGAACCGCTCTAGATCTGCGGCAAGCGCTGGGGCTGTAGGAGTACGCCACACGGCACGCAGCGCCGGTCCGCTGACCCACCGCCGTCGCCCTGTGGGCACGAGCTCTGCGACCGGCCTCCCGGCAACGGTAATCGTGATCTCCTCGCCTGCCTCTGCGCGCCGCAGAACCTCGCCGACGTTGTTCCGAAGCTCCTTCTGTGGGATCGTCGCCATAAGGGACATGGTAGCAGAACTGCTACCACGGGTTCTGGAACGCGCGAGAGGGGTACAGTCCATGAACATGAAGACGAACCACGTGCGGAACATCCCTGATGATGTACATCGGACCCTGCAGGCCCGCGCGGCAATCGCAGGCATCTCGCTCTCGGATTTCGCGCTGAAGGAGCTCGTGCGCGTCACACAGCGGCCGTCCGTGGCCACCGTCTTGATGCGGGCGCGGGCGCGGGCGCGGGCGCGGGTGGGCGGTGCCGACAGCGCAGCGATCGTTGCTGCTGTCCGCGCTGGCCGCGAACGCGACTGAGCGCGGGCTGATCGTCGGCGCCTCGGCGACGCAGCAGTGAGCATCGCTCTCAGCCTACGCCACGCATAGCTGCCGCCTTCTTCTGCGCCTCAAGACCGCGCCACGAGGGCCGATAACCGGGGCGACTCTTCCTCGGAGTCGCTCCCTCGATGACCAAGTCCATACTGCTTTCCCGTGCGGGCGCGCGAGCGTCCGCTGTGCTCGGCGCATGCCTGTTGGCGCTTGGCACGTGCCTGCTCGTACTCGCCAGCCCGGCGAGCGCGTTCAAGCCTTCGCCCTCCACCCCCAAGGGAGGCGGCGAAAACACCCCGCTGAACCTGACGAGCACGTCGGGCGCTGCGCACACGACCAGCTCTGGCGGCGCGAGCATCGTGCGCACGATCGTGGGCCTGGCGATCGTGCTTGCGGTCATCTGGGGCCTGTCGTGGATCCTGCGCCAGGTCAAGCACGGGCGTGACCCACGCGTGTCGAGCGCGGGCCTGACGAGCGTGGCCGCGCTGACGCTCGGCTCGGGGCGCTCGGTGCACCTGGTGCGCGCGGGCAACGACTACGTGCTGCTGGGCGCAACCGAGCACGGCGTGGCGCCGATCCACCGCTACACCGAGCGCCAAGCGCGCGACGCAGGTCTGTTCGACGAGGACGAGTCGGACTCCGAGCCCCAGCCCGAGCGTTCGCGGGTGGCGACCGTCGCCGGCCAGATCGTTGCGGGCGCGGGTCGCCTGGGCGGCCAGGGAGGCAGCGCCGATATGGGAGCGTTCGCCGGGCCTGGCCGCAGCTCCGACAACAGCCCCGTGGTGGGGCCGCGCCCGGATCCGATGCGCGCGCTCTCGCAATCCTCGGGCTTGATCGACCGCATACGCGAACTGACGGTGCGCCGGTGAACCTGACCTCCAGCAACGCCGTTCAGATCCTGCTGCTGGTAGGCGGGCTGACGCTCGTGCCGGCGATCCTGTTCACGGTTACCGGCTTCAGCCGCATCCTGATCGTGCTGGGCTTCATCCGCACGGCCGTGGGCACGAACACAGCGCCACCCAACCAGGTGCTGGTGGGCATCGCGTTGTTTTTGACGATCTTCGTGATGGCGCCAACGGTGAGCGCGATCAAGAACGACGCGGTCGAACCTCTCACTCACCATCACATCAGCACGACCGTGGCGATCGAGCGCGCGGAGCAGCCGCTGCGTGAATTCATGTTCCGTCAGACGCGCGTCCAGGACATCTCGTTGTTCGTCAGCCTCGCCCACGCCAAAGAGCCGCACACGCGCGCAGAAGTGCCGACCGAGGTGCTGATCCCCGCGTTCATCGTGTCAGAGCTCAAGACCGCGTTTCAGATCGGCTTTCTCATCTTCCTGCCGTTCTTGATCATCGACCTGATCGTCTCCGCCACGCTGATGAGCATGGGGATGATCATGTTGCCGCCCACCTTCATCTCGCTGCCTTTCAAGATCCTGCTGTTCGTGCTGGTCGACGGCTGGGATCTGGTCATCAAGGCGCTCGTGCAGAGTTTTCACTAGGGAGGTCCGTATGACCATGGTTGTACAGAATTTTTTTATGATTAAAGGTTGTCACGGCGTTTGCTCTCCACACGGGTGGCTGCGGTGAGCCAGGACACCGTCGTCAACCTGGCCTCCCAGGCGATGAGCCTGGGCCTCAAGGTCGCCGGCCCGCTGTTG
The DNA here is from genome assembly GCA_035602785.1 of Solirubrobacteraceae bacterium. Classification (GTDB taxonomy): domain Bacteria; phylum Actinomycetota; class Thermoleophilia; order Solirubrobacterales; family Solirubrobacteraceae; genus Palsa-744. The sequence goes on from DATNLQ010000215.1 coordinate 11,430, forward strand.
CTGGTCGGGCTGGCCATCGGACTGGTGGTCAGCGTCTTTCAGGCTGTAACCCAGGTCCAGGAGCAGAGCCTCACGCTGATCCCCAAGATCGCGGGCATCGCGGTGGTGATCGTGGTGCTCGGCCCGTGGATGCTCGGCCAGCTCGTGTCCTACACGACCGCGCTGTACACCTCGATCCCCACGCTGGTGGGCTCGTGAACATCAGCGAGCTGCTCAGCAAACTGGCGGGCAACGAGCTGGCGGGCTTCATCCTCGTGCTGGCCCGCATCACGCCGCTGTTTGTGATCGCGCCGCTGTTCTCCTCGAACATGATCCCCCCGCGCGTGCGCGGGATCATCGCGGTGGGCATCTCGATCGGCCTGACGCCCATCGCGATGCACGGCCAGCACGTGCCCGGCAACGCCATCCTGCTCGCCGGCCTGGTCATCGAGGGACTGCTCGTGGGGCTGGGCTTGGCCTTCGCGCTGGCGGTGCTGATGGCTGCGGTCGAATCGGCCGGCTCGATCATCGACGTCATCTCGGGCTTCTCCTACGGGCAGCTCATCAACCCCATGAACGGTCAGGAAGGCGCGGTGATGTCGCGCTTTTACTCGCTCGTGGGCACGCTCATCTTCCTGGTCATCGGCGGCGACGCGTGGACGCTGCGCGGCCTGGACCGCACGTTCACGCTGGTGCCCCTCACCAGCGGGCCGCAGCTGTTGTCGCTGGTGGGCGGCGTCGAGCAGGTGTTCGCCACCGTGTTCACCGCCGCCCTGGAGGTGGCCGCGCCGGTGCTGATCGCGCTGCTGATCACCGACGTTGCCTTCGGCGTGGTCTCGCGTGTGGTCCCGCAGATGAACATCTTCGCGGTCGGCTTTCCCACCAAGGTGGCCGTGGCCATGCTCGTGGTCGCCGCCGCGCTCCCCTTTACCGCCAATTGGATCTCCGAGCAGCTCTCGGTCAGCGTCGCCGCCGGGCTGGGCGCGTTGCACGTCGCGTAAGCCATGGCACAGGACGACCGCACCGAGAAGGCCACACCCAAGCACCGCAAACGCGCGCGTGAGAAGGGGCAGGTGGCGCGCAGCCCCGACCTGGGCGGCTCGGTGGTGCTGATGGCGGGCATCTTCGCGCTCAGCATGATGGGCTCGCGCATCGTCTCCGCGGGCGCGTCCTCGTTTCGCGAAATCCTGCGCGACATACCGCATGCCAGCCAGGCCACCAGCGCTGCGGGCCTCAACGGCCTGATGCACTCGGCGCTGTCCACGATTGCGCTGGCGGTCGTGCCGGTGGCCGGCACGTGCATGCTCGTGGGCGTGCTCGCGGGCGTGGCGCAGGTCGGCGGGATCCCCCACCCGCAGGCGCTCAAACCGGACTTCCGCCGCATCAACCCCGCTACGGGGCTGCGCAACCTGCTCGGGCCAAACCTCGTCTTCGAGGCTTTGAAGGCCGTTGCCAAGGTGGCCGTGGTCGCGGGTGTGGCAGCGCTGGCGATCCTGCCCGGCCTGACGGTGCTCGCGTCCTATGTCGGCATCACCCCCGGGGCGCTTGGCGGGGTCTTTCGCCAGCAGGCCCTAGGGGTCGCCGAGCACGCCACCTTCGCCTACCTGGCGATCGGCGTGCTGGACTACGCCTGGAAGCGCCGGCGCCACGAGCGCCAGCTGCGCATGACCAAGCAGGAGGTCAAGGACGAGGTGCGCCAGTACGGCGTCTCCGCCGAGGTCAAAGCTGCGCTGCGCCGCCGCCAGATGCAGGCCGCGCGTGCGCGCATGATGGCAGCGGTGCCCAAGGCGGACGTGGTGGTCACCAACCCCACCCACTACGCCGTGGCGCTGCTGTATGACGGGACGCGCACCGCCCCACAGGTGGTGGCCAAGGGCAAGGACCTGGTCGCGGCGCAGATCAGGCGCATCGCCGAGGAGCACGACGTGCCTGTCGTCGCCGACCCGCCGCTCGCGCGTGCTCTGCACTCCTCCGTGGAGATCGGCCAGGTGATCCCGCAGGAGCTCTACGCAGCGGTCGCCGGCGTGCTCGCGTTCGTCTACCGCATGGCCGGCCGGCGCTCGATGATCGCCGGCGCCCGCCCGGGCGGGCCGGCGTCGCGCGCAGGCGGTTCTGCGTCCGGTCCGCTGGCCCCCAATAGGAGGCTCGCGTCGTGAACGCCAACGCGACAGGCCTGCGCAGGATGCTGCGCCACACAGACATGCTCGCCGCTGTGTCGGTGGTGCTGGTGGTGACGATGCTCGTCGTGCCGCTGCCCTCGCAACTGCTCAGCTTGATGATCACGGTCAACATCGCAGCCGCGCTGACGATCGTGGCGACCACGATGTACCTCGGCAAGGCGCTCGACTTCTCCTCGTTCCCCAGCCTGCTGCTGCTGACCACGATGTTCCGCCTGGCGATCAACGTGTCGGTCACGCGGCTGATCCTCACTTCGGGCGACGCCGGCAGCGTGGTCAAGGCCTTCGGCGAATTCGTGGTCGGCGGCAACGTGGTGGTGGGCCTGGTGATCTTCCTGATCCTCGTGGTGATCCAGTTCGTGGTGGTCACCAACGGCGCCGGGCGCGTGGCCGAGGTGGGCGCGCGCTTCACCCTGGACGCCATGCCCGGCAAGCAGATGGCTATCGACGCCGATCTCAACGCCGGCCTGATCACCGACCAGCAGGCGCGCGAACGGCGCGCGGAGATCGCCCAGGAGGCCGACTTCTACGGCGCGATGGACGGCGCGTCCAAGTTCGTCAAAGGCGACGCCATGGCGGCACTGATCATCACCGCGATCAACCTCGTCGGCGGGATCATCGTGGGCATGCTCCAGCGCCACCTGGGCTTCGGCGAAGCCACCCACCAGTACTCGTTGCTGACGGTCGGGGACGGCCTGTCTGCACAGATCCCCGCGCTGCTCATATCCGTGGCAACCGGCATCATCGTCACCCGCGCCGCGTCCGACCGCGACCTCGGCTCGGACATCGCCAACCAGATCCTGCGCCAGCGCAAAGCCCCGCTCGTGGCCGCCGGCGCGATCGGCGTGTTCGCGCTGATTCCCGGCCTGCCCAAGCTGCCGTTTCTGATCATCGCGGCGATCTTCGGCGCGATCGGCTGGGCGGTGCGCAACGGCCTGCCCGCCGCCAAGGACGCCGACGCGGAGGCGCTCGCGGCCGCCAAAGCGGCCCTGCCGGCGCCGACCGCGGAGGACGCGCTGGGCGAAGTGGGCGTGGACGCGCTCGAGCTCGCCATCGGCTTCGGCCTGGTCCCGCTTGTCGAAAGTCCCACCCGCCCCGCCCACCCCGGGGGATCCGGATCGGCCGGATCGGGGTCGGGGGGCTCTGGCTCCTCACTGCTGCGCCGTGTGAGCATGATCCGCCGCCAGATCGCAACCGACCTGGGCGTCCTGATCCCGCCGGTGCGCATCCACGACGAGCTGGGCATGGAATCGCACGAGTACGTTTTGAAGGTGCGCGGCTCGGAGGTCACGCGCGGGCGCATCATGCCGGGGCACCTGCTGGCGATGGACCCCGGCGACGCGAGCGGCAAGCTGCAGGGCATCCCCACGCGCGAGCCCGCGTTCGGGCTGGAGGCGGTGTGGGTGCACGAGTCCTCGCGCGCAGAGGCGGAGGCGCTCGGCTACACGGTGGTGGACGCCGAGTCGGTGATCATCACCCACATGACCGAGACGATCCGCGCCCACGCGGCCGAGCTGCTCACCCGCCAGGACGTGCGCGCGCTGCTGGACAAGCTCAAGGAGACCAACGCTGCGGTCGTAGAAGAGGTGGTGCCCGACGCGCTGTCGCTCGGCGAGATCCAGCGCGTGCTGCAATCGCTGTTGTCAGAAGGCGTGCCGATCCGCGATCTGGGCACGATCGTGGAGGCGATCGGCGACAAGGCGCGAACAACACGTGACACGAGCCTGCTATCGGAGTACGCTCGCCAGGCGCTGGGCCGGGCGATCACGGCACCCCATTTGGACGAGCACTTGCGCCTGCAAGCCATCACCCTGGACCCATCGATCGAGCAGGAGGTTTCCACGTCGATCACTCAGACAACGGACGGGGAGTACCTGGCGATGGAACCGTCGCGCGCGCAGGCGATCGTGACAGCCCTGCGCACCCAGGTAGAGCACGCCGGCGCGCGCGGGGCGGGCGGTGGGCGCACGCCGATAATTCTCTGCTCGGCACGCATACGCCGCCACCTGCGCCGCTTGATCGCCCAGGCCCAGCCGCACCTGGCGGTGTGCTCCTACAACGAGATCGCGCCCGGGATAGACGTCGAAACAATCGGAGTGATCCACGCATGAGCCTCCACGAACACGCATGGCTGCGCTGGATCTGCGTCCTACCGATCGGAGATCGACGGGATCTCCGATCGGCCAGCACGCGTGCTCAGCACGCCACGCGGGGCGGGCGGGCCATCAAAACCTTGTCCAGCTTGCCCTGCGTGTCCGTGGGGACGTGCGATGACCTTTGGATGGCGGCGACATGAGCACCCCCGCGGAGCTGTTGCGGGCGCTCGGGCGCGAGGCGCGCGCGCAGGAGCGCAACGGCTCGACCACGTACGGCGACCATGCGATCCGCACCTACCGGGGCCGCTCGGTCGAGGACATCATCCCCAAAATCCAGAGTGAGCTGGGCGCGGACGCGATCATCGTGCGCCGGCGCGATGGCTTGGCGGGCGGCATGTTCGGCTTCTTCCAGCACCCGTACGTGGAGATCGAGGCGATGTCGGGCCCCGAGGGCATCGACGTGTACGACGACGACGAGCCCGTCGGGCCGCCCTATGTCCCCGCGCCGGCGCAGGCCGAGCTCGAGCCACCACCGGCCATCTCGCCGCCTCCACCGCCGGCGCCTGCCCCGCCACAGGCGCCCCTGCCGCCACAGGCCCCCTCGCCTCCTCCCATGCAGCGACCGGCCGCGGAGCACGGCAGCTCGTACGTGACCGCACGCCTGGCCGCCCTGGCCAGGGCGGCGCCGGCCGAAGGCGGCTTCCGCTCCGGCCCAGCCCCTCCGTCGTTTCCGGGTGCCGGCTTGGAAGAGCCTGCAGCGCCTGTCCCGCCGCCGGCGCCCGCAGCCGCCGAGCAACCCCCGCCGGCACCCCCTCTGCCGTGGACGGCCCCCACCGAGCAACCCCCGCCAGCGCCCTCTCCGGCGTGGCCGGCCGCCATCGAGCAACGCCCGCCCGTGCCCACGCCTCCCCCCGCCGTCGAGCAGCACCGCCCCGCACCCGCGGCGGAGCCGGCACGCGAGCCATTCGTCGCGGGCGTGGACTTCCACGAGCTGATCGCGCGCGAGGAACGTCGGTCCTATGCGCAAGCGGACGAGGAAGCGGCGCTCCCCGAGTATGCGTCGGCGCCCGAATACGCGCCGTCGCGTCGGTCCGCGCGTCCGCGCGAGCGCCGCGCGGTGGCGCCGGGCTCCCAGACCCGGGCGCGCGCGGGCGTGGAGAAGGGTCTGCGCCGTGTGGGGGTCAGCGCGGAGCTCGCCGGGGAGCTGGTCGACGGTGCGGCAGCGCACGTGTTGCCGCTGGCGCCCCGCGCGGGGCTGGCGCAGGCGGTGCGCACGACGATCGCCCAGCGGATACCGGTCGCGCCGCCGTTGCCCACGCGCGGCGCTGCGATCGTGGTGGTGGGCGCGGGTGGCACCGGCAAGACGACCTGCTGCGCGGCCCTGCTTGCGGCCTACCGCACCGGCAGCACCCTGCCGGCGAGCTTTGCGACGCTCACCCGCGGCGCCCAGCGCGACGACCTGCGGCTGATACTCGCCCCCCGCATCGTCAAGCCGATGGCGGCGGGCACGCCGCGGGCGCTTGGCGCGCTGCGCAGGGCCAAGGACGAAGGCCTGGCGGTGGTGGACACCCCGCGCATGTCGCCCGCGGACAAAGCGGGCATACGGACGCTCGCGCACCTGCTCGGGGACTTGGAGCCCGAGCGGATCGTGGTTGCGCTGCCGGCGACGCTGGGCGCGCAGGCGGCCGCGCAGCTGCTGACCGCGCTGCGCCCGCTGGGCGCGAACGCGATGGCGGTCACCCACGCCGACGAGACCGACCAGATCGGCGTGGCCGTCGAGGCCGCGTGCGCATTCGGCCTGGCGCCCGAGTACCTGCTCGACTGCGCGCCGTCGGGCGCTTGGCGGCTGCGGGGCGTCGATCCGGTCGAGCTGGCGGGCAGGTTGCTGCCATGAGGCTCGGACGCGGCAAGCCCGACGCGTCCAAGCCGGTTGCGCTGCCCGGCCACGGCGATCTGCTGACGCTTGCGATGACCTCGGGCGAACGGCTTCCCGCCCGTGTTTTGGAGCGTGGAGTAAACACGCTGCTGCTGGCCATCACGGTGGCCACCGGGCCGCTGAGCGCCGGCGAGCTCGAGGGCCTGGTCGTGGAGTTCACAGCGCACCACGGGCGGGTGCGCCTGCAGGGCGCCGTAAAGCTCGAGAATCCCGCCGAGCCGGACGTCCTGCGCATGGACTCGCCGCGCTCGATCGAGGTGCTCCAGGAGCGCGAGTACGTGCGCATCAACGCCGCGCGGCCGGTGCTCGTGTATGCAGGCAGCGACCTGCTGGAGATCCAGAGCTACACCGTCGACCTCAGCGGCGGCGGCTTTCTGCTGGCCGGGCCGCACACGCTGGAGATCGGCGAGGAGGTCAGCTTCCAGCTGTCGCTCAACCACGACGTGCTGCCGATCGCCGGCAAGGCCAGGGTCGTGCGCGTCGACCGCCAGGGGCGCCGAGCGGCAGTCTTCCACGAGATCTCAGACCTCGATCGCAGACGCCTGGTCCGATTCATCTTCGAGTGCCAGCGCACCGAACGCCACCGTGGCCTGCGGGAGGAGAACGATGGCAACTGAAGCTGCAGCGTCCAAGAAGGCCGACAAGGCCAAGAAGGGCTCCAAGAAGGACGCCAAGAAGGCGGCCAAGGGTGCCGCGACCGATCCGTCGGGGGGGCCAAGCGTGGCAGCCCACCCGCGCGCGGCGCGCGCGGTCGCCCGCGCCAAGGGCTGGGGCGCGCTGGCCGGCTTTGTGCTTGGCGGCTACCTGTCGCTGTCTACCAACACTCTCGCCATGGCCGGCCTACGTGCGCTCGTGGCCGGCCTCATCTGCTACGTGGCGGTGTGGGCCGGCGCGGTGTTCATCTGGAGGCGGCTGGTGATGCTCGAGATCAAGGGTCGCCAGCAGAAGCTGCTGTCTGCGCGCCAATCGGAGGGCAGGTAGCCGACGGTGGACCCGATCCTGCCGATCACGTCGGGCCCTCCCGCGGTGTCGCGTACCGAGCGACCGCCGGTGGAGCGCCTCGAGCGGATCTCGCGTGAGCGCGATCGGCCGAAGGACCCGCGCGAGCGCAGGCGCGGCGAGCAGGCGCAGTCGCGCGAGCCCGAGCACGACGGGCCCGACGACGACGGGCCCGCACCGCGCATCGACGTGCGCGCCTGACCCGTTTCTCAAGTTTTCGTCCGCGGCGACGATAAAGGGCGTGGGTCGACACGGAGTCGACTCGGGACCAAGCCAAACCAACGTCATCAAGGAGATGAACGCATGTCCCTGACGATCAACACCAACCTGGACGCAATGAATGCGAGCAGGAACCTGAACAGCACCGAGAACATGCTCTCGCAGACGATGCAGCGTCTGTCCTCGGGCCTTCGCGTCAACACGGCTGCCGACGATGTCGCCGGGTACGCGATCAGCCAGAGCCTGCAGAGCCAGGTCAACGGCCTCAACCAGGCCAGCCAGAACATCCAGGACGCTGTCGCCCTCGCCCAGACGGCACAGGGCGCGCTGAACAACATCAACACGATGCTTCAGCGGATCCGCGAGCTTGGTGTGGAGTACGCCAACGGCACGACCTCCAAAGAAGACCAGGAAGCGATCTCCTCGGAGAGCGAACAGCTGGTCGAAGAGATCAAGCGTGTCGGTGAAACGACTCAGTTCAACGGCGTGAACCTGCTCAACAGCAAAGAAGAAATCTCGTTCCAGGTGGGCGCCAACGACAAAGAAACGATCGGCATCAAGTCGGTCGAACTCTACAAAGAAATCGAAAAAATCAAAGGCGTCCTGGCCGCCGGCAAAGAACCTTTGAAAGAAATCGACGAAGCGATCGCCAAAACGTCGACGCTTGCCGGTGAATTCGGCTCGGTGCAGAACCGCATCCAGTTCACCGCTTCCAACCTGGAAGTTTACAGCCAGAACCTGACCTCGGCTGTGAGCGCGATCACCGACGTG
>DATNLQ010000230.1:0-5773 GCA_035602785.1 Solirubrobacteraceae bacterium
TGGCTACGCTCGACGGGCTCGCCCACACGATTCCCCGCCAGTCCCTGTCCGCCGACGGCATCAGCCTGAGCATGGCCACCGCCAAGGCGCTGGGGCTGTCGGCCGCGGCCGTCGGCAGCGAAGACGAGCCGCCACTGTCGCTGCTGCTTCGCGGCCGTGCCTATTCGCGCGACGTCTCGGCGATACTGGGCAAGGAAGCCGCAGGCGCGCTCGCCGGCGCGCGCATCGCCGTGATGCGGCTCGCCGACCTGCAGACGCTCGCCGACCGGCAGGGGCGCATCTCGCGGATCCTGATCGAGACGAGGCCGGGCGCCGCAGGGTCGGTACGCAAGGCCCTCGCCGCGCTCACTGGCGGGCGTCTGACGGTCGCCCGGGCAGACCAGGATCTCGCGCTGCTGCACCAGGCGCTCGGGCCCAGCGACCAGGCGAGCGGGCTGTTCGCGGCGATCAGCGCGCTGCTCGGGTTCCTGTTCGCCTTCAACGCGATGCTGTTGACCGCGCCCGAGCGCCGCCAGACGATCGCCGACCTGCGCGTCGACGGGACCAGACGCGGGGCAATCGCCCAGATGGTCGTCTTCCAGGCGCTGTGCCTGGGGCTCCTCGCGTCCGCGCTCGGCCTGCTCGGGGGCTACGCGCTCGCCGCGGGGCTGTTTCACCAGTCGACCGGGTACCTGTCCCAGACGTTCACGCTCGGCTCCTCCATGGTTGTCGCGGCGGGCCCGCTGCTGATCGCCCTCGGCTGCGGGCTGCTCGCGACGTGCCTGGGCGCCTGCACTCCCCTGCTGGACCTGCGGCGGGGACGCGCCCACGACGCCGTGTACGCCGACGACATGAGCCCGGGCAACCAGCTCGGCGCCGACACCCGCAACGTGCTCACGGCCGCCGCCCTCGCCCTGCTGGTGGCGGCGAGCGCGCTGTTCGCGCTCGTGCCGGCGGCAGCGCTGGCCGCGTGCGTGCTGCTCGCGCTCGCGACGATGCTCGCCGTGCCCATGGCCCTGGCCGGCGTGATGCGCGCCACCGACCTGCTCGCCGGCCGCTACGAGCGGCTGACGCTGTTGCCGGTCGCGCTGACGGGGCTGCGCGCGACCTCGCTTCGTTCGATGGCGCTCGCGGCGACCGGCGCCGTCGCGCTGTTCGGCAGCATGGCGCTCGGCGGCGCTCGCGGCGACCTGTTGCGCGGCATCGGGCAGGTCGCCCGCCGCTTCTCAGACGGCGCCCAGCTGTGGGTGATCAGCCCACAGGACAACCAGGCGACCGTGCCGTTCGCGCCGCGCGACTATGCCGCGCGCATCGCCGCGCTGGCGGACGTGTCGGGCGTGAGCGCCGACCAGGGAAGCTTCCTGGACTGGAGCGATCGGCGGCCGTGGATCATCGCGCGCCCGGCCGGCGCCGGCGCAGCGCTGCTGGAAGGACAGATCCTCCAGGGCAACGCCCGAACGGCCGCCGCGCGACTGCGCCAAGGCGGCTGGGTGGTGCTGTCAAAGCAGATCGCAAGCGAACATCACCTGAAGGTCGGCGCGATCGTGCGCCTGCCAACCCCCACCGGCCTCGTCGCCCTGCGCCTGGCGGCCGCCAGCACGAACTTCGGCTGGCCCACAGGGGTGATCTTTATGAGCACCGCGGACTACACGCGAGCCTTTGACACCTCGTCGATCACCGCGCTCGGCGTTAACCTCAAGCCGAACACGACTATTAATAATATTAATAAATATAAAGATGAAATCGAACGTCAGCTTGGACCAAAGAGCGGCCTCGAAGTGATCACCCCGAGCACGCGCGCGGCGAGGATCGAAGCGTCCGGCGGCGAAGCGCTCGGCCAGCTCTCAGAGATAGCGACCCTGCTGCTAGCGGCGACAATCGTGGCACTGGTCGCGGCGCTCGGCTCGAGCATCTGGCAGCAGCGCGCCTCGCTGGCCTCGCTGCGGATCGAAGGCACGCGGCCCGCCCAGCTCAGACGGCTGCTGGCGGTCGAAGCGCTCGTGATGCTCGCCGCGGGCTGCCTCACCGGGGCGCTGGCCGGGGTGTACGGGCAGCTGATCATCGACGGCTACCTCAAAGGAGTCACGGGGTTCCCCGTCGCCAGCCTGGTGACCGCGGGACGCCCCGTGGAGATCTTCGTCCTGGTGGTGGTGGTCGTGTTGGCGCTCGCGGCGATCCCCGGCTGGCTGGCCTCGCGCGTACGTCCCACGCTCGCCTTCGCGGAGGAGTAGCAACGAACAATGAACGCGTACTCCACCCACTGCTCGCAGCACCCCGCCCGCAGCTCGCGACAACCCATCCACAGCTCGCGCGAGCGATCCACGGTGTTTGCCGATCGGCGGCTGTTGGCACGCGCGGGCCTGGCGCTCGTACTCGCGAACGCGCGCTACTGGATCACCGTGGCGCCGCAGGTGCGCGCCCAGCTTGCCCGCTGGCGCCAGCGCGCCATGCAGATCGAGGATCCCGAGCTGCGTACGCTCGCGCTGCGCACACTTCAGGAGGAGGGCTTCGCGGCCGAGGTCGCCGCGACGCTCGCCACCCTCACCCCGCGCCGGCACCGCACGAGCGCGATTCGGGGCATCGTGGCGCTCGAGCTGATGTACGACTACCTGGACGGGCTGACCGAGCAGCCCGCGCTAGACCCGCTCGCCAACGGCCGCCAGCTGTTCAAAGCCTTCACCGACGCGCTCGACCCAGGTGCACAGCTCGCGGAGGACTACTACCGCCACCATCCAGCAGGTGACGACGGCGGCTACCTGCGCGAGCTCGCGGCGACCGTCAAGGACGCGCTCGCATGCCTTCCCGCGGCTCGGGCGCTTGCGCCGACAATGCTGGCCGCGGCGGCGCGCTGCGCCGAAGCCGAGGTACTGACCCACGCCAGCGCCTTCACCGGCAGCTCAGCGGTGGAGAGGTGGGCCTCTGAGGCCGCCAACGGCTCGGGCCTGGAGTGGCGCGAGTATCTGGCGGGGGCCGCGTCCTCGGTGCTCGCGGTTCACGCGCTGATGGCGCTCGCGGGAGACCAGCGCACGACCGTCGCGCACGCCGCGCCGATTGACGAGGTGTACCTGGGGCTGGGAGCGCTCAGCACGCTGCTCGACAGCGTCGTCGACTACGAGCGCGACGCGGCTGACGGCACGCTCGCCTACATCAACCACTACGCCGACAGGGCCGTGCTCGGGCAACGTCTGGTCGAGGTCGCCCAACAGGCTGCGCAGCGGGCACGCGACGCACCCGCCAGCGCCCATCACCTGATGACCCTGGCGGGGGTGGCCGCGTACTACACCTCCGCGGCGAGCGCCACTAGCGAGCTGGCATGGCCGGTGACCAGCCGCATACAGACAGAGCTGGCGCCTCTGATCACGCCCACGCTCGCGGTCATGCGCACGTGGCGGCTTGCCAAGCGAGTAAGAGCGCACTGGCGCACAACCGTGGCGACCAGCGCCTAGCCCAGTCCGAGACGATGCCGATGCCCTTCCGACACGCAGACCCCCAGCCGCCCGTGGCGCGTCATGTAGCGATCGTCGCCGACGGCAACCGCAGGTGGGCGCACGCGCGCGGGCTGCCGGTGTCAGCGGGCTATGAGGCGGGCGCCGACACGCTCAAGGCCCGGTTGCGGGATGCGATCGAGCTGGGAGTCGAGGAGCTGAGCGTCTACTCGTTCTCGACCGAGAACTGGTCGCGCCCCGCGCAGGAGATTCGCGAGCTGATTGCCGTACTGGCAGAGCGCATCGAGCAGGAGACCCCCGAACTGCACGCGGACGGGGTGCGCCTGCGCTTCATCGGCAGGCGCGACGACGCCTGCAAAGAGCTGCGCGCCCTGATCGAGTGGGCTGAGTCGCTGACGAAGGCCAACCGTCGCATCACCCTGTGCGTAGCCTTCAACTACGGCGGACGCGCGGAGATCCTCGATGCCGCCAGACGCTTTCAGGGAGGCAGCGAGGACGACTTTCGCCGCTGCTTCTACGCGCCCGACCTGCACGATCCAGACCTGATTGTCCGCACGGGCGGCGAGCAGCGCCTGTCCAACTACCTGCTCTGGCAGGCCGCCTACTCGGAGCTGGAGTTCTGCGAGGAGATGTGGCCCGACTTCTCCCGCGACGCCTTCGCGGACGCGCTGTCGCGCTTTGGCACCCGCGCGAGACGCTTCGGCGGCCGGGCAGCCGACGATCCGGCGACCCGGATCGAAGGGGCTGCGCATCGACACGCGCTGCGCAGCGTTACAACAGCAAGTCAAGATCGGAGGATCGGATGAGCCATCACCTGCGCCGAGCGGCCGCTGCGACCCTGTGCGCCACGTTCGCCGCCACGAGCTGCCTGACCATCGCCGCTTACGCCGCGCGCGTCCTGCAGGCAAGCGACACCGCTCACCTGCACTACACGTCGGCCCTGGGAGCGCAGCTGCTGGAGGAAGGCAGGGCGACCGGCACGCTGCCCGGCAGCATGCGCGTGCACCTCGACGTGGGGACCACGTTCACGGGAACGTTCACGATCTATGCGAGCGGCGGGTCGATAGTCGGTCACGGCAGCGCCACCCCCCACGGGTCGGGCACGTACGAAAGCTTCTCCGGCACCCTGACCGTGACCGGCGGCAGCGGCCGTTACGTCCACGCACACGGGCGCGGCGGCCTGTACGGCACGTTCGACCGCGAAAGCTATGCGCTGGTCATCAAGACGACCGGCAGCCTCGCCTACTGACGCCGTGCGTGCTCGGCGCAGGTAGATCCGTCGGCGCCGCCCTCGGCGCACTGGCCGCAGCGGTCCTGTGCGTGGTCCTCTGCGTCTACCCGCCCGCGGCGGCGAACGCTGCTCAATCGGTCACGCTGGGCGCCGCGTTCGCCCCGTATCGACTCGGCGGGCGCACGACCGTCGAGCTGCACCTGCAGATAGCAGCCCCCGCGGGCCAGATCCCCTCCGCGCTGACCGAAGTAGAAGTGCGATATCCGCAAGACCTCGGCTTCGCGCTCAGCGGCCTGGGCCTGGCCGTCTGCTCGCCCGCGACGCTCGAAGCGACCGGCGCGGACGGATGCCCGGCCAACTCGATCATGGGTCGCGGCGACGCGGTGGCGGAGCTGCGCTTCGGGGCGCAGCTGGTCAGCGAGGGCGCGTCGATCTCGATCGCCCGCGCGCCCGACCAGGAAGGCCACATAGCGCTGCTGCTCTATGCCTCCGGGCCCAGCCCCGTCAACACCCAGATCCTCTCGCCTGCACAGTTGCTGCCCGCCGGCCCACCGTTTGGCGGGCGCCTGAACATGCAGCTGCCCGTCATTCCCAGCGTCCCCGGCGCGCCCGACGTGGCGATCGCCTCGCTGAACGTGACCCTCGGCCCGCAGGGGCTCACCTACTACGAACAGGTGCAAGGCAGCACCCTCGCCTACACGCCCAGGGGTATCCTGCTGCCGCCCACCTGCCCACGCCGCGGCTTCCCCTTCGCTGCCACCTTCTCGTTCCTGGACGGCTCTCGCCAGGCAGCACATGCGACCGTGCCGTGCCCACGCTCCGTGCTGCTCACAGACCAGCATCTTCAATCGCCGCGACGAGCTCGGCGAGGCTGATGTCCAGAGCGCTCAAGATGCGTCTGATCGTCGTCCAGGCGGGGTTTGCCTCGCCGCGCTCGATCCGCGACAGCGACGCAGTCGTGATGCCCGCCCTGTAGGCCACATCTTCCTGGGTGGCGCCGCTGTCCGCGCGCAGCCCACGCACGGCGCAGGCGAGAGCTCGGGTCTGGCGCATCTTGCTGTGACCGTGTTCGCCGCTGCGTGCTGACCCGGGCGCTCACGCGCTGCCTGTCGGCGGG
>DATNLQ010000234.1:0-10693 GCA_035602785.1 Solirubrobacteraceae bacterium
CGTGCTGATCCTGGGCAGCCTGCTCGGCGCGGGCGTGTTCCTGCGCACGTTGATCATCGCGCCGCTTGGCAGGCTCGGCGTGGAGGCCAGACGAGTGGCGGGCGGCGAGTTCTCGGTGCCGCTGGCGGTCGATCCCGGGCCCAGGGAGATCGCGGAGATGGGTGCGGAGATCGACGCGATGAGAGAGCGCATCGTGCGCGAGCTCGCGCTGGTCAGCGACGCCCACGTCCAGCTGGCCAGCCAGGCGGAGGACCTGCGCCGCTCCAACGCCGAGCTCGAGCAGTTCGCCTACGTGGCCTCGCACGATTTGCAGGAGCCGCTGCGCAAGGTGGCAAGCTTCTGCCAGGCGCTGCAGCTGCGCTATGGCGACAGTCTGGACGAGCGCGCCCAGCAGTACATCGAGTTCGCGGTGGACGGCGCCAGGCGGATGCAGGTGCTGATCAACGCGCTGCTTGCGCTTTCGCGAGTGGGGCGGGGGGGAGAGCCGAGCGAGCCCGTCGCGTTGAGCGAGGCGCTGGACAGCGCGCGACGATCGCTGGCGGGCGAGCTGGAGGGGGCCGGCGCGAGGCTCGTGGTCGATCCCCTGCCGGTGGTGCGCGGCGAGCGCTCTCTGCTGGTCTCTTTGTTTCAGAACCTGCTCGGCAACGCGGTCAAGTTCCGCGGCTCACAGGCGCCCGTCGTGCGTATCGAGTGTAGGGCGGGGACGGGGGAGTGGGAGCTGTCGGTCGCCGACAACGGCATCGGGATCGATCCCGAGTACGCCGAGCGGATCTTTCAGATCTTCCAGCGTCTGCACACGCGTGAGGCCTACGACGGAACCGGGATCGGCCTGGCGCTGTGTCGCAAGATCGTCGAACACCATGGTGGCCGGATCTGGCTCGATCCCGCATACTTCCCGGGGGCCTGCTTCCGGCTGACCCTCCCTATGGACGACTCCCATCAGCACATCCCGCAAGCGGACGGCGCGCGGTGATCGCCGAGCTGGCCTCGATCCTGCTCGTCGAGGACGATCCCGGCGACGTGATGCTGATCCGCGACGCGCTGGCCGAACACAAGGTCGGCAACACGCTGTCGATCGTCAGCGACGGCGTCCAGGCGATGGAATTCGTGCGCGGCCAGGGCGCATATGAGGGCGTGGACAGGCCCAACCTGGTGTTGCTCGATCTCAACCTGCCGCGCAAGAGCGGCGCGGAGGTGCTCGCGGATATCAAGGGCGACCCAGAGCTGTCGACCATCCCCGTGGTGGTGCTCACGACCTCCGAATCCGAGGATGATGTGCTGCGCTCATACCAGCACCACGCCAACGCCTTCATCACCAAGCCGCTGGACTTCGAGCAATTCAAAGACATCGTTCGCCAGATCGACGAGTTCTTCATCGGGATCGTCAAGCTGCCGCCCCGGGGGACGTTGGGTGACGGCGCCTGATCGTCGGGCGAGCGTGACCGTTTGACTGCTTGGCTTGCAGGTGCTCGTGATCGTTTTGTACGACGCAGACTGTGGCTTTTGTCGCTGGGCGATGGCTTGGGCCGTGAAGCGCGACCATCGCCATGTGCTCGTGACGGTGCCGATTCAGTCGCCGCTCGGTTGTGAGCTGCTGATAGACGTCATCCCGAGCGAACGTCTTCGTTGGGCTCATGTCGTGCGCGACGACGGCTGTCGTCGCTCGGGAGGTGCTGCTGCCGCGGATGTGCTGAGCGTGCTGGGGCCGACTCGGATGTTGGGTCGACTGGCTCACAGCTTGCCTCGGACCACCGCGCTGCTGTACGGCGTGGTAGCAGCGCGACGAAACAGCTTCGGAAGGCTCGTTGGCCAGGAGGCTCGTCGGCGCGCCGACGACCTGCTCGCAGCCACGAGCGCGACCACCTCGGCTGAGCTCGAAGTCCGGTCGAGAGCGCAGACCTAACGAGTTGCACGGGAGACGCTCGCTTCGCCATGGCGAAGGAGGCGTCTTCGGGCCATCGGCCAGAGCTGTTGAGATTCGTCCCGAGCGGGCGTCTGGAGCGAAGGTTGCCGGACGCTCGCTAATCGCTCGGAGCGACACTCTGCGTGAACCTGCGTAGCGGGATTGCCCAAGGGTCGAGCAAGACTTTCATCCTCCGAGGCGGTTGCGGTCTCTGGGCGTTCGATGCGCCGCGAGATCCGCGCTCGCTCACGCTCGATCTGACTTGGCACGAGGGGCCTTGTCCTCAGGGTGGGCACTGAGGATAATCGTGGCATGCCGGCGGTCATGCCCGAGACCCGCTACGCCAAGGCGTCTGACGGTGTTCACATCGGCTATCAGGTGGTCGGGTCGGGGCCATTCGATCTGATTTTCGCCAACTCCTGGTGCTCGCACATCGAGTTCTCGTGGAGTAGGCCGGCGATCGTTCCCTTCTATGAGCATCTGTCGTCGTTCTGCAGGCTGATCCTGTTCGACAAGCGCGGGACGGGCCTGTCGGATCCGGTTCCCGGGGTGCCGACGATGGAGGATCGGCTGGCCGACATGCGCGCGGTGCTTGACGCGATCGGCTCGCAGCGCGCTGCCCTGCTGGGGACTTCGGAGGGGACCTGTGCCAGCATCATGTTTGCCGCGACCTATCCGGAGCGCACGACGGCGATGGTCCTATTTTCCCCTTTCGTCGTTGGGAGGGCCGACGAGGATTGTCCATGGGCCTGGACCTCGGAGTTCTGGGATCTGCTCCGCACAGCTATGGAGAACAGCTGGGGGACTCCCGATGGCAGCGGGGTGGAGTTCTGTACGCCAAGCCTGATCGGTGACGAGACGGCTCGGGAGTGGTATGCGCATTACTGGCGATCAGCCGTCAGCCCCGGCGCCGCGCTGGACCTACTGGAAGTCAACACTGAGATCGACATACGCCCTGTGCTGCCCACCGTGCGGGTACCGACGCTGGTGCTGCACCGAACCGACGAGCAGTGGGTCAACGTCAACTACGGTCGCTACACCGCAGCCCATATCCCAGGCGCGACCCTTATTGAACTGCCGGCACCGACCACTATCCGTGGGAGCAGAACGCCGACGAGGTGGTTGGCCAGATCGAGGAGTTCCTGACTGGTGCCCGGCGCGAGCGGGACGACGACCGGGTTCTAGCCACGGTGCTGTTCACGGACATCGTCCAGTCGACCGAGCAGGCCAGCGAGGTAGGCGATCGAAGGTGGCGCGAGCTCCTAGACGCCCACGACGACATGGTCAGAAGGCAGCTCGAGCGGTTCTCTGGAAACGAAGTCAAGAGCACGGGGGACGGCTTCCACGCCACGTTCGACGGTCCGGCCCGCGGCATCCGCTGTGCCATGGCCATTAGCGACGGTGCGCGACGGCTGGGGATCGGCGTGCGCGCCGGGCTACATACAGGCGAGCTCGAGCGCCGCGGCGACGACGTGGGCGGGATCGCCGTGCACATTGGAAGCCGAGTCGCCGCCCAGGCGCAAGTCGACGAGGTGCTCGTTTCCTCGACGGTCAAGGATCTGGTTGCCGGCTCGCGCATCGAGTTCGCCGATAGAGGCGAACATACGCTCAAGGGCGTGCCAGACACATGGCACCTGTTCGCCGCCGTTGCCTGACGACGCACCTGCCCCACGACCCTCAGCCTCCCGCAAGCAGAGCGCGCACCAGCTCCTCCCGCTAGAGGCCGGCGCCCAGAGTGTCGGTTCTGCGCGATTGCGAGCGCGTGCACGAGTGAGGGTCACGCTCCTGACGACGAGCAGCAGCCAAGCCGACGCCCGACCCTGCGCTCGCTCTCCACGCCAAGCAGTCAGCCTGCCGGCTGGTTTCCGCTCTGAAGTCAACGGCATTGGGGCTAGGGACAAAAGGCTCCCATGATTTCCCTATTAGTTGACATAACATGCATTATCGAGCGTTGGCGGGTAGTGCCTCAGTTTGAGACTCCCTGCGGCGTCTCATTCATATGAGACCGGAATCTCACTTATGTGAGACCGCTTGTCTCATCCATATGAGACCTGCCGTGGGCCCAGAAATCTCATTCATGTGAGACTGGCTCGAAAGCTGACCTGGATCTTGAGATCGTTGTCAGTGCTGTGCGTCTACCGGCATGAGCTGGCTGAGCAGCGTTCGCTGGTAGTCCAGGAACCCTGCTCGGCTCGAGTCGTAGTTGGGTGCAGAGCTCTCTGTGTCGGCGTCGATGCGTGCGCGCTGTCGCGTCCGTGCGAGCCGCGGCGGTCAGAAGGAGCATTCAGGGCGCAGGTGGGTCCGCGAGTAGCGGCCGCAAGCGTGCCGCAAACTGTCCCGGGTCGACAAGGTGAAGCATGTGGCCGGTCCCGTCCCAGATCTCGACGCGCGCGCCGCGCACGAGGCCCGTAAGCCAGCCCGCGTAGTCCGGCGGTGGCGGCGAGTCGTGCAGCGATAGGAGTGGTGCTGCGATTCGGGGCAGGATCGCCTCGGCGATCGCGGTCAGTTGCTCTGGAGGGGTGGTGACCGACGATCGCGGGCTCCCCAAGCGCCACCTCCTCGACAACCGCCCGCACGTCACCGACCAGCGACACCATCGAGTACTCCGCGGTGCGGGAGGAAGCCCCGTGACCCCGTAGATCCAGCCGCACGCACGTGCACTCGTCGGCAAGCAGCGCGGTGACCGGATCCCAGGTCTGCCGGAAGGAAGTGAGGCCATGCACGAACACGACCAGAGGGCCGTGGCCCGCGATGTCGTAGGCGATCGTGGGCCCGTCGTCGCGCTGAAGGAGCCTGGCGCACGTCACCCCGTCACGCCCGATGCATCGTCGTGTCAGGGCGCGCTGGACCGTCCCCGCGAGCTATTCTGACAACACGTATATCCGCCACTCGCCGGGCACCCCCCGCAGTTCGTGCTCGCCGCGATCCGTGAAGCCCAAGCCCGAGCCGACCACCAGGTCCTTGACCGTGCTAGAGACCAGCACCTCGCCGGCGCCGGCGATCGCGCTGATCCGCGCTCCGATGTGAACCGCGAGCCCGGCCAGGTCATCCTCAACGAGCTCGACCTCACCAGTGTGCACGCCCGCTCGGACTTGAACGTCGAGGACCTCGCACGCATCGATGATCGACTGAGCGCAGCGAACCGCGCGGGCGGGACCGTCGAAGGTGGCCATGAAGCCATCGCCCAGCGTCTTGACCTCCCGGCCGCGCCAACGCCCGAGCTGCTCACGCACCGCCTCGTTATGGCGATCCAACAGCTCACGCCACCCTCGGTCACCAAGCCGCGCCGCATGATCGGTCGACCCGACGATGTCGGTGAACAGCACAGTTGCGAGCACACGGTCGGGGTGCCGTGGTCGCCGATGACCGGTGAGGAACTCCTCGATCTCCGCCGACACAGAGCTCTCCGGATCCGCCAGCGCATACAGATCCGCCAAACCAGGCACCTCGACCAGCCGGGCGCCAGGGATCAGGCCAGCGACCTCCCGGCCGAGCTCGACCGGACGGACGGGATTGTCGGTGCCCTGAACCACCAGCGTCGGGACACGCACACTCGGAAGGACCTCCCGCAGATCGGTCTGGATCGCAAGGTCGAACAGCTTGCGCGCCATCGCTGCGCTCGTACACGCGCGCTCGAACCGCGCCCACCACTCCTCAAACCGGCGATCACCCACCCGACTGGGAGCAAACAGCCCCAGCAACCGGCCCTCCCCCCAATGGTTCTCGATGATCTCCAGAAACTGCTCTCTCCCATCCTCGGTGAAGGTGCGGCTTCCGGCCGCGGTCGGGTTGACCAGCACCAAAGCGCTCACCCGCTGGGGATAGCTCGCCGCGTACATCGCGGCGCATCCAGGTTCGATTGCGCCGATCAGCGCCGAGCGCTCGAGACCAACCGCGTCCATGACAGCGGCGAGATCCTCCATCTGCTGCTCAAGCGTCGGCGGACCCTCCACCGGGTCCGAGAGCCCGGTGCCCCGCCGGTCGAAGCGCACAAGCCGTGCAAACGACGCGTACCGCTCGAACGTCCGCACCGTCAAAGGCTCGTCCCACTGCAGATCCAGGTGCGACGCCGGCCCGCTCACCATCACCAGATCGACTGGCCCCTCCCCGATCACCTGGAAGGCGATTCTCGCATCGCCGCTGCGAGCGAACCTGGTCGGTGGCGGCCGCATCATTCCGCCGGAGACTAACCACCACAACCCGGGCCAATCCCGCGGGCGGCCGTGGTCTCGCCGGCTCCGAGGAACGCCGAACCGTCAACAGCAGGGATTATCCACGTGAGACAGGGCAGGCAGCATTGCGCGTCGGCGAGTGCGCGCCTTGACGGTGATGTCGGCCATCGCGCCCTTCTCACGCCGCGGTCTGCAGGACGCTGTCGTCTACGTCGGAGGGGCCAGCGTCGAGCGCAGTGCCCGCGGGGGCGTACACCGGCTTGCGGTTGAGACGTTTTCGCTGGAAGTCCTCAGCCAGGAGCGTGCCCACCTCCCCGAGCAGCGCACGCCGGTCGCATCCCCGACGCGCCAGCAGCCTGGCGGTGGCGCCCAACAGGCGCGGCGGGGTGAAGACTTGCGAGGGTCGCGACCGGTGGCTGTAGAAAAGATCCAGGAATGTGCCTATCTTGCCCTGCTCCAGCAGTCGCCTCTCAATCTCGGGTACCACCGCGGGCGTTGACCCAGCCTTCCCCATATCGGTCGCGAGCCAGTAGTGCTCGGCCGCGTCCTTGTCTCGCCAGCTGCCCCACGCCGCCATCTCACTATCGATGTCTTCTCCGGAGCCATCCAGCGCTCCTACGATCGCTGGCACGAGCGCGTCGACCTGCCGGAACGCGTCCTGTATGCCCTGGCCCGGTGTTGGGTCCTTGAAGTTGCCGGCGTCCCCGACCAGCACCCAGCCGGGGCCGGAGGCCTCCCGGAAGAACCCCTCCCAGCGCAGCATCCCAAACAACTTCCCGGTCCGCCGCGCGCTCGAGAGCGCCTGCGCCACGGGCCGGCAGCTGCGTGCGTACTCCATGAAGCTGCCCTCCAGATCCTCCCGGAAGCGAGGGAGATCAACCAGATCCGGGATAAGGATGACCTGATAGAGGCCGCTGTCGGCGTGCGTCGCGATCACCATCCGATTGCCCCACCGGTGGAACACAAATGCCGGATCGGAGTCGGGCTCGACTCCCTCGAAGAAGGACCAATAGAGGAATCGCTCGTTCGGCGTGAGGTTGTACTTGCGAGCCCCGACGAGGCTCGCGATCGTCGAGTTGCGACCGTCGGCGCCGACAACCAGCCGTGCCCGGAGCGTCGTCTCTGAGCCGTTCTGTGCGACCCGCACGCCAGCCACTCGACCCCGATCCTCGACGAGTGCTGTCACCTTGCTCGCCATCTGCAGATCGGCGCCCGCCTCCACGGCGGTCTGAGCCAGGATCGGATCGAGCAGCAGCCGACGCACCGATGCCGTACCGCCGACGTCGCCTGAATGCAGCTGAATCGGGGTCACGAACTCGAGGTCCTCCGCGCGCAAGTCGACGCGGTCGACGAATGGCGCGCCTGTCGCGCGTATCTTGTCGATGACCCCGAGGCGGTCTAGGAACGTCAGCGCCTGGGCCTCGAAGATGTGCGTTGAGAGGGTGTCGCTCGGAAAGCTGGCCTGCTCCACGAGCGCGACCTTTACGCCCCGGCGGGCGAGCAGCGCGGCCAGCGGCGACCCCGAGCAGCGCGCACCCACGACGATCACATCGAATTCTTGGCTCATGTGTCCTCCGATCTCTCTGTTGGCAGCGAGGCCTGGCCTCGTTGCCACCGAGATTGACCGGCAGAGGCTCGTGCTACATCGGCCAGATGGCGCATCCGAGCCGGCAGCAGTGGCGTAATCGGCGTCGGTGCTGCCGACTCGGTTGGGCGCTAGAGCTCTCTACGCGCCGCTTGCGCTGCGAGCTCGGCGCGCGATGAGACGGCGAGCTTGGCGAACACATGGGACAGGTGAGCCTGGACGGTACGGCGCGAGATGAACAGGCGCTCGCCGATCTGAGGGTTGGTCAGGCCCTCGGCGACGAGCTCCACGACCCGCAGCTCGGCGGGGCTGAGGCTCTCCCAACCGCGCAACGGCCGCTTGCGTTCTCCGCGGCCGCGCTCGGCGTAGGCGACCGCATCATCCAGCGAGGCCGAGGCGCCGGCCGACCACGCCGCCGCGAAGGCCTCCTGGCCGAGCGCCTCGCGCAGCGCGCTGAGCTCCGCTTCGTAGGGCGGCTGACGCACCGGGAAGCGCACGCAGCCCACCGCGGCGCGAATGCCATCCGCCGCAGCGAGCAACCGAACCGCCTGCTCCGCGCTCTGCAGCTCTGAGACGAGCGCCGCGAGCGACTCCAGCACGTCCGCGACGCCACCCGGGTCGCCGGCCTCATAGAACGCGCGCAGAGCCTCGTGGAGCAGCTGCTCAGCTCCGGAGACCTCGCCGGCCTCGCGTGCGAGCTGCGCTTGCGCCTCGAGCGCGGCCCCGATCGCCAGCGGGTTCTTGCTCTCGCGTGCGACGAGCACCGCTTCTTCGATCGCGGCGACGGCCGTTACCGTCTCTCCGCGCGCCAGCTGGGCGGCCGCCGTGATGAGCAGCGCGGGGACGGTGAAAGAGGCGTAATTGCTCGCCCGCGCCGTCGGCAACGCCTCACTCATCATCGTCTCCGCACGCTCGAGCTCGCCGGTGGCGTACTCCAGCAGTCCCAGCTGCCACTGCATCAATGGCGTGCCGTTGTGGGCCATACGCACGCCCAGCGCGATCGACTCCTCGATGTGCGCTCGCGCGGCCGCCCACTCCCCGGTGCGGGTCTTGACGAAACCGAGGGCCCCGAGATCGACCATCGCGAACAGCGGGTCGCCGAGCGAACGCGACTGCGCGAGAGCCTCCCCCAGCATCGCCTCCGCCTCCGCGAATCGACACTGCACCGCCGCGTTGAAGCCGAGCCAGCTGAGCGACTCACGGATACCGAGCAGGTTGCCCGCCGCACGCGATACCGCCAGGGCGTCTTCGAGCAGCGGCGGCGCAGCCTTCAGCCGCCCACCAACATTTGCAAGAAAGCCGGCTCCGTAGAGCCCATCGGCCAGAAACCAGGCGTCCCCGAGCGGGCGCGTGATGGCGATGCTCTCTTCGAGCACGGGCATCGCAGCCTCCGGCTCGAGCGAGATCAGCGCCCACCCGAGCAGATCGAGCGCTCGACCCACCGTGCGCTCGTCACCCACCTCACGGCCGATCGCGAGCGCCTCCTCGGCGAAGCGCCGCGTCGCTACCCAGTCGGTTGCGATCGTCCCGATGTGGCCCACAGCAACCAGCGCCTTTGCCCGAGGGAGCCCGCTCGCACCCTCCCCGGCGAGCGCCGACTCGAGGTGCCCCCGGCCCTCGCGCCAATGGCCACGCGCCTCGAAGAACAACCACAGCGCAGCGGCGAGTCGTAGAGCCTCTTCGACGCGCCCCGCATCGACCGCCCACGCGATTGCGGCGCGGAAGTTGTCGAGCTCTGTCGTGAGCGGCTGCAGCCACTGCTCAAGGCGCGCGCCGAACAGGTCCGGCTCCGCGGTCTCGGCCAGCCGCAGATGGTAATCGAGGTGCTGGTTGCGCACGAGCGCCGCCTCGGCGGCGTCGCTGAGCTTCTGCCGCGCGTACGCGCGAACCGTCTCCAGCAGCGCGTAGCGAGTCTTGACGCCCTGCTCCTCGACCTGCACGAGCGACTTGTCGACGAGGCTCGAGAGCAGGTCGAGGATCTCAACGACCTCCAGGCCGTCGCCGGCGCAAACCGCCTCGACCCCATCGAGCGTCCAGCCGCCGGCGAACACGGAAATGCGCCGGAACAGTGTTTGCTCCGCCGCGCTGAGCAGGTCGTGGCTCCAATCGACCGAGGCCTCGAGGGTGCGCTGCCGCGGCATCGCCGTGCGTGAGCCCCCGGTCAGCAGCACGAACCGCTCGCGCATCGCGTCGGCGATCTCCTGCGGAGTCAGCAGCCGCACGCGTGCCGCCGCCAGCTCGATCGCCAGGGGGATTCCGTCCAGGCGCCGACAGATCGTCGCCACCGCCTGCGCGTTCGCGTCCACCAAACGGAAATTTGGTCGCACGTGTCGTGCCCGGTCGCAGAACAGCTGGATCGCTTCAACCTCCGCGAGCGCGGCTCGTGCCAGCTCGGCTTGCGGAACCTGCAGCGAGGGAACCCGCCAGCTCTGCTCTCCCTCTACCCCGATCGACTCGCGGCTCGTCGCCAGAATCACAACACCCGGACACGCCTCGAGCAGCCTGGCCGCCAACTCGGCGCACGCGCCCAGCAGGTGCTCGCAGTTGTCGAGCGCGATCAACAACCGGCGCCCGGCGAGCTGCGCCGTCAGCGTGTCGTTCACCGGCTGCGACGGGAACTCGCGAATCGAAAGCGCGCCCGCAACCTCGCTGGCCACCAGCGCCGAATCGCTGATTGGCGCCAGATCCACCCACCACACACCATCAGGGTGATCGTCAAGCGTCTCGGCGGCCACCTGCAAGGCCAGCCGCGTCTTCCCGCTCCCACCCGCTCCGGTCAGAGTGAGCAGGCGCGATCGGCCGAGCAGCTTACGAATCTCTGCGATCTCGGCCTCGCGGCCAACGAAGCTGGTGAGCTGGACGGGCAGGTTGTTCGGTAGGGCTGACAGCGAGCGCAGCGCCGGGAAGTCGCCGTGTAGATCCGCGTGGCACAGCTGGTACACCTGCTCCGGGCGCGCCAGGTCGCGTAGCCGATGCGCACCGAGGTCGCGCACGCTGACCCCGTCCGGCAGGGCGCCTGCCACGAGCTCATAC
>DATNLQ010000237.1:0-30315 GCA_035602785.1 Solirubrobacteraceae bacterium
AGCACCTTCGCCTGCGAGAACTCCATGCGCTCGCGCACCGCCTCCGCCGAGAAGCCGCCGAACACCACGTTGTGCGGCGCGCCTATACGCGCGCACGCCAGCATCGCCACAACCACCTCGGGGATCATCGGCAGATAGATCCCCACCACATCGCCTGGCTGCACGCCCAGATCCTTCAGCGCGCTCGCGAAGCGTTCCACCTGCTCGAGCAACTGGGCGTAGGTGATGTCGAGCTCCTCGCCATCCTCGCCGCGCCAGTGGAAAGCCACACGCTCGCCCCTGCCCGCGATCACGTGGCGATCCAGGCAGTTGTAGGACGCGTTCAGCACCCCGCCCGTGAACCACTCATAGAACGGTGGGTCGTCGTCGTTGAGCACCCGCGTCCACTTCACAAACCAGTCCAGCTGCTCGGCCTGCTCGGTCCACCACGCGAGCGGGTCCGCCGCCGCCCGCGCGTACACCGACGGGTCGTTCAGCAGCGCGTGCTCGGCGAAGGCCGCGGGAGGCGCAAACGTCTCGACCTCCAGCAGCGAGGCCAGCTGCTTGTCGAGCCGCTCGCTTGTACCCGCGTCCTGTTCGCTGCCCGCCACCGTCGCTCGCCTCAGCCGCGCGCGCCGCGCTTGCGTCGACGCTTGCGCGAGGAGCCGACCGACGCCGCCGACGCCGGTCCCGCATCCGCGGCCGCGCCCGCCAGCGCCGGCTGGCCCTTGCCCGTGGGCGCCGACGCCTGCATATCCGCGCGCGACGGCCACGGCACCGCTTCGCCCGCCTTCCATGCCGGCGGCTCGCCGTTGGGCCATTTGCCGGAGAACAGGATGCCCATCATCACGATCCAGAACGCCGGCACCAGCTGCAGCTCCGCGCCGCCGATCGGCAGGAAGATGAGGATCGCCGAAAACATGCCCAAAAAGCTCATCCAGCGCGGCAGCAGCCCCACACGCATGGCGTTGATCATCACCGCGATCATGCCCGCCGCCAGCGCCAGCCCCGCCAGCAGGTCGACGTAGTCGATGATCGAGTTGGCCGTGCCCTTCGTGAGCGCCTGTTCGACCGCGTGATTGGAAAAGTCGTGGCCCACCGCGAAGCTGTGCGTCTCGATCGCCGTGACCACCTGATGGGCGAGACTCACAACCGCCACCGCCACGCCCCCGCCGATCACCAGCGGCCGGGCCGCCGACCACGTCTGCGGCCGCCGAAAGCGCGTGGCATCCAGCAGCACCAGCAGGATCAGCGTGAGGATGCCCACCGCGATCGCCACCAGCGCGCTGCCTGCGATCAGGGGGAAGGCGTGGCTGCTGATGAATTTCACCTCTCCGGTGCGCGGGCTCACCGCCGGCGTCGCTTCGCCTTCCAGCGCCGGTTTGAGGCCCTGCAGCAGGCCGACCGTCGGCGCGCCGTTGAGCGTCTCGGAGATGATGATTGCGCTGAGCAAGTACAGAAAGCCGCCGCCGAAGGCGGTCACCGACAGGCGGGTGCGCCGCTCCGTCTCGCGCGCCACCTGCTCGCGGGTATCGCGTGTGTCGGGCATAGCAGCGCAGTCTATGATGAAGCGCATGGAAAGTGGTGGCCTCGGAGATCTGTTCGGCGACCCCGAGGAGCTGCAGCGGCGCCTGGCCGAGTTCGCCGAGCAGATGCATGGGCAGCAGCGCCTCGCCTGGGCCGACAACGCAATCAAGCTGGCGGTCGACATGACCGTCGCCGCCGTCCAGCGCGTCAACGTGCAGGGCGACGCCGAGGCCCAAGCTGAGCAGATCCGCACGGTCATCGCGCGCGTGTTCCCCGAGGCCGTCGCCCTCGTGCGCGAGGCGCGCGAGGGGCTTCAGTAGTCCGTAGTCCAGCCGGCGCGTAGCGCCGTCATGGACGAACTCAGTAGTCCAGCACGCCCGCGCGCTCTGCGTCGCGTTCTGACTCGCGCTCGGCCTCGCGTGACGCGCGCCCCGCGTGCAGCACCTCCTTGAACGAGCGAAAGCGGAAGATGAACACGATCGCACCCAGGCCCAGCGACGCGGTGAACACCGCGATCGCGATCTGCTGGCCGACCGAGTAGGCGGCCACCACGGCCGTCTTGGCGCTGGAGGAAAACACCTTGACCAGCAGCGCCTGCTGCACGCCGGCGCCGCCCGGCGTGAACGGCACCGCGCCGGCCACCTGATTGACGCCGAACACGAGCAGGACGTTCTTGACCGAGCCGCCGATCCGAAACGCGTCGAGCAGAAACCAGAAGGCGACAAAGCGGCACATCCACCCGACTGCCTGCCACGCGACCACCTCGCGCAGGTAGCGACGACGGTCTGAGAGGATCGTCACGCCCTGGCGCACGCGATCCCAGAAGGCCTGCACGCGCATCGACAGCAGCGCAAAGGCCAACAGGCCCAGCACCGCCAGCGCGGTGATCAGAAAGAGCGTCAGGCGAAAGTGCTCGGCCAGGTATGAGATGTCAAAGGAGCTCAGTTTGGAGAAGTCGGGCGGCTTGGGAAAGACGCCCTGGGAGAAGGCGAAGATCAGCACCAGCACCCCCACCGTGGCGTCGAAGATCGACTCCACGAAGAAGGCCGAGGCGACCGTCGGGTAGGTCGAGCCAGGGATCGAGCTGCGCGTGAGGAACAGCTTGATGACGTCCCCCCCGCGCGCGGGCACCACGTTGTTGAAGCCCACCGCGGCCACGTACGCACCCCACACCCGCCGCCACTGGAAGCGATCCGCCGGATAGGCCGCGCGCAGGCTGTGGAAGAAGGCCCGCGAGCGCAGCGTCAGGTTCAGCCCGAAGAACGCCAACCCCACCAGCAACGCCGGCCAGTGAACGGCGGCGAGATCCGAGAAGAACTGTCCGGCCGCTTCGAAGAACGAGTCGATGCTGTGGCCGATCGAGGCTGACGCGAGGAGCACGGACACGCTCTCAAGCGTACGGCGATGCCAGGGCGAGACCGAGCGCGAGCGCGCCCGCAAGCGCCAGCGGCGCCAGCACGAGGCCCTGGCGCGAGTAGGCCAGCGCCGACGGCCTGGCGCCCGCGCGGACGGCCGCGCGCCACCACAGCAGGACCGCCAGCGAGCCGGTCACCGCCAGGTTGGGGCCGACGTTCAGCCCGAGCAGCAGCGCCCCCACGCGCAGCCCGTGCGCGGAGGACAGCAGCACGGCCGCGGGCAGGTTGTTGACCGCCACGCTCGCAAGCGCCGCCACGGCGACCGTCAGCGGGCCGCCGGCCGAGTGCAGCACGTCGGCGGGAAACGCGCTCGCACGGGCGAATGTGCCCAGCGCCACCGCCAGGCCGAACAGGCTGATCAGCGTAGGCAGGCCAAGCCACTCGAGCGCTCCTCGCCACACAAGGCGCCCAGCGCGCGCCCGCCAGCCCACGAGGATCACCCCGACCGCGAGCACCGGCAGGGCTGGGTTGCGCAGGACCACGATCAACACAGCCGCCACCACCGCGCCCCACAGGCCGAGGCCGACTCGCACGGGCGCGCGCGGCTCATCAGCAGGGTCGCACGCGGTGAACAGCGCGCGGCGGTGGATCGCCACCAGGCCGCCCGCCGTCAGCGCAGGCGCCGCCACGGCCATCGGCAGCATGCGCCAGAAGAAGGTCGCGCCGGTCACGTGCGCGCCCGACAGCACCAGCAAGTTGGTGAGGTTCGAGCCGGGCAGAAACAGCGAGGACGCGTTGGCCATCAACACGGCGCCGTACAAAAACGGCGCCGCCTCCAGGCCACGCCGCCTGGCGACCTGCACCAGCACGGGGGTGAGAAAGACCGCCGACGTGTCGAGGTTCAACAGCGCGGTCACCGCCGCCACCAGTGCAAAGCAGGCCAGCGCAAGCCCCAGCGGCGGGCCGGGCAGGCGTATAAGCCGAGTGGCAGCCGCATCGAACAAGCCGTCGCGGCCAGCGACCAGTCCGATCAGCAGCAGACCTGTGACCAGCACGAACGGCGGCCAGGCCTGCACCAGGGCGGAGTGCGCCTGCGAGGCATCGAGCGCCAGGGCGAGCGCGATCAGCGGGGCACCCGCCAGCCGGCGATGCATCGCCCGCAAAGCTACCCGCTGTGACGGTTGACAATGCCTGATAGAACCAGCACACCAATGGCGTCGCGCGCTGACTCCACGCAGGGCCTGACCGTGGCGGTGACCGGCCCCACCGGAGAGATGGGCCGCGCGGTCATCGCCGCGCTGGACCGCTCGCCCGGGGTCGCCCGCATCGTGGGGATGGCACGGCGTCCGTTTGACCCTGCGACACACGGCTACCGCAAGGTCGCCTACCGCCGCGGCGACGTGCTCGACCGCCGCGCCGTGGCCGACCTGGTCGCCGACGCCGACGTGGTCGTGCACCTGGCCTTCATGATCATGGGCAGCGAGTCCGACAGCCGGCGGGTCAACCTGGACGGCTCGCGCAACGTGTTCGAAGCCGCCGCCGCCGCGGGCACGCAGCGGCTCATCTACGCGTCGTCGGTCGCCGCTTACGGCTTTCACGCCGACAACCCCCAGCCGCTGACCGAGGACGTCCCCGCGCGGGGCACCGACAGCCACTACTACTCGCGCCAGAAGGCCGAGGTCGAGACGCTGCTGGCCGACGCGATACACGACAGCGCAACCGCCGCGTACATCTTTCGCCCGTGCATCGTCGCCGGGCCCGATGCGCCGCTGCTGATCGACAGCCTGCCCTACACGCAGGTCTCAGAGCGGCTGCCCAGCGCGGTGCTGCGCATGCTCGACGACGTGCCGATCCTCAAGCCCGTGCTGCCCGACCCCGGCATCTCCTTCCAGCTCGTTCACCACGACGACGTCGCCAGCGCGATGCGCGCCGCGACACTGGGTCGCGGCAGCCCCGGCATCTACAACCTCGCCGGCCCCGGCCAGCTGACCGTCAAGCTGCTCGCCGACGAGCTCGGCTGGTACTCGATCCCCGTGCCCGAGCTGGCCGTAGACGCTGTCGCACACATGATCGCGCGCCTGGGCTTCTTGCCCGCGCAGGCGCAGTGGATCGCCGCCTTCCGCGAGTCGATGATCATGGACACCGCCAAGGCGCGGCGCGAGCTGCGCTGGCGGCCCAAGCACGACGCGCTAGAGACGCTGCACGAAACGATTGCAGCGGCTCGCGTGGACCGCCTGATCCGCTAGCCGCCCCACGGGGGCCCTAGGCCCCCCGCCCTCAGCTGGCGCAGCGAGCGCGGCCAGCCATCACGCGAACCCTCGGCCAAGCGAAGCCGTTCCGTCTGCCGGCCGCCCGCGACAGTCGCGGGCGGCAGACGGGACGGCGCAGCGCCTACTTGATGATCTTGAAGACCCGCTCCATGCCCAGAAGGGTGTGGTCGCGCCCGTCCTGGGTTTCCATGAAGCACGCCTGCACATACCAGCCCGGCTTGGCCGTGACGATCTCCTGCTGGAAGGCGCCGCTGGACAGCGGCCCCGCAAAGGCGAACGGCGGCCCGACGACGAGCTTTTCGAGTCCCTTTTCCTTGCCCGCGAGCATGAGCTTGACCACCTGCTGGGCGACCGCCTTGCTCTTGACCGGGAAGGCGATGTCCATGTGCACGAGAAATCCTTCGTTTTCAAAGCGCACGAGCTCGCCATCGCGCAACGTGGTCGGCCCGCGGAATCCGAACTCGATCGAGCGCACTGTCGCTTCGGGCGTCGGCATGGCCACCGGCGACGCGGCGGGCGCCACCGTGAAGGTCGTGCGGATGGCCACCGGCTTTTCTCCTTCGCCGGTCAACACGATGTACTGGCCCGCCTGCAGGTCGGTCTGCGCTTCGGTCGTCGCGCCCGGGTTGGCTTCGACGTCGAAGGCGATCGTGCCGTACTTGTCGGCGTTGTTGGGGTCCTTCTGCTTGTTGCTCTTGACGAAGGCTTCGACTTCGGCGACGCTCACCCCCGGCTTGACCGCGAACAGGATGACCTCGGTTTCCTTTTTGGTGCTGGTGGAAGCGACGTTGACAGCGCCCGACTGCAAGGCCCCGCCGACGGTGACCGACGAGGCGCCGACCGAGACAGTGACCGTGGGCAGCGCCGCCTGAGCGGAGCCGGCGAGGGCAAAGAGGGCGCACGTGGCCGAGGCGACCACCAGCGCCGCGCGCCGCTTGGGCGCGAGAAGGTTCCAGCAAAGCGACATCCTGCTCATCCTTTCGTCGGGTGCTGCACACGACGGCCCCCAGTGGCCCGCCGGCATTGCCGCGGGAGACTATTTGTCTGGCCCGCGCCGCGCCATACGTGATTTTGCGTATGTTCGGCGGCCGTCCGGATCGTCGGCTGTACGCACGAGCGCGCGAGCGCGCGATCACTCGGTCAGGCAGGTGTCCTCGTGCGAGTACGCGGGCGAGCAGGCGCACACGATCCGTAGGGGCTCGTCGCCGACGTTGAAGACCTTGTGGCGGGCGCCGGGCGGGATCAGCGCACAGTCGCCCTGCGCGATCAGCCGCTCCTCACCGTCGATGACCAGGCGGCCGCGGCCGGCGCTGACCAGGTACAGCTCCTCGCTGACGCGGTGGTAGTGCTCGGTGGTGGCGCCGCCCACCGGCACGGTGGCCTCGGCCAGGCTCTGGTTGCGCGCGGGCGCCGACACGCGTCCGGCCCACTCGCGGATCTCAGAGCCGTCGAGGGTGACGAAGGGCTCGAGCTCGGCGTAGGATCGAACGTGCATCGCGTGAGCAAGCCTAGAGGGTGGGAATCGCCCGTAGCGCCGCGCGTCGATGAGTTTCGCGACGGCCGGCGGTCCAAGCTCCAAGACCCCCACGAACAGGAGGATGACGATGACCGAGACAGCCAGCACGACCCGCATTACCCAGCTTGGCACTGTGATGATCCCAGTCAGCGACCAGGACAAGGCGATCGAGTTCTACGTGGAGAAGCTCGGCTTCGAGAAGCGCTCCGACACCCCCTTCGGCAACGGCGACCGTTGGGTCGAAGTGGCGCCCCCCGGCGCCGCCACGACGGTTGCCCTGTGCGTGCCGCAAGAGGGCGAAACGGTCGGCATCGAGGGCCGCATCGGCTTCTCGACCACGGACATCGACGCCGACCACGCCAGCCTGAAAGCCGCAGGAGTCGACGTGGACGAGACGGTCATGCGCATGGGCGACCCCGTGCCGCCGATGTTCTTCTTCCGCGACGCCGACGGCAACCGCTTCCTGATCGTCCAGAACGCCTAGCTCGGGTCTTGCACCCAGCCGGCAGCTGCAGCCCGGCCCGTGCTACGCGGCGGGCCGGGCCATGCCGGCGAGTGCGCCGAGCACCAGCTCGTCGTGCTCGGCCGGCTTGACCTTGCGCAGCACGCTCGCCACGCGTCCGTCGGAATCGATGACGAAGGTCGTGCGCTCGTTGCCGAAATAGGTTTTGCCGTACATCGACTTCTCGGCCCAGACGCCGTAGGACTCGGCCACCGCGTGGTCTGAGTCGGCGAGCAGGCGGAAGTTGAGGTCCTGCTTGTCGTGGAACTTCTTGACCTTGGCAACCGGGTCGGGAGAGATCCCGAGAACCGTGGCGCCGACCTTCGAGTAGTCGGCCTCATGGTCGCGGACGCCACACGCCTGCACGGTGCACCCCGGCGTGTCGGCCTTGGGGTAGAAGTAAACGACGACCGGCTGGCCACGGAAGTCCGACAGCTTGACCGCGCGGCCGTCCTGGTCGGGCAGCTCGAAGTCTGGGGCTTGGTCGCCTGGCTCGATCACGCCAGGGATCCTAGCCTCCTAAGACGCGCCTGCGTAGCGACCGCCCGCCCCGGCAACCGTGTCCACGAGCTCGCGGTGGGGCGATCGTCGATATGTTCATGACGCTTCCCGGATCGAACGGAGTGGCGCGCTCGTGATGGGTGAACGCTATCTCGGTCGCCCATTTTCAGTATCGGGAAATGGCTGTCACCGAGAATCCGCTTGCCGATCGCCTCTGCCCGCGAGTATCCGAACAGCCGCTGCGCGCCCTCGCCCCAGTGCGTGATCAACCCGCGCGGCGACACGCCGAGCACGGCGTCGCCCGCGGACTCGACCAACGTCGCCAGCTCGATCGCCCGCCGCAGATCAGGCGAGGCCTCCGGCGTCCGGGACGTCGCGGGGCGGCCCCGTCTTGCAAGTCGCGTCGCTGCCGGGCCGCACGCGCCCCTGGGCGGGAGACCGCTTGAGCCATATAGACGTATCGGCGCCAACACGGCTCTTGGAGCATGCTGGGCAGTCAAAAGACGATCGTGCGACCCTCGTGCACAAGCACACGATCGTCGAGGTGCCTGCCTACGGCGCGGGCCAGCACCATGCGCTCGACGTCGCGCCCCACCCGCTCGAGGTCTGAGACGGTGTAGCGGTGCCCGACGCGCACGACGTCCTGCTCGATGATCGGGCCCTCGTCGAGATGCTCGGTGACGTAGTGAGCGGTGGCGCCGATCAGCTTGACCCCGCGCTCGTAGGCGTGCCGGTAGGGCTCGGCACCGGCGAACGCGGGCAGGAAGGAATGGTGGATGTTGATCACCGGGCAGCCCACCCGCGCGAGGAAGTCGCCCGAGAGGATCTGCATGTAGCGGGCGAGCACGACCAGGTCGACCGCGCCCGCGAGGACCTCCAGCGCGCGGCCCTCCGCCTGCGGCTTGGTCTGCGCCGTGACCGGAATGTGCAGGAACTGCACACCGAATGCCTCGACGTCGCCGCGCAGCTGCTCGTGGTTTGAGATGACACAGGCCACGTCCATCTCCAGCTCTCCGCGACTGGCGCGCCACAGCAGGTCCAGCAGGCAGTGCTCCGTGCGCGAGGCCATCAGCGCGACGCGACGGCGCGCGCTCGCGTAGGAGAGGCGCCAGGTCATCGAAAAGCGCTGCGCGAGCTCGCCGAAGGACGTCTCGAAGTCGTCTCGCTCGCCCTCGATCGCCGGCAGGTAGAAGGCGCAGCGCATGAAGAAGGTGCCCTGCTCGGGATGGGTCGAGTACTGGTCGGAGCTCACTATGTTGGCCCCCCGCTCGAACAAAAAGCGTGAGACCGCGGCCACGATCCCGGGCCCGTCCGGGCAGGAGATCAGCAGCCGCGCGGTGTGGTCGGCGCCGTCTGGCGGATGAGTCGACGATGGGGCCATCGGTGCCTGAGCCTATTGTTGCCGATTGGCGCGAACGCCAA
Organism: Solirubrobacteraceae bacterium; assembly: GCA_035602785.1. Lineage (GTDB taxonomy): Bacteria > Actinomycetota > Thermoleophilia > Solirubrobacterales > Solirubrobacteraceae > Palsa-744. The sequence goes on from DATNLQ010000237.1 coordinate 9,073, forward strand.
TCGGAGAACGATGCTGCGCCCGCTCGCCACGATCCCCCGGTTTCTCACACCGCTGGCGTTGCTCGCCGCCGCGCTCGGCCTTGAGATCCCCTCCCCCGCGATCGCCGCCCGCTCGGACCTGCTGCTGGCGCTGCTCGTGCTGGCGACCGCGCTGGGGATCTCCTTCGCCGACCTCGCCCGCCTGCGCGATCACGCTTGGGCCGTAGCGACCCTGTCGCTGCTGCCTTTGCCCATTCTCGTGGGAGCGGCCTGGCTGCTCGGGCGCCCGTTTACGCCGCTCGTGCGCGACGGGCTGCTGGCTGTGGGGCTGTCCTCGTCGGAGATCGCCGCGGTGGGCCTGGTGGCGCTGGCCGGAGCCGACGCCACGATCGCCCTCGGCGCCGTAACCGGATCGCTCGTGCTCGCTGCGGTGGTCGGGCCGGTGGCCATCGGCTGGCTGTCTCACAGCGCCGCGCACGTCAGCTCCGGTCACCTGCTGGGCCGCTTCGCGCTGGTGGTGCTGGTGCCGCTATTGGCGGGCGTCGCTGCCCGTAGCCGGCCCGCACTCGCGAAGCGGCTCGCGGCCGCGGACGCCGAGCGCGAGGGGCTTGCTGCGCTGACCGTGGCTGTGCTCGTGTATGCCGCGCTGAGCGGCACGCATGGGGCCCACCATCTCGGCGCCGCACTGCTCGCGAGCCTGGCGTTCCTGGTCGTGAGCGCGTGCCTGGCTGAGCTATGGCGCCGCGCGGATGCGCCCAGAACGAGCGCCATCCCAGGCTCGTTCACGATCGCGATGCGCGACTTCGCCGTCGCCGCCGCACTCGCCACTCAGGCTTTCGGAACCGGGGCGGGCGCCGTACCGGGGGTGTATGGGGTGGTGATGCTCGTGGCTGGCGCGATCGCCGCGGGCAGGGTCTCGAGTGGGTAGCCCGAGCTGGCGCCGCTATCCGCAGATGTTCTGAGCTAGTCAGACCTGGTCTGCATGGCACTGCGCAGCGCGCCGGGTGTGATACCGGTCTCACCGCGCACGACCCTGCATAGGTGGCTCTGATCGCTGAAGCCGACGTCTGCGGCCAGGCGTGCGAGATCGCGCTCGCCGCCGGCCAGCCGGTGCATCGCCTCGCGGACGCGCAGGCGCATCCTGTGGCGGGCCAGCGTCGCACCCGTGGTCGCGCGGAAGACGCGGCTGAGATGGTGGGGCGAGACGCTGAGCGCCTGAGCGATCTGTACGAGGGACAGCTGTGGGTCGCCGGCCAGGGCCTGGCGGGCTTCGTCGACGAGCACGCGCCGGCGCCTGACCGTCTTGGGCTGGCCGCTGCCCACGCGGCGCGCGTCGACCGCCTCGAGCAGGCGCGCGCCCAGCGCGATGGCACGCTCGAACACCTCATGCCCGTCCTCTTGGCGCGTGGCGTCATTGAGCAGCATGCGGTGCTCGAGGTCCAGCTGCGGGCCTACCGGCACCGGCGCTGTGGGCAGCAGCCAATCGCCGCCCCACAGCGAGGCCACAAGCGCACGATCGAGGGACAGGACCGTGCAGTCGTCGCCGTGCCCGTGGGGGTGATCGAAACGCTGTTCTTCGCCGGGGCTCATCGCGTAGGCGACCGTCGAGTCCAGCAACGACTGCACGCCGGCCACGCTGCGCACAAAGCAACCGCGGCGCACGAACACAAGCGCAAGCGTGCCCGCCTGCTCGATCTCCCGGCCCGGACCCGCAGGATGGCGACAGGCCACGTCGTACAGCTGCAGGCCGTCGGCCGCGAAGACGCTCGTCGAGCTCAGCACCCGTCGATCGTCGCACACGAGCACGAATGTTCAAGACCGCGCCGCGGCGGTCGGCGAGCATCCGGCCTATGGCAACTATCTACAAGGAACGACTCATAGAGGTGCCGGTCGAGGACGCATGGGATGCCCTCGCCGATTGGGGAGCCCTGCACGAGCGGCTGGTGCCGGGCTTCGTCACGGACGCACGCCTGGACGGCACAGACCGGATCGTGTCCTTCTTTAACGGAGTGACCGCGCGCGAGCGGCTGGTCAGCTCAGACGCCCAAGCACGCCGGCTGGTGTGGTCGATCGTCGACGGCCCATACAGCCATCACAACGGCGCCGCTCAGGTGCTCGCCCACCCCGAGGGCAGCACGCGCTTCGTGTGGATCGCCGATCTGCTGCCCGATGATCTCGCACAGCCAACGGACGCGATGATGGAGCGCGGCATCGACACGGTCAAGCAGACGCTCGAGAGCGCCGTGACGCTGCAGTGAGCAGCCGCGTCGATGGCTAGCGGCAGCGGTCACCGCGAACGAGCGATCGGCAGTACGCATCGCAGCGACTGCGATCATGGCGGTGTGCAGAGCACCCACCGCCATCCGCTCTTCGCCCGCCTGTATCCGAGGATCAGCCATACGGCTGAGCAGCGCGGCGGGGCCGAGCATCGCAGGGCTCTGCTCGAGGGCCTGCAAGGGCGCGTGGTCGAGATCGGGGCTGGCCACGGCGTGAACTTCGCCTACTACCCGCAGGGCGTCACGCACGTCCTCGCCGTCGAGCCCGAGCCGCACCTGTTTGCGCTTGCGCAGCGGGCGAGCGAGAGCTCCCCAGTGCCTGTGCAGGTTACGCGCGCGACCGCCGAAGCGCTACCCGTCGAGGACGGTGGCTTCGACGCGGCGGTGGTGTCGCTCGTGCTGTGCACCGTCGCAGACCAATCGGCTGCACTGCGAGAGATCCGCCGCGTGCTGGCACCGGCAGGCGAGCTGCGCTTCTACGAGCACGTCGTCTCCGAGCGCCCCGCCGCGGCTCGCATCCAGCGCGCGCTGGATGCGACGATCTATCCGCCGCTGGCCGGCGGCTGCCGCTGCGCGCGCGACACGCGCGCGGCGATCCGCAGCTCGGGCTTTGCGATCGAGCGCGAGGAGCGCTTCTCGTTCAAGCTCAGCCCCGTCGTGCCCGCCATACCCCACATCCTCGGCATGGCCAGAGCGCCGGGCTAGGCTCCGCCTCAGCGCAGCAGCCGCGACAGCCTGCGGTCCTTGAGCACGCGCCCCTCGGTCTGGCAGGCGGGGCAGTAGGCGATCACATAGTCCTCGAAGTGGACCGCCTGCAGGGTGGCGCCGCAGCGTGGGCACGGCTCGCCCTCGTGACGGTGCACGCGTAGCGGCATCGGCAGCTTGTCCGGGATCGGCAGGCGCACAGCCTGCTCGTAGTGAGAGATGGCGCAGCCGAGGGTCTGCACGATCGCGTCTGCAAGCCGCCCGGCCTCCTGCTCATCCAGGTCGGCGCCGCGCTTGTATGGAGAAAGCCTGGCCTCCCACAGGATCTCATCCACCCACGAGCGCCCGATCCCGGCAATCACGTGCTGGTCGCGCAGGAGCGCGTGCAGCGGCCTGGGAGCGTCGAGCAGCTCTTTCAGCTCAGCCGCTGCGCCCGGATCGGGCCACGCTTCGGGGCCGAGCTTGGCCAGCGCGTCATCGCGCTCGAGCTCGTCGGTCGCCAGCACCTTCACCCAGGCGGCCTGCTTGGAGCCGAACTCGCGCAGTCTCAGCTCGCGACCTTCGCCGATCCGCAACAGCAGCCGCGACGTCCGATCACGCGGCCCCGCGAGCTTGTCATACAGCTGCAGGCGCCCGGCGGACATCAGGTGGATGAGCAGCGACAGCCGCTGGGCGGATTGGTAGCCGTGACCGTCGGTGTCGAGAATCAGCTGCTTGCCGCGTCTGCGCACTGCCGCGATCCGCTGCCCCTGCAGAGCGGACAGCGGCGGGTCGAACGTCTTCAGGGCATTGATGCCGGGCGCGAGCGCGGACTCGATCTGCGCCCCGCGCAGCGCCGCGTCGAGCAGCCGCGCGGTGATCTCTACCTCGGGCAGCTCCGGCATCGCCCATTCATCGTAGGGCGACGCCGAAACCTGCCATCAGTGATCGCACCACTACGCCTCTGAGGCGAGCGTGGGTCAAGCGGGGCGCGGACGCAGGGAGCGTGGTGTGCTACGCACACGAGCGACCGAGGACAAAGCATCCGCGCCGGCCCGCGCTCGCCTCAGTGCGCGTGGATGGGCGGGCCTTCGTACTTCACGCCTGCGGGGCTGGTCCAGCGCACCCGCCAGGTTTCCCCCGGCGTGGAGGAGACAAGGCTCCAGTAGCCGAGGCTGTTGGTGGCGACCACCTTGAGCGTGCGGTAGCGCTTGGCATGGGGCGCTTTGACGAGCACCGTCACACGCGTGGCGCCCGTTGCCGGCCGCGCAAGGCCCCACAGCGCGAACTTGTGCCCGTCACGGCTGACCGTGAGCGGAATCGGCCAGCCGGAGTAGAGCGGCTTGGGCTGGCCGCTCACGTACTCCAGGCCGGTCTGGAAGCCGACCGTGCCACCGTGGACGCTCGCGCCGGGCGCGCCGCCGATCGGGTCGTCTTTGAGCAGGTACTGGGAGAAGGCGGCCACACGCGAGTTCGACCAGGCGATGTGCTCGGCGATCGCGTTGTATTCGGCCTGCACCGCGGCCGGTACGCCCAGCTGCTTGTTGGGCAGGCTCTGAGTGCCGAACTCGGTCAGGTAGATCGGCAACCCGCCCGGGATCGCGTGGGCGCGAGCAGCAAGGTTGAGCGCACTTTCGAGACGAGAGAGCGTTCCGATCGTCACGTTGTCGGCCCCTGGCGTGTGGTACGTGGGAGGGACCGCGGTCGTGTACGCATGGTGGGCGTAGCCGCTCATCTGCAGCTCGCCGCAGGAGGGCGATTTGCGGTAGTGCGTGTCCAGGCACAGCGCTTCGCGCATGAACTCCAGCGGTGCGACGTCGTGCAGCGCCCCTTCCCTGCGCACGTTGACGCGGTCGAAGCCGGTGGGCGCGGTCTCGCCGAAGAGGATCCGCGGATGGGCCAGCCCGGCGGCCTGCAGCCCGGCATAGGCGGCCTGGTAGAGGCCGCGGTAGATCCGCGGCGAGGCAGGGGTGCCGTTGGCGTTGAACTGCGGCAACAGGAAGGCGGGGTGGTTGGGCTCGTTCCACACCGAGTACAGCGACACCTCCGAGCCGTAGTGCAGGGCCACGGCGGTCATCAGTTCCTGGAAGTCTTTGGGATCGGGCCTGGTGATGTAGGGGGCCTGATGGTTGGCGGTCGCCCATCTGGGCGCGGGCGAGGTGACGGTCAACAGCACCGGCCAGTGCAGCCGCTGGGCTTCGGCGAGGATCGGGTCGTACAGGCTCCAGTCGTACCTGGCCGGGTTGGTCCCTTCGAAGTTGGGGCGAGTGGCGCTCGTGGGGTCCGGGGCGACGTCGTACCAGTACAGCTCCACGCGCAGCGCTTTGACGCCCAGATGCTCGAGCGTCTGGAACGTGCGCGCGCGGGCCGACGGGGTGAGCAACTCGTTGCTCGCCTCGAAGAAGTTGGTCTGGCTGTGGTCGGCCAGGGCCGGGGCGGCGCCCGCGGCGCCCGCCATGAGCACTGCGGCGAGCAGTGTGGTGAGGGTTCTGGAGATTCGGGACATGGTCGCTACAGACACCTCGGCGCAGGGAAGGTTGCGGTCTTTGTACGGTTCCCTTCCGTGAGCGCGCCAATCGCCGCAGATGACATCGTCGAGACCTTCGCACAGGCGCAGGACAACAGTCGCCCGCCGCTGCTGGTGCTCGAGCCGCTCGCGCGCTTCCTGGACGAGCACGGCCTGGGCGAGGGCGAGATCGTGGCCAGCCCGATCGGCGAGGGGCACTCCAACGTGACCTACCTGATCGAACGCGGCGAGCACGAGATGGTGCTGCGCCGACCGCCCCGCCCGCCGCTGCCGCCCAGCGCACACGACGTGCTGCGCGAGGCGCGCCTGCTGGGCGCCCTGCGCGACACGCCCGCGCGCGTGCCCGAGGTGCTGGCGGTGTGCGCGCAGGAGGACGTGATCGGATGCCCCTTCTACGTGATGGAGCGGATCGAGGGCGAGCCGATCGTCACGGAGCTGCCCGAGGCGTTGGACACCCCGGCCGAGCGCCGGCGCATCGGCGAGGAGCTGATCGACTCGCTCGTGGAGATTCACGCGGTCGACTGGCTGGAGGTGGGTCTGGAGGGCTTTGGCAAGCCGACTGGATATCTGGAGCGCCAACTGCGCCGCTTTGGCGGCCTGTGGGAGCTGAACAAGACACGCGAGATCCCCGCTGTGGAGAGCGTGGGCACCTGGCTTTCAGGGCACCTGCCCGAGTCCGGACCCGCGACCATCGTTCACGGCGACTACCGCCTGGGCAACACGATCTTCGCCCCCACAGCCCCGGCCCGCCTGGCGGCGGTGCTCGACTGGGAGATGGCCACGATCGGCGACCCGCTGGCCGACCTGGGCTACCTGTGCATGATGTGGACCGAGGCCGGCGACCCCGTGGGCGGGCTGCGCGAGCACCTGGGGCGCGTAACGCGTGCGGAGGGATTCCCCACCCGCGCGCAGCTGATCGCCCGCTATGAGGAGCGCTCGGGTCGGGCGATGAGCGACATCCGCTGGTACACAGCGCTGGCTGTGTGGAAGTCTGTGGTGTTCATGGAGGGCAACTACAAGCGCGCGGTCGCCGGCACGACCGACGACCCGTACCTCAAGACGTTCGGCGACGGCGTGCTCGAGCTCGCGCGCCGAGCCGAGGAGATCGCATATGGCGGCTGACGCGCCGGAGATCGGCCAGCGGACCGGCCTGCTGCTGGACTGGGGCGGCGTGATGACGAGCAACCTGCTCGCGTCGTTCAGCGCCTTCTGCCGCGAGGAAGGTCTTGACCCGGACGCATTGGCGGGGATCTTTCGCTCAAACCATCAGGCGCGCGAGCTGCTGATCGGCTTTGAGGAGGGCCGCATCGAGGAGGCGCAGTTCGAGATGGGGCTCGGCGAGCTGCTCGGCGTGTCCTGCGCCGAAGGCCTGATCGACCGCCTGTTTTCGGGATCGCTGGTCGAGGAGCCGATGGTGGTGGCTGTCCGGGCCGCGCGCTCGGCCGGGCTGCGCACGGGCCTGATCTCCAACTCCTGGGGCACCACGCGCTATCCCCACGACCTACTGGGCGAGCTGTTCGACGGCGTGATCCTCTCGGGCGAGGTGGGCATGCGCAAGCCCGCCCCGCGCATCTACGAGCTCGGGGTGGAGGCGATCGGCATGGATGCGCGCCAATGCGTGTTCGTCGACGACCTGCCTTTCAACCTGCCGCCGGCGCAGGAGCTCGGCATGGCGGTCGTCCATCACACCGACCCCGACACCACTATCTCCGAGCTCGAAGACGTGCTCGGAATCCCCCTGCGCTAGTCGCGACGGCCGCGGCCATACAGCAGTTTGAACAGCCCGGCGAGCAGCCGCGAGGTGCGCCGCTTGTAGGGGAACATGTGCACTTCGCGCTTCATGGCCAGGCGCGAGGTGACCACGATGGCCTGCTGAGAAGAGTACTTGCGGATGCCCCCTGCGCCGTGGCGCGAGCCCAGCCCGGAGGCCTTGGCGCCGCCCATGGGCAGCTCGAGCACGGTGTAGTTGATCATCGCGTCGTTGACGTTGGCCGCGCCCACCTCCAGGCGCCGGGCGATCGCCTCGCCGCGCTGCGCGTCGCGGGTGAACACCGACGCGCCCAGTCCGTATGGCGTGTCGTTCGCCAGACGCACGGCCTCATCGGCGTCGGCAACCTTCATGATCGGCAAGGTGGGGCCAAAGGTCTCCTCGGTCATGATCTTCATCGAGTGGTCTACGTCGACCAGCACGGTGGGCTCGTAGAAGCGCCCGGGGCCCGGCAGCTCATGACCGCCGACGATCACATGCGCGCCCTTCTCGGTGGCGTCGGCGACATGGTCCTTGATCGTGTCCATCTGGGGCGGGAAGGTGATCGCGCCGACCTCCACCGAGCCTGGCCCTTCGGGCTTGCCGACGCGCAGCGCGCGGACCTTGTCAGAGACCTTGGCGACGAACTCGTCGTAGACGCCCTCCTCGACGTAGACGCGCTCGATCGAGATGCAGGTCTGGCCGGCGTTCTGCATCGAGTAGTAGGCGGCGAAGTTGGCCGCGCGATCCAGGTCGGCGTCTGACAGGACGATCATCGGATCCTTGCCGCCGAGCTCCAGCGAGGCGGGGATCAGCCGCCGGGCAGCCCCTTCTGCGACCTTGCGCCCGGTGCGCGTGGAGCCGGTGAACATGATCATGTCGACGTGCTCGATCAGCGCCGCGCCGGTCTGCCCGCGGCCCGTGGCGATCTGCAGCACGTCGTCGGGCAGGCCGCACTCGCGCATCCCTTCGGCCATCAGCAGCGATGTCAGCGGGGTGATCTCCGAAGGCTTGAGGATCACGCTGTTGCCGGCCATCAGCGCAGGGATGCAGTCGCCGAAGGAGTTGGTCAACGGGTAGTTCCACGGGCCGATCACGCCGATCAGGCCGAGCGGTCGGTAGCGCAGCACGAGCTTCTTGCCCTTGACCAGGATCTGGCTGGACTTGACGTGCTCGTCGGCCAGGTAACTGGGTCCCTCCTTGGCCCAGAAGCCGAACGCGTTGGCCGCATAGGCGATCTCGGCGAACTGCGCGTCCTCGTAGGTCTTGCCGGTCTCCGAGGCGATCGTGGCGACGACGCGCTCGGAGTTGTCCATCAGCCACTTCTGCGCGCGCTTGAGCACCCTGGCGCGACCCTCGAAGCCGTAGGCCTCCCACTGCGGCTGGGCCGCGCGTGCGCGCGCGGCCATCTCGGCGACGGCCTCGGGACCGAGGTCGGCGACACTGCCGGCGATCTCGCCGGTGGCGGGGTTCTCGACCGAGATCTCCTGGCCGTCCTGCGGGGCGGGCGCTTGGACCTTGAGTATCTCCTGCTCGACGTGCTGCTCGACGCTTGCCATCTCGGCTCCCCTGTTCGCTTGGAGGCTTCTAACGAACAAGGCTAGCGCTAGCTCACCCGCAAGGTGCGCCGCCCGGGACGGTTGTTGGACGCGCGCGCCGACGCCTGCGCGCGCCAGTCAGTCAGACAGCTCGATCGAGGCGATGCCAATCGGCTCGGTGGGGCGGTCGGAGCCGTCGGTGGGCACAGCCTCGAGCTTGTCCACCACGTCCATGCCGTCGGTGACCTGGCCGAACACCGTGTGCTTGCCATCCAGCCAGGACGCTGCCTTGGTGGTGACGATGAAGAACTGCGAGCCGTTGGTGTTGGGGCCCGCGTTGGCCATGGCCAAAGCCCCGCGCACGACCTTGTGCGGGTTGATCTCGTCCTCGAAGGTGTAGCCGGGGCCGCCGGTGCCGGTTCCCTGCGGGCAGCCGCCCTGGATCATGAAGTCTTTGATCACGCGATGGAAGGTGAGCCCGTCGTAGAAGCCCTCGGAGGCGAGCTTGCGGAAGTTCTCGACGGTCTTGGGCGCGTCCTCGTCGAACAGCTCGAAGACGATCGGCCCTTCGGTGGTCTGCATGGTGGCGGTTGACATCGGCCTACTGTACCGGCACGCGCTCGAGGCTCAGTTCTCGGCCCTTGATCGGATGGCCCTCGAGCGCTCGCAGCACCCGCTCGGAATCGGCGGCGGGGACCGACAGAAACGAGAAGCGTTCGAGCACCATCACGTCGCGCACGGCCTCGCCGTCGAGCCCAGCGCCGGCGGTGACCGCGGCGACGATGTCGGCGACGCTGAGTCCGGACGCGCGTCCGCCGCCGAGCACGAGCTTGACGTAGGGCTCGTGATCGTCGCGCCGCGAGACATGGGGCTTTGAGTGCCTACGTGGGCGCTCGCGCACGGGCGTGGGCGCGGCGATGGCGCCCTTCTCCCACGTGGCGATCGAGGTGCCGATGTGCCGTTCGATGGCCTGCAGCTCGCGCTTTTGGCGGTCCTCCACGAACGTGATCGCCCGCCCGGAGCGCCCCACGCGGCCGGTGCGGCCGATGCGGTGCACGTAGGTGTCGGGGCTGGTGGGCACGTCGTAGTTGATCACGTGGGTGACCGTCGAGATATCCAGGCCGCGGGCGGCAACGTCGGTGGCGACGAGGATGGGCACGCGCCCGCCCTTGAACGCGAGCATGACCCCGTCGCGCGCGCCCTGGGTCATGTCGCCGTGCAGCGCGCGCACGTTCATGCCGCGGTCGCGCAGCGTGCGAAACAGCTGCTCGCAGCGGACCTTGGTGCGCACGAACACGATCGCCTGGTCGGGCTTCTCGGCGCTGAGCACCTCGACGAGCTTGTCGGGCTTGTGCTTGGCGTCAACGGGCAGCTGGAACTGGGCGACGGTGTCGATCGTGAGCGTGGCTGCCTCCACCTGGATGATCGCCGGGTCGTACATGTAGCGGTCGGCCAGCTGGCGGATGGGCGGCGGCATGGTCGCGGAGAACAGCGCGGTCTGGCGGCTTGAAGGGGTGAGCGAGAGGATCTTCTCGACGTCCTCCAGGAAGCCGAGGTCGAGCATCTCGTCGGCCTCGTCGAGCACCACGAAGCGACAGTCATGCAGCACCAGCGAGTGGCGCGAGATGAGGTCGAGCACGCGCCCGACGGTGCCCACCACCACATGCCCGCCGGCGCGCAGTTGCGCCTGCTGGGTGCGGATGGGCGCACCGCCGAAGACGGCCACCACGTCGACCCCGGCGTGCGCGCCGTAGGTCCGCAGGGCCTGGGTGACCTGGATACACAGCTCGCGCGTGGGCGTGAGCACGAGCGCCTGCACGGTGGCCTGGGAGGGATCGACGTACTCCATGATCGGCAGCCCGAAGGCAGCGGTCTTGCCGGTGCCGGTCTGCGCCTGGCCGATCACGTCCTGGCCGGCCAGCAGCAAGGGGATCGTCTGCTCCTGGATGGGGCTGGGCGCCTCATAGCCCACGTCGCGCAGCGCGTGCAGAGTGGACTCGGTCAGCCCGAGGTCGGCGAACGTTGCGCACATGGTCAGGAGAGGGGAGCTTACGGATCAGGCGCCAGGATCGAGCAGAAGCTTTCCGCTGGTGCGTCGCTCGCGCAGGTCGATCTGCGCCTGGGCGGCCTGTGCGAGCGGGTAAGTGCCGCCCACCAGCACGCGCAGATGCCCGCGCGCGGCACGGTCGAAGAGGTCGTTGAGCGCCTCGGCGAACATCGCGGGCCGCTCCAGGCAGTGAAACAGGTAGAAGCCGACGACCGAGCGCGAATGGCGTAGCAGCGAGCCCGTGCGCACCTCGTTGGGCTCACTGGTTGCGATGCCGCATACCACGATCCGCCCGAAGTGCGCCAGCGCGCGGTAGGAGGCGTCGAAGACCTCGCCGCCGGACATATCGAATACGGCGTCGACGGGGTGGCCGTCGTTGGCCTCGATCAGCCGCTCGGTGAGCCCGTCCGGGTCCGGGTCGATCGCGGCGTCAGCGCCGAGCCCCAGCGTAAGCGCGCGCCGCTCCTGGCTGGAGGCGCTTGCGATCACCCGCCCAGCGCCGAGCTGGTGTCCGAGCTGCACGGCCAGCGAGCCGACGCCACCCGCGCCCGAGTGAACCACCACGCTCTCCCCCCCTGCCACGCGCGCGGCCGTGCGGTACAGGTGCCAGGCGGTGGTGCCCTGGATGACCAGCGCGAGCGCCGTGTCATCGTCGATCGCGTCGGGGATCGCAAAGACGCGGTCGACGGGCGCGGTGGCGTACTCGGCATAGCCCCCCGTGCCGGTCAGCGCGACCACGCGCTGACCGTCGTCCTGGCGCACTCCCGCCACCTCGCCGCCGGGCACGAGCGGTAGCGTGGCCTGCTGGACGTAGGAGTTGGTGCGCGTGTGCGTGTCCGCGAAGTTCAGCCCGGCGCGGCTGACCTTGATCAGCACCTCGCCGGGTCCCGGCTGGGGCGTTGGGAGCTCGACGAGCTGCAGCACCTCGGGCCCGCCGAACTCGCTCATCTGGATGGCGCGCATGACGGCGTCCAGGCTAGCGCCCGCCGGCTGGCGCGGCGCATGCACAAGGGCACGAGCTCACGACCGATCATCTAAGGTGCCCGCCCATGCCGATCACAGTTGTGGGCTCGATCGCATATGACACCGTCAAGACGCCGTTCGGGCAGCGCGAGCGGATGCTGGGCGGCGCCGCGGTGCACTTCGCGCTGGCGGCATCGTTCTTCGACGAGGTGCGCGTGGTGGGCCCCGTGGGCGACGATTTCGGCGAGCGGGAGCTCGCGGTGATGGAAGATCGCGGCGTGGACGTGTCAGACGTCGAGCGGGTGAGCGGCGGGCGGACGTTCTTGTGGCAGGGCGAGTACGGCTGGGATCTGAACTCGCGCGAGACGCTGGACACCCAGTTGGGGGTGTTCGAGGGCTTTGCGCCGAAGCTGTCGCAGCGCTCGCGCTCCAGCGAGGTGCTGTTCCTGGCCAACATCCAGCCGGACCTGCAGCGCGAGGTGCGCGCGCAGCTTCCGCAGGCGCGCTTCGTGGCGCTGGACTCGATGAACCTGTGGATAGACATCGCCCGCGAGTCGCTGGTAAGCGCGATCGAAGACGTCGACTGCGTGATCCTCAACGACGCCGAGTTGCGCCAGCTGACGGGCAGGCCGAACCTGGTGTCAGCCGCGCGGGAGGTCCTCGGCTGGGGGCGCTCGACAGACAGCGCCACGGGCGGCCGCGGCCCGCGCATGATCGTGGCCAAGCAGGGCGAGTACGGAGCGGCACTGATCACGCACGAGGGCTTCTTTGCGCTGCCCGCCTACCCGCTGGAGACGGTGATCGACCCGACCGGCGCCGGAGACACGTTTGCGGGCGGGCTGGTGGGCTTCATCGCAGCGCACCCCGACGACGAGCTCACAGACGGGCTGCTGCGCCGCGCAATGGCCCACGCGACCGTGCTGGCGTCGTTCAACGTGGAGGAGTTCGGCACCGAGCGCGTGCAGCGCCTGACTGGCAAGGAGATCGTCGCGCGCATCGGCGAACTGCACGCGATGACGCAGTTCAGCGGCGCGCCCCTGGCGCTGCTCGGCTGATCGGGGTTTTGTGCGGTCAGGGGGTTGTACGGATCCCCGGGCGGGTATACGATCGCGGCAAGTGGACGCGTGGACGTTCATCTGGCTGATGTTCCTGTTGAAGATCCCGATCGTGGGTCTGTTCCTGATCGTGCGCTGGGCCGTCCGCCAGACGCCCGAGGGCGAGTTGGACCAGGACGGCGGCATCGGCCCGCTGCCGCGCCCGCTGCATCCTCACCATCCGCGCTCGCGCCTGCCGCGCACGCCCAGGCGCGGCCCTCATGGCGAGCGCTCACCGGCGCCGCCGGCGCGCGTGCGCAGCGCGGTTGCTCGCCGTCGCGTCGCCCGCGGCTGAGCGGCCGCTCCGGCCGCGACCGCCGGAAGACGGCGGCCGGTGGCGCATAATCGGAGATAGAGATCGGCAAAACGTCCCATAGGAGATGCAGATGAGCACGCAGGCGCGGCCGGGCACAGCAGACCAGGCGACCACCCCCCAGGCACCCGCCAACGGGTCAGCGCAGGCGAGCGACACGCTGACGGTGACCGACAACCGCACGGGCACCACATATGAGCTGCCGATCAGCGACGGCACAGTGCGCGCGATGGACCTGCGCCAGATCAAGACCGGCGACGAGGACTTCGGGCTGATGGCCTATGACCCCGCCTACATGAACACCGCGTCGTGTCGCAGCTCGATCACCTACATCGACGGCGACGCCGGCATCCTCCAGCACCGTGGCTATCCGATCGAGCAGCTGTGCGAGCACTCGACCTATCTCGAGGTCGCCTACCTGCTGATCAACGGCAGGCTCCCGACCGAGACCGAGCTGACGGGCTGGGTCGACGAGATCACCGTCCACACGTTCGTGCACGAGAACGTCAAGGACTTCATGCAGGGCTTTCGCTACGACGCTAACCCGATGGGCATGCTCGTGGCCTCCGTCGGCGCGCTGTCGACCTTCTACCCGGACGCCAACAGGATCCACGAGGAGCGCGTGCGCGCGATGCAGATCATCCGGCTGCTGGCCAAGATGCCCACGCTGGCGGCGTTCGCGTTCCGCCACAACATGGGCCAGCCATACGTGTATCCCGACAACGACCTCAACTACGCCGGCAACTTCCTTTCGATGATGTACAAGATGACCGAGCTCAAGTACGAGCCCGATCCTCGTCTGGAGCGCGCGCTGGACGTCCTGTTCATCCTCCACGCAGACCACGAACAGAACGCCTCCACCAGCGCGGTTCGCTCGGTCGGCTCCACCCAGGTCGACCCCTACTCGGCGGTCGCCGCGGGTGTCGCCGCGCTGTACGGACCGCTCCACGGCGGCGCCAACGAGGCCGCGCTGCGGATGCTCGCGCGCATCGAGAAGGTCGAGAACATCCCGGCGTTCCTCGAGGGCGTCAAGGCCGGCAACGAGCGTCTGATGGGCTTCGGCCACCGCGTCTACAAGAACTACGATCCGCGCGCGCGGATCATCCGCAAATACCTCGATGACGTGTTTGAGGTGCGCGGCAAGAGCCCGCTGCTCGACGTGGCCACCGAGCTGGAGAAGCGCGCGCTCGACGACGACTACTTCACGTCGCGCAAGCTCTACCCCAACGTGGACTTCTACTCGGGCCTGATCTACGAGGCGCTCGGCCTGCCCGTGGCGATGTTCCCGGTGATGTTCGCGATCGGGCGCACCAGCGGCTGGATCGCGCAGTGGAAGGAGATGGTCGAGGACCCCGAGCAGAAGATCGCCCGGCCGCGCCAGATCTACACGGGCGAGCGCGACCGCGACTACGTGGCGATCGACCAGCGCGGCTGATCTGAGCTGCGCTGTCCTTGGGCGCGGCGCTGCGCGTCGGCGGTGTGGCGAGCCCGGCAGCGACGCCACGACACTGATGCCGCTTCTTCGGAATCCTTTTGGCACTTGGATGCCTCTTATGGACGCTCGACGGCCGTCGAGCCCGAACAAGAGGAGGCCACAGTGTCCGTCGCAACGCATCTGCTCAGACAATCGCGGCTTGGGGTGGTGGTCGTCCTCATCGCGCTCGGCCTGACGACCAACGCGCCTGCAGCGCCCACCTTCACCTTCACGGCTACCGCCCAGCCGATCCCCGGCTTTCCCGGCACCGGCGACATCCTTGGCGCGGGCGCGTTGATCCAGGGCCACGGAACCATCACGGGCAGCGAATACGCCGGCAATCCACCGCCGCTGATCGGGATGAAGGTGTTCGCCCCGGGCGCCACCAAGCTGCACCCACAGGGATTTGCCACCTGCTCGGTGACGACGCTCGAAAGAATCGGCCCGTCGGGATGCCCGAAAGGGTCGCAGGCCGGGCCAGTGGGCTCGGCCCTCGGCGCCGTCAGCTTCGGCGGCGAACGCGTGCCCGAGACGGCATCGGTGCAGCTGTTCTTCGCCCCCGGAGGCGGACTCTCGGCCTTCGTCGACGGCACCACGCCGACCGTGGTCGAAGTGATCGCGTCGGGACACTTCGTAAGCGCTCCTGCGCCCTTCAGCCTCGAGTACATCGGCGAACTCCCCGTCATCGAAACCGTGCCCGGCGCTCCGGACGCGTCCGTCCTGGAAGGCACGATCAGATTCGGCGCCGCCTACCGGCAGGGCAAGAAGACGATCTCCTACGTAACGCTCCCCACCACGTGCACCAAGGGCTGGCGGATCGTCGCCGAACTCAGCTTCCTCGGCGGCGCGACCGCACAGGCCTCCTACACGATGCCGTGTCCGCCCAGGGCTGGCCGCCATGGCTGACAGGTGCTCGTCGTGGCCGAGCGAACGGGTGATCAGCGCAGCCCAGCAGGGCGACCCGCGCGCGATCGCGATCCTCCTCGACGGGTCTCACGCGCACGTGCGGCGCTTCGCGCGCACCCTCTGCGCGACGCCCGAGGACGCCGAGGATGCCGCCCAGGAAGCGCTGATCATCCTGTACCGGAAGATCGGGACCTTGCGCGTCGCTGCTGCGCTGGCGTCGTGGATGTTCCAGATCGTGCACAACGAGTGCATCCGCAGAACCCGCATGGCGGTGCACAGGCCCGTGTCCACCGCCAGGGTCGAGGTCTCCGCGGAAGAGACAGCACTCGCGCACCTGGAGATGCAGCGGATCGTTGACTGCGTCGCCAGTCTTCCCGCCGATCAGCGCGCAGTCCTGGTGCTGCGCGACATCCACGGGTTGTCAGGCGCAGAGACCGCCAAGGCGCTTGGTCTCAGCAAGGCGGCGATGAAGTCGCGTCTGCATCGCGGGCGCGAGTTGCTGCACGCGAACCTGGCCACGTCGAGCGCCTGCATTCACGCGGTAACGCCGCCAACTGCCGGCGAGACAGAACCGATGTGATCGCGCCTACAGCACCAGCGTGGCCCCGTGGCGGCCCAGCCAGTCGCGGTCTTCGCGCCAGCCCGGCCAGCGCCGCTCCAGCAGCGCCCAGAAGCGCGGGGAGTGGTCGAGGATCTCCAGGTGGCAGACCTCGTGCCAGACCACGTACTCGAGCACCCGCTCGGGCGCGAGCAGCAGCCGCCAGTTGAAGCTCATGCGCCCGGCCGCCGAGCAGGATGCCCAGCGCGTGCGCTGGGCGCGGATGTCAAGGCCGCTGTAGGAGCTGCCCGCAAGCGCGGTCGCCCGATCCAGGCGCGGGACGATCTCGGCGCGCGCGGCGCGCCGGTAGAAGCGCTCCAGCGCCGGCCTGGCATCGCCTGCGGGCACGAGCAGGCGCTCGCCGCGACGATGCACGCGCGTGCGGCCGGGCTGTGCGACCAGCGCCAGCGGACTGCCCAGGTAGGGCACCGTGCCGGCGCGCGCAGCGATCAGCGCCCGCACGTCGCGCATCTCGACCAGGCGCCGCTCGATCCACGGGCGCAGCTCGCTGACCGCGGCCGCGGCCGCGCGCTCGGGAGCGCGCGCCGGCAGCACGACCTCCACGCCCGTGTGCGCGTGTACGTTGACGCGCACCCGTCGGGCGCGTGCGGAGCGGCGCACCGTGTAGTCGATCTCGCGACCTGGCACTTGGCCGATGTCGATCATCCCGAGGAGGCTACGCGTTCTACCGGCAGTCGTCGACTACATATATATCTATAAAATATATGTTGTTTAAGATGCTTAAAAGCAAATATACTTGTTATTCCTCGTAGTCATGAAGCGACGACGCGCATATTCCCCCTACGCCATCGAGGCCGCACAACTCCTCGGGGCGCGCATCCGTCTTGCCCGGCGCGAACGGCGTTGGTCGATGCGGGAGCTGGCCGAGCGCGCCAGCATCACGTCGCCCACGCTCGCCAGGATCGAGCACGGCGATCTGACGGTGGGCCTTGGCGTGGCGTTCGAGGCGGCCGCCCTTGCCGGCGTGCCGCTCTTTCACGAGGATCGCGCGGACTTGAGCATCGATCTGGACCGGACCAGCAACCGCGTCGCGCTGCTCCCGCAGCGGGTGCGGCCACGTAGGAGAGACGTGAAGGATGACTTCTGAGCAGCCCACCGAGGCGTACGTGTGGATCTGGCTGCCAGACGCCACGCAACCGATCGTCGCGGGCAGGCTCGAAGCCGTTGCAGACATCGTCAACTTCAACTACGGCCGAAGCTACCTCGAGCGCGATGACGCCATTGCCCTGTATCTGCCCGAGCTGCCGCTCCAATCCGGTCGCATCCCCCCTCTGTCCGGCCTGAAGGTCGCCGGCTGCATCGCCGACGCGACTCCCGATGCGTGGGGCCAGCGAATGATCCTGCGCCGGATGGTTGGGGAAGGCGGCACTGGGATGGACCCGGCCAGCCTCGGCCCCTTGACCTATCTGCTGCAGTCCGCCTCAGATCGGATCGGAGCGCTCGACTTTCAGCTCTCACCCGACGAATATGTCGCTCGCGACGAGGGCAGCGCCCCTCTCGATGAGCTGACGCAGGCCGCCCAGCGCGTCGAGGAAGGGCGTCCGTTCTCTCCCGTGTTGGATCAAGCACTGCTGCGTGGAAGCTCAATTGGAGGCGCCCGGCCAAAGGCGCTCTTGATCGACGGCAATCGCAAGTTGATCGCGAAGTTCTCCTCGACCACCGATCGCTACGCGGCCGTGAAGGGCGAGTATGCAGCGATGGAGTTGGCGTGCCGGGCCGGGCTTGACGTCGCGTCGGTCGCATTGGAAGAGGTGCTTGGCAAGGATGTCCTGCTGATCACGCGCTTCGACCGGCCCCCCGGATTGAACCAGCGACGGGCGATCGTCTCGGCGCTGACCATCCTGGAGCTCGACGAGATGATGGCGCGGTACGCAAGCTACGAAGCGCTCGCGCAGGCGGTGCGTCAGCGCTTCAACGATGCGCCTGGCACGCTACGCGAGCTGTTCGGCCGCCTGACCTTCAACATCCTCGTTAGCAACAACAACGACCACGCACGCAACCATGCGGCCTTCTGGGATGGCGCGGCGCTCACCCTGACCCCCGCCTTCGACATTTGCCCACAGGCACGGGCCGGCGGCGAGACTACGCAGGCCATGGCGATCACAGCCGACGGTTTCAGGATGAGCCAGCTCGCAGCGTGTGTCGAGCAAGCATCGATTTACCTGCTCTCCGGAGCGCAGGCCCGCGAGATCATCGATCACCAGATTGACGTGATCGAGTCCCAGTGGAGCGATGTGTGCGATCTCGCGCGCATGAGCGAAGTCGAGCGCGGCTACTTCTGGAGGCGGCAGTTTCTCAATCCCTATGCCCTCGAGAGCTACGCACATACGCTTGGCGCGCCGTGAACGCGACCGACCAGCCCGCCGCGCCCAAGCAGACCTTCGACGAGGAGCTGCTGACCCACGGCTCCGCCGCGCGAGGGAGGCTCACGCGGTGACCGGCGCCGACGCTCACAATCGCAAGGCGCAGATGAGCAGGTCCAAGGTGAGACTGCCGTCGGGCGTGCGCTCGCCCTATGAGGTGTACATCAACGGCGTGCGTCAGCGCCTGGGTGTCGACTTCACCGTGCGCGAAGGGTCGCTGGTGTTCGAGCGCGAGCTGCGCAAGGACAGGATCAGCGGCTGGCGTTGGCTGCTGGGCGCATGGGGCGTTGGCACCTACCGACAGGACGACTCGGTGGACGTGCGCTACGAGGCCGCCGACGGCTCGCCGCGGGTGGCCGAGGGACTGGAGATCGAGCCGGGCTAGCCGACCCGCTGGCACTGCGCCAGGCTGCGTCCTCGATCGCTCACGTGCTATTTGCACGCTTCGCTCACTGCGTCCTTGCCTGGCTTGGCCAGCGCGCCGCTAGCTCGGTGAGTTGGCATCGACGAGCCGGGGTAGACCGCCTTCTCCCACGGCCGGGCCAGCTTGAGCGCGCTGAGGATCGCGCGCGCGGCGGGCGAGCGGTTGAGCGTGTAGAAGTGGATCCCCGGCGCGCCCGCGGCAAGCAGCTCGGCGCATTGCAGCGTGGCGTATGCCACGCCGAAGTCCAGCACCGCCTCGGGGTCGTCCCCGCGCGCGTGCAGCTCGCGATGCAGCCCCGCGGGGATCGACGCGCCGCACATCTTGGCCATCCGCTCAATTTGGCCGACCTGCGTGATCGGCATGACCCCGGGGATGATCGGCACCGTGATCCCGATCGCGCGCGCACGCGCCAGGAAGTCGAAGTAGCGGGCGTTGTCGAAGAACAGCTGGGTGATCAGGAAGTCGACGCCCGCCTGCACCTTCTCCAGTAGGTGCTCCAGGTCGTCCTGCGGGCTGGTGGCGTGGATGTGCGTCTCGGGAAAGCACGCGGCGCCGATCGCAAACGGGTACTCGGCGCAGATCAGCGCGACCAGCTCGCGCGAGTACTCCAGGCCCCCCTCGGTCTTCGTCCAAGCCTCCTGCCCGGCCGGCGGGTCGCCGCGCAGGGCCAGCACGTTGTCGATCCCCGCCCGTTGCATCTCTGCGAGCGTCGCGCGCAGCTGGGGCACGGTGGCGCCCACGCACGTGAAATGGGCCATCGCCTCTAGGCCATACTGCTCGCGGATCCGCTTGACGATCTCGATCGTCTTCTCGCGCGTGGATCCGCCGGCGCCGTAGGTGACCGACACAAAGGACGGCTCGAGCGTCTTGAGCTCGGTCAGCGCTGCATACAGGTTGCGCTCGCCCGTCTCGGTTTTGGGCGGGAAGAACTCGAATGAGAACACCGGGCCGCCGGCGTCGAGGATCTCATCGATGCGCATCTGCCGATTATGCAGCCCACCGCTCGGGCCGGCCGTCGTCGCCGGCGATGCGCGCAACGGCGCCGGTGACCTGCAGGTGGGTCAGAAAGGAGAGGATCTTCGACAGCAGCCAGTGGGTGTTCTGGGGCGAGAGCGAGTCGCCGTAGACATGCGGAACGACCTCAAAGGCGGTCAGCGGGCCGTCCGCAAGCGCCTCGCGGACGCTTGCTAGGCGCTGCTGTACGAGCTCGCGGTTGCCGCGGATGTGGGCGTGCACGTCGGCGAAGGTGCGCCCGTGCCCGGGCAGACACAGGCGCGCAGCCAACCGCGCCACCACGTCCAGCGAATGCAGGAACTCTCCCACCGGGTCGGGCGTGTAGCCGTAGTCGAAGTACAAAGAGATCCGGCCCAGCAGATGGTCGCCCGAGACCAGCAGGCGACGCTCGGGCTGGAAGATGCACACGTGCGAGGGGGCGTGGCCGGGCGTCTCGTGCACGGTCCACTCGCCCAGGTCGGTCGCGATCGTTACGCCTCCCAGCAGGTCGCGGTCGGGCTCGATCACCCCCGAGATGCCCGACTGGCGCGAGCCTCGCTCGGCGGCATACTCACGCAGGGGCTGTGCGGGAACGCCGCTCTGGCGGGCGATCTCCAGGCGCCGTGCGAGCACGGCCTCTGGGTCCTCGGCCATGCGCTTCATGTGCTGGTGATTGGGGTGCATCCACAGCTCACAGCCGGTCCGCGCAACGATCGCGGCGGCCTGGCCGTAGTGGTCTGAGTGGGCGTGCGTGCAGACCACCAGGCGCGTCTGCTCGAGGCGCAGGTCGCACATCGCTAGCGCGCGTTCGAGGTTGGCGAGCGAGTCAGGTGGCTGATGCATGCCGGTGTCGAACAGCACAAAGCCGTCGCCTGCGGTGACCGCCCAGGCGTTGCAGTGCGGGACGCCCGGCCAGGGCAGCGGCAGGCGCAGGCGAAACACGCCCGGCATCACGCGCTCGCCGCGGCCGAGCTCGCGCCGCGCGGTCGCCTTCGCCGAGTGCGCCTGCGATCTGCGATCGGTCACGTCGGCCATCCGGCGGAGACTAGACTACGTCTGCTAAGCGGCACAAAGGAGGCGGCATGGCCGACGCGGGTACGGGCGAAGCGCAGGGCACGAGCGAGGCGCGCGCCAGCGCGGCGCCGGGCAGCAGGGCGCAGGGCGGTGGGACGCAGGGCGCGCGGGCGGACAAGAGCGAGGCGACCACCAAGGTGCAGGAGGCGGCGGCGAACGTGCAGGAGGTGGCAAAGCGCCGCCGGCGCATCTCGGGCAGTCGCGCCGAGGGCGTCGCCCGCC
>DATNLQ010000241.1:0-2405 GCA_035602785.1 Solirubrobacteraceae bacterium
TGAAGCTCGGCGCGGACGTGATCGTCAACACGGACGCCGACAACCAGTACTACGGCCCCGACGTGGCCAGGCTGGTGCGCCCGATCCTGGAGGGGCACGCGGACATGGTGATCGGCGACCGCGAGGTGACGCGCATAGAGCACTTCTCGGGGCTGAAGAAGGCGCTGCAGCGGTTGGGCTCGTGGGTGGTTCGCCAGGCGTCTGAGACGTCGGTGCCGGACACGACGTCTGGCTTTCGCGCATACAACCGCGAGGCGGCGATCCAGATGCTGGTGGTGTCCAAGTTCACTTACACGCTCGAGACGATCATCCAGGCGGGCAAGCTGCTGGTGGCAATCGACCACGTGCCGATCCGCACCAATCCCAAGACGCGCGAGTCGCGGCTGTTCCCGTCGATGGGCGCCTACGTTCGCCGCAACGCAATCTCGATCTTCCGCATCTACGCCCAGTACGAGCCGCTGCGCGTGTTCTGGAGCCTGGCGGTGGTGATCGGCGTGGTGTCGGTGGGCGTGTGGATCCGCTTCGCGGTGGCCTACGCGGAAGGCAACGGCAAGGGTCACGTGCAGTCGTTGATCCTCGGCGCGGTGCTGTTCATCGCGGCGGTGGTGCTGTGGGCGCTGGGCGTGATCGGCGACCTGCTGGCGGCTCAGCGCGTGATGACCCAGAAGACCTTCGAGCGCGTGCGCCGGATCGAGCTGCAGCTGGGCGTGGCGCCGTCGCACTACGAACCGGGCGCACCGGCGGACGCACCACGCGAGCGTGGGCTGTTGTCAGACAGTGCCAGCGCAGAGACCGGCCTGCCCGCGGAGCGCGACCCCGGCGAGGCGGTCCGCCTGTGAGCCCCGCAGGCGGCGTGACGGTCTCCGAGCAGGGGATCGTGACGGGCAACACCTACGACAAGTACGGCTCGAGCAATCCGGTGGTGCGCCGGCTGATGGCGCGCTTCGAGAGCGACCTGGACGAGCTGTTTGACCTTGCGGCGCCGAGCTCACTGCTGGACGTGGGCTGTGGCGAGGGTGTGCTGGTGCACCGCTGGGCCCAGCGCCTGGGCGAGGCGCGCGTGGTGGGCATCGACCTGGAGGAGGAGTCGATCCAGTCCGGCTGGGCCCAGCGCCAGGCGCCGAACCTGGAGTACCGCGTGCTGGAGGCGGCCGACCTGCCGTTCGCAGACGACGAGTTCGACCTGGCGTGCGCGATCGAGGTGCTCGAGCACCTCCCCGACCCGCAGCGGACCCTCGCCGAGATGGCCCGCTGCGCCCGGCGCAACCTGCTCGTGTCGGTTCCCCGCGAGCCGCTGTGGCGCATGCTCAACGTGGCGCGCGGAGCGTATTGGCCTGCGCTGGGCAACACCCCTGGGCACCTCAATCACTGGTCCAGGCGGTCCTTCGTGCAGCTGCTGTCGCGCCACGGCGAGGTGGCGGAGGTCCGTACGCCGTTTCCGTGGACGATGTTGCTTGTCCGGCTCTGAGTCACCACCGTCCATAGGGGCGATGGGCAAGCGAGACAAGGACGCAGGAAGCGTGGCGTGCTCTGCACGCGAGCGACCGAGGACGCCGTCTAGCGCCGCCCAGCGGTCCTATGGAAGCGGCGCGCGGATCCTGTCGATCGGAATCGCCTCGACAGGGCTTTTGACGTTCGCGTACTTCTCGCTGTCCAGCCACGTCCTCAACGGCTTTCAGGCCAAGCGCATCGACCTGCTGTGGTCGGTCATGTTCGTGGTCATCTCGGTGATCTACCGGCCGATCGAACAGCTCTTGTCGCGCTCGATCGCCCAGCGACGCGCGCGTGGGCAGACCGAGCACGCGCTGCGCGTGCCGATCTCGATCCAGCTGGGCTTCGCGCTGGTCTTCCTGGTCGTCGCGCTGGCGCTGCGCGGCGAGCTGGTCAACCACGTGTTCAATGGCTTTGCGGGGCTGTACTACGTGCTGGTGGTCGGCACGATGGCCTACGCGGCCAGCTACTTCGCACGCGGCTGGCTGGCCGGACACCAGTATTTCGCGCTGTACGGGGGCCTGGTGTTGATGGAGGCGCTGTCGCGCATCTGTTTCGTGCTGGCGGTACTGATCGGCATCGCCCACGGCCAGCTGGCGGTCGCGCTGGGCATCGCGGCGGCGCCGTTCGTGTCGCTGATCGTGGTGCCGTGGGCGTTCGCGCGCCGTCGCAGCGAGCGCAGCGCACCGGAGGTGGCCCACGGCGCGTCGGAGATCGAGGAGGTGGACGCAGCGCTTGCGGGTCCGGGCGCGGAGGGCATCCAAGAGGCGGTGGCCGAGGAGGAGCTGTCGCTGCAGAGCGGCTCGAACTTCGCGTTCGTGGTGTCGGGCATCATGGTGGCCGAGCAGGTGCTGCTCAACGCGGCGGTGCTGACGGTGGACGCGACCTCGCCCGACCACACGCTGGCGGGCGTG
>DATNLQ010000242.1:0-9693 GCA_035602785.1 Solirubrobacteraceae bacterium
GGGCGCCCGCGGCAGCGGGGGCAAGCTGCCGCGGGCGTTTGGACGGCGAGCGCTCAGCCGACGATGAAGCCGGTGCCCTTGACCGCGCTGAGGACCGCGCTGGCGGGCAACGGCGTGTCGAACGGGCCGTTGGGCGCAATGTCTTCGCCGGCCGGTTCGTTGAGCAGCCCGATCACGCTTGCGTGACGTGCCTCGATCGTGAGGATCGACAGGGCGGCCTTGACGTACTTCGGGTTTGTGATGTTGAGCGCCTGGCCGGAGTAGGCGTGCACGCCGGTGTTCTCGAGCACCTGTGCGGTCTTCATGAACATTTCCGCGTTGGTGTTGGTGCCTTGGAAGTTGAACTTCGGTTCGACGGCGGCCTTGGAGCCGAGCGCCGACTTGAGAAACGCCACGTGCGCGTTCTCGTCCCTGGTGACGACCTTCAGGAAAGCAGCGGCCTGCGAGCTCAGGGGCAGGTTGGCTGCGGTGGCGCCGTTGTAGAAGGCCGCCTCGAGGTACTCCAGCGTGAGGGCGTAGTTGAGGATGCCGATGTCACCCTTGCCAAACGAGGCGGGAGGACGCCCGCCGCCGGCGGCGAACGCGCTGGGCGCGAGCGCCGAGAGGATCGCGCCGCCGCTCATCGTGGCGCCGGTCGCAAGGCCCGCCTTCTTCAGGAAGCTCAGGCGCGTGTCGCCTGACACCTCGTGCGCCGCTTCACGGATCGCGCCGTCGACGTCTACGTCGGCGAGATTGATCTCATAGCTCATCTGCTGCTCCTTGTGATTTCAGATTTGCGCCCGCCGGAAGGACTGGGTTTCCGATCGAGCCGTTGCCCCCGTTTACGCGGTCGGCGCGTCGGCGGATCAGGGCAGCAAATGCGAACGGCTCGCAGTTACGCACGCGGGCGGTCAATCATCGAGCGCTGGACGCGGGCGGTTGGGACCCTAGATTTAGGGCGCTGCGGGGCGCAGCAGGGTCAGCCCGTCGTCGCCTGCCACCAGCACGCCTTCGTGCAGGCTTGACACCTCACTCATGCGCTCGAGCGTCTGTGCGCCGCTGAGGGCGCCGACGATGTAAGGACACAGCGTGACCACCGGCTGGCCGGCGAAGCACTCGGTCCACGCACGCTCGAACGGCAGCACGTTGTTGTATTCCTCGTCATTCGGCCCGACGGCGAAGCGCGAATACCACAGGGCGGTGAAGCCTTTTGACAGCGATCGCTCGAGCGCCTGCTGCCAGGGCTGTGGCGAGCTCTCGGGGGGCTCGTCGGGGTCGAACTCCACGATCGCCAGCTGCTCACGGGCTTCGAGTCCGTCGACGTCCAGACCGGCGCCTGCAAGGCGCTCGCGCTCTTTGGCGCCGTCGCCCTGAACGGTCCTGTGCACGAGAAAGCCGTGACGCTTGGCGCCCAGTGCGTAAAAGGAGGCGAGTACGGGGAAGAGCTCGGACTCGCTGCGCAGAAGGACGGCGAGGTGGGGACAGGCGCCGTCCTCGATCGATGGGGAGAGTGTGAGCTCTATGGCTACTGGCAGGGTAGTTGAAGCTGGACAACAGTACCCCGGGCAGGTTGTGCGGTCAAGGACAGCGTGCCGCCGCCCTGCTGTGCGCGCTCGCGCATCAGCATGAGCCCGAGATGGCCGGACTCGGGGCCTGCGGCCTCCTCGACGAGAAAGCCCTGCCCGTCGTCGTTGATAACGAGCGTCAGCCGCTCGTCCTCGACAGTCAGCTCCACGTTCACGGCGCATGCTCCAGCGTGCTTTTCAACGTTGGTCAGCGCCTCGGTGAGAACGCGCATCAGCGCTGCGTAGGACGCGGGAGTGACCTGGACGTGATCGGCGTCCTCGCGCAGCCTCAAGGCCATGCCGCGACTTTCGAACTGGTCGCAGACCTCGCGGATGGCCTCGCCCAGGCCGCCCAGCGGGACCGGCGCGACGAGCTCCTTGAGCCGTTCGCGCACAGTGGTGTGCGCCGAGTAGACAGCGTCGCGCAGCCGCGCGAAAGCGGCCTGGGCGACGCTGGGCTCGGGGACGCCTTCGAGCAGCGTGATTTCGCGCGCGGCAAGCGCGAGATCCTGAGCGAGCCCGTCGTGTACGAGCGCGGCCAGTCGGGCGCGCTCTCGCTCGAGCTCGGTCTGCTCGAGCACCTGGCGCAGACCGGCGGTGGTGATGCCGGCCGTGAGCAGGTCACCGATCAGCGCCAGGACGGCTGCCTCGGTCGGCTCGAGTGAGATCCGCATGCGCGAGGCGGCAAGCACCACGCCCACGATGCGCCGATTGGAGTGCAGCGGCAGCACCAGCCACGAGGTGGCCGCCGGCTGGAAAGGGTTGGCGACGAGCCAACTGCCCTCCTCGTGAAAGACCAGGGGCGCGCCGCCGGCCACGGCAAGGCGCCAGGCCTCCTCGTCGAACACCACCTCGGGGGCGGCTTGCAGCTCAGAGCCGCCGCCCGCGGCGATGACATGCCGATGCAACAGCGGACGCCCGTGCTCATCGGGCAGGTACAGGGTGGCGACCTCCATGTGCAGCGCGTCGCGCATCTCGGCAAGGCCCCGCTCGGCGAGCTCCTGAAGCGATGACGCTGACACGAGCGCGGCGGCCACACGCCCGATCGCGCCAAGTCCCGCGGCCACGTCGGGCGCCAAGCGTCCGCTCAGGCCATCGGGCGGGGTGGAGCCTTGCGGGCCCGCGCTCATGGTCGCCTGCCAGCATACTGCCCGACCATGGCCCAAGCAGATCGCCAGGTCAGGGTGCTCGTCGCAGACGACCACCGCCTGATGCGCGAGGGTACCGCGGCGCTGCTGCGCGCCGACCCGCGCATCAAGGTCGTGGGCATGGCCTCCAACGGCAAGGAGGCGCTCGCGCTCGCGGCCAGCCGCGCACCGGATGTGGTGCTGCTCGACCTGGAGATGCCGCTGCTCGGCGGGATCGAGGCCTGCGCGACGATCCGCGGCAGACATCCTGACATCGAGGTGCTCATCCTCACCGTGTCAGAGAACGAGCCAGACGTGTGGGCGGCGCTGCGCATGGGCGCTGCGGGCTACCTGCTCAAGGACATGCCCCCGTCCGAGCTCATCGAAGCGGTGCTGGACGCGGGACGCGGCGATCCCCACATCGCCCAGCGCATGGCCGGGCGGATGCTGCGCGAGTTCGTGGGCGGCGTGCGTTCGGTAGGCGACCCGTTGCTGGAGCTCAGCCCGCGCGAGCGAGAGGTCCTCGCGCTGTTGGCCGACGGGATGCGCAACCGCGAGATTGCTGAGCGCCTGTTCGTCTCTGAGACCACGGTCAAGACCCACGTGCGACACATCCTCGAGAAGCTGCACGTGCGCAACCGCGCGGAGGCGGCAGCGTTCGCCGCCCGTCACCTGGCCCAGTAGCCCACACAGACAGAGCGTTGTTGCTGTGTGCCAGCCCGCGTGTGCGCGCCATCTGTCTCACGAGGTCGCACCGGCGACCCCCACCAGCTCGCGGCGCAGCCTCGCGTGCCCGAGCCGGATCCTGCCCTTGACCGTGCCGATCGAGCGCCCCACGACCTCTGCGGTCTCGTGGTTGGTCAGTCCCCGAAAGTGGCACAGGACCAGAGCCTCGCGCTGGGCGGCAGGCAGCCGCAGCAGAGCCCCATGGACCGCGTGCCTGCGCTCGCGGCGCTCGACCTCCACCTCGGTGAGCAGCGGACCGGCGAGCAGCTCATCCAGGCCGTCGAGTCCCGTCTCGCCGCGTTCTGTGCGTGCGCGGCGACGACCGTTGTCGATCGCCCGGTTATGGACGATCGTGAGGATCCAGCTGCGCGCGTTGCCACGGTCGCGGGTGTACGTGCCGGCGCAACGCCACACCGCCAGAAACGCCTCCTGAACGACCTCCTCGGCGATGCAGTGTCGCCCGCACAGGCGCTGGGCGATCGCGTGCGCCTGGCGGCGGTAGCGCTTGTAGATCAGCTCGTATGCGTGTGCGTCGCCGCGCCCGATGAGCGCCAGCAGAGCCGCGTCTGTCGGCTCGGTGGAGATGCAGACTCCTGGCATGTTCGCAAGCCTCCAGCAGCGGCGGACCTTGCGCATCATCACAAGGGATGATTCCCACACGTCAAACGGACGATCGGTGATCCACGTTGCGCGGTCGCGCGTATAGCCAGGTCAGCGACACATCCGCAGAGCTGTCTTTTAGCGATCGACCAACGTGGAGGGCGATCAGTGAGCGACCGGGAGATCGAACACGTGGCAAACCATGAGGGCGCATGCGCGACCGGCACGCGGGCGCCCGCGCCCGGGCTGGCCGTCAGGGACCTGCGTTCAGCCATCGGCCTGATGCGCGAACGGGGCTTGCGCGTGTCGGCTGCGCGCCGGCTGGTCGTGGAGGCGCTGCTGGCCGCCGACGGACCGATGTCAGCCGAACAGATCTCTGAAGGCATCGGCGGCCGCGTGCCGTCATCGGACATCGCTTCGGTCTACCGCAACCTGCAGGCTTTCGAGGACATCGGTCTCGTTCGACACGTCCATCTCGGGCACGGTCCGGGTCTGCACGCGCTGGCGGTGACAGGCGAGCGGGAGTACCTCACGTGCGAGCGCTGCGCTGACTATCGGGAGGTGGAGCCGCGGGAGCTCGATGCGGTGCGAGCGCTGATTGCCGAGCGCTTCGGCTATGTGGCGAGCTTCACCCACTTTCCGATCGTGGGCCTATGCGCGAGCTGCGCCGCGGCCACAAGATGACGAGCACGCCCGACAGCCATGGGAGCGCGATGAGATCGACACGGTTCGGAATCCTCGGGTACGCAGCCGCGGTGGCCAGAGCGCTCAGCCCCGCCGAGCGTCGTCGCGCGGGTGCGATGTTCGCGAGCATCGCCGCGCTGCACATCGTCGGCTTCGGGGTATTCATCGCATTCGTGGTTCCGTCGCATTACAAAGGCCTTGGCATCGGCGTGGCGGGGCTGGCCTACTCGCTTGGCCTGCGCCACGCATTCGACGCGGATCACATCGCTGCGATCGACAACACGACCCGCAAGTTGATAAGCGAAGGCAAACGGCCTTTGAGCATCGGCTACTGGTTCTCGCTGGGGCACTCCACGATCGTGGTCGCAATCGGGCTGGGAGTGGTCATTGCCGAGAAGACCGTCTACGGCGCAGTCTCCCATCACAACTCCCACTTGGAGCAGTTCGGCGGCGTGTTCGGCACGGTCGTGTCGGCGACGTTCCTGTACCTGATAGCCCTGCTCAACGTGGTCATCCTCGCTGGGATCTTTCGCGTGTTTCGCTCGATGCGCCACGGCGACTACGACGAGGCCGAGCTCGAGCGCCAGCTCAACAACCGCGGGCTGATGGCGCGCCTGTTCGGCCGCTGGATGAAGACGATCGACAAGGAGTGGAAGATCTACCCTGTCGGGGTGGTGTTCGGCATGGGCTTCGACACCGCGACCGAGGTCGCGCTGCTGGCCACTACCGCCCTTTTGGCCTCGCGTCACCTGCCGTTCTACTCGATCATGTGCCTGCCGATCCTGTTCACCTCGGGCATGGCGCTGATGGACACGATCGACGGTATCTTCATGAACTTCGCCTACTCGTGGGCCTTCTTCAGCCCGGTGCGCAAGGTCTATTACAACCTCGCGATCACGGGCCTGTCGGTGGGCATCTGCTTTTTCATCGGCACCGTGGAGGTGCTTGGACTGTTGCCGATGCAGCTCGGTGGCCTGCACAGCGGCTTCTGGAGCTACATGGCCAACTTCAACATCAACAAGGCCGGGTTTGTGATCGTCGGCATGTTCGTCGTCTGCTGGGCAGGCGCGCTGGCGTACTGGAAACTCGGCCGCGTCGAGGAGAAGTGGGGCGCGAGGCTGAAGGAACGCGACGCGCTCGCCGAGGGCGCCGAGGCTTGAGCCGCTCTACTGGTGGTCATGGTGGGCACGCACCGTCGTCCATGACCGCCAGGTGATGCGCAGGATCACCAGCGTGATCGCCAGGCCGATGATCGGGTCGGCTGTCGGCGCGCCCAATAACACGATGATCGCGGACGCGATCACGGCGAGGCTCACGTAGGCGTCTGCACGGGCATGGTGCCCGTCGGCGATCAGTGCGGCGCTGTCCAGACGCCGTCCTGCGCCCAGGCGAATGCGCGCGGCGATGAAGTTACCTGCGTACCCGATCGCGCCCGCGAGCGCGAGCACAGCCAGATGAGTGGGAGCCGACGGGTGAACGAGTCGACGAACGGCCTCCACGCCGGCCACGCAGGCGCTGATGAAGATCGCTGCCACGACCGCCAAGCCCGCGCGTCGCTCTGCGACCACTGAGCGCAGCGCGAAGGCTATCCCCAGCGGCACGGCGGTCAGGGCGTCGCCGAAGTTATGGATGAGATCGGCCAGCAGGGCGATGCTGCCGCTGGCCAGGAAGACGACCGTCTGGGCGATCGCGGCAAGGCCGAGCACGCCAAGCGAAAGCGATACGGCGCGGATGCCCTCGCGCGAGCGCTTGATGCTGTCGTCGACTAGGCCGTGTGAATGACCGTGGTCGGCGTGCGCATGGTCGTGATCGGTGTGCGCATCACCGTGACCCCGGCTGTGGGCATGAACGGGGCCGGGGGGCATGGCGTGATCGTAGCCGTGGATCACGCCGGAAGATCGCTGTGCGCTGGTGAGTGGGGGGGTTGTTGTGGCGCGCGGCGAGGCTCTGTGCAATGGTGCGCCGGAAGATTGCTATGCGCTGGTGGGCGGCCGGGGGGAGGAGCCGGCCGCCGCTCAGCGCCGCGTGAGCGATTACTCGGACCAGTCCAGTTCCGAGACCGACCCCCCGGCGACGACGACGTCGCGCGTGCGCGCAACGTCGTCGACCCAGAGGGTGTAGCTCCCCTCGCGGACTTTGTCGAACACGGCGGTGTAGGCGGGACGTCCGTTGATCTCACGCTCGAGCACGTCCTTGTGTGAGCGCTGATCGTCGTGCCCGGTGGCGCTGATCTCCACCTCGACGCCGAGCATCGCGGCGTCGGTGTGGACGATCAGCGCCCCGAGGTCCGCCCCGATGTCCAGCACCACAGCCTCGGGGTGGCGCCGAGCGGCGTAGTTCTCCTCCCCCGGTGTCTCGTGGCTGTGGGCGTGGACATCGCTGTGACTGTGGGCGTGACTGCGCATCGCGACCACGTTCTCCTATTCGGTGGTCGACGGGAAGTCGAACCCGGAGTGCGGAGTGGCCACGTAGGGGAACGTCGCCTGCGAGCGAAACGGCAGGGGCGTGATGCCCTGGGTGATCGCGCTTGCGGCACCGTCCGGTTCGTAGTTTTTTTCCACGAGCGGGAACGTCGCACCGGCGATCGCTCGAAGCTCGACGGTGGTGACGTCGTCGGTGACCCTGCGTCCGTTGGGGAACCCGGCAAGGTCGCCGCCGAGGATACCCAGCGTGTTGGGTTCCTTGGTGGGCGGCACCGCGACGTTGAGCCGCAGCATATCCGCCGGCCTTTTGCCCGTGTTGTTCTGAAAGCCCGGGATGATCCCCGCGGGCAGCCCCGTCAGCAGGATCGCGACGAGGTCGGCGCGCGGTGCTGTGAGGCCTTCCAGGTGGGGAAACACGCCCGGGTAGAGCACCGGCAGCAGTTTTGCCAGTTCCGGGTGTTCCACGTGGGACAGGAATTTCTTTTCTTCAAACGGCTGGGTTGCGTTCCAGAAGTCCTTTTCGGCCATCGGGATGAGCACCTCGTTGAACAGCGGGTTGCCCAGTCGCGAGACCTGAACCCATGGGCCGGACTCGGACTGTTCGCCTTCGCCCGTGATCCTCACCTTGCGCCGCGACGCCGAGCCCCACACGCCGAGCACCGCCTTTTTGCTCATCACGTTCTTGGGGATCGACCCGTCGACGGTCAGCTCCTGGATCGGGACCTGGATGGCGATCGAGTGGACGTTGAGTGTCTGCAAGGTGTCAACGCCTTCGGTGGCCGCAATTGGCGCCAGGTGCAGGTTCTGGAACGGCCGCAGGTCGGCAAGATCGAAGATCGAGCCGATGTCCACGAAGAACGGATCGTTGCGCTGCCCAGCGAACACGGTCTGACCGTTGGGAAGCGAGTGAATCGCTTCTTGCTCCAGCTTGGAGTATTCCGGCGTGGAGTGTACGCCGATGTTGCAGGGCGGGCACGGCAGTTTTTCAGCGAGCACCTTGGTGCCGAGGTGATCGACGCGCGTGACTGTGTACAGCTGGCGTTTGTTCCAGTTGGGGTCAACCAGCGAGCCGATCGGGCCCGTGTTGTACAGGAACGTGCTGGGGTTGGCGAACTCCTGTTCAAAGGTGAACTCATAGGTGATGTCGGGCCTGCCGTCGCCGTTGTTGTCGATGTGAATCGAGTACAGAACGTCGTTGCCGAACTCGAAGAACGTGGGGCCGCCTGCCGGCACCTCGGTGGGCAGGTAGTTGGTGATGATCGTGACCGTCCCCGGGTTGTCGGGACTTACGAATGCGTATGTGTCGGTGTTGTCGGCGACCGGGTCCTTGCTGATCTCCGGTGCCTCGCGGTGAGATGACATTGGTTTGACCTTTCGTGTCTCGGGTTTGGGTGTCAGCGGGCGGCGTCGAGCAGCCGCTTGACGAGCGCCGGGTCTTTGTAGGTGGTCTCGCGCGTGCCGGACAGCACGGTCACCTCGTGGCGCGCGGCGTTGTGTACGTACGCGGTCACAGGCTCATGGGGTACAGCGCCCGAAGCTGTGGTGACAACCGGCTTGGGCTCGGCGGTCGCGCCCGATCCGGCGGCGTCGATCGCGGAGACGACCTTGGGTGTGGCCAGGATCACGGCTGCGCCCGCGGCTGCGCCGGCGGTGCCCTGCAGAAACGCGCGGCGGCTCGTGCCCTCGTCGATGGCTGCGTCTGGCATACCGCTCACGGCCGGGACCGCAGTGGGAATGGCGCGCGCGCTGTTCAGCAACGAGCGACCAGTCAACTTTTTCATTATCGAACTCCTTTACCTTGAAATGTGAAAGCAGGCGATTTCGGTGAATGTAACAGGGAAGACCCTGCATTTGAGCCATTTTTGTGCGACCTACTCGCAGTTACGAGGGGCGTGCAAAGCCCGATCAGCGCGGCCCTGCATAGTCAGGTAGCCTTGGCGCAGCATGCGACCGCAGCCAGCGATGCCGAAGATCGTCCAGCGTCCAGCCGCCGATCGTTGAGGTCCACCTCGGCGCTCGCCCGCGCGAGGGGCGCCCTCGCGTGCGCAGCGGTCGTGTGTCTGTGTGGCTGCGGCGTGGCGGGTGGCAGCGCGAGCACGAACGCCAGCTCGACGTCGGTGCCCTCCTACGTGACTGCCCCGTTCACCCACCAGGAGCAGTTGGTGGGGCAGGGGGCTGGCCTGTTCGTCGCCGACGGCTGCTCGGCCTGCCACTCAATCGCGGGTCGCGCCGGACTAGGGCCGAGCTTCGCCAGGTTCGCGGGCAGCCGGGTGGTCCTGACCGACGGACACAGCGCGCTCGTTGATGAAGCCTTTCTGCGCAGGGCTCTGCTGGAACCCCGCGCGACGGCGCTGCGCGGCTATACGCTGGCGCCGATGCTCGCGGCGGTGGCGCGGCTGCATTTTGCAGAGCACCGCGTGGACGTGACGGCGCTGGCGGCATTCATCGAGCAGATCGGCCCTGAAAGCTGAAAGGGACTGCGCCCAGCCCGGGCTGTCAGGTCGCCAGCGGCGCCAGTAGCCGGTGGGGCTTGCGCAGCGCGACGGCGACCGGATCCTCGCGCTGGCGTGCGCGCCCTCGCTTGGGCTT
>DATNLQ010000243.1:0-8102 GCA_035602785.1 Solirubrobacteraceae bacterium
CATCCGATCCTCGACCACCCGCTGGTCGATGCCTCCCGCGCCGGCCAGGAAGAAGAAGAAAAGGAACGGGAAAAACAGGAAGAAGAAGAACTCGAAAGAGAAAGGCACAAACAAGAAGAAGAAGCCAAGAAGGAACGCGAAGAAGGTGAAGAAAACAAGAGCGAACCGGGCCGTCACCACTGCAAGAAAGGCGACGCGGTCAACTGCGCCACGGGCGACCACACCGAGACGCAGACCGACCTCCAGGTCGGCGGACGCGGCCCGGCGCTGACCCTGACCCGGACCTACAACTCCGCGCAGGCGGCGCGCCAGACCAAACCCGGACCATTCGGATACGGCTGGACGAGCCCGCACGGCGCCTACGCGACCGTCTCGCGCTGGTGCAGCGTCAGACACACCTGCACCAGCGGCTTCAGCGGATCGGTGACGGTCCATCAAGACAACGGAAGCACCGTGTTCTTCTCCAAATCGGAAGCTAAAGGCGGTTGGACGGCGGGTCCTCTGGTGCAGTCCACCCTGACCGAAGCGGGCAACCAGCTGATCGTGCGCCTGCCTGGCGGAAGCACCCTCACGTTCAACACCGCCGGGCACCTGTCAAGCCATGAAGGGCCACTGAAATTCTTCAGGATCACCGAAGGAACGGCCCCGGTCTCAAGCGAAGCCGACAGCAACGGCAACTCCCTCACCTTCTCCTACAACGAAGCGGGACGGCTCAGCAACATGACCGACACGGCGGGACGCAAGATCTCCCTCACCTACAACACGGAAGGGCAGGTCAGCAGCGCCACAGATCCGATGTCCCACACGGTCAAATACGGCTACGAACACGGCAACCTGGTGAGCGTGACCGAGCCCGGCGAAACGACCGCGCGCTGGAAATTCGCTTACGACTCGTCCCACCAGATGACCTCCGAGATCGAAGGCGCCAATCACACCGAATCCACCGAATACGACACACAACACCGCGTCATCTCCCAGACCGATGCCGCCGGGCGCAAACGCGCCTGGAAATACACCACCACGAGCGCTGGGCCCGAGACGACCATCACCGAACCCAACGGGTCGACCACGGTCGAGCAGTTCAACAACGACGGCTCGCCCACGAGCGTGACGCGCGCCGCCGGAACCCCATCGGAAGCGACCACGCTGTCCGAATACAACGCCAAAGAAGAGCTGATCGCCACCACCGACCCCGCAGGCGGCGAAACGACCTACACCTACGACGCCGAAGGCAACCGCACGAGCGAAACCGATCCTCTCGGGGACACGACCAAATGGACCTACAACGGCCAGCACGAAGTGGTCAGCGAAACCACGCCGGGCGGCGAGACGACGACGATCACGCGCAACGCGCACGGCAACCCGATCGAAATATCACGCCCAGCGCCGGGCAGCCAGACCCAGACGACCAAGCACACCTATGACGCCGCGGGCGACATGATGTCAACGACCGACCCGCTGGGGCACGAATGGACCTACACCTACGACGCCGACGGCGACCGCACGAGCGAAACGGACCCCGAAGGCAACAAGCGCACCTCGACCTATGACGAAGACTCCAACCCGATCTCCACGGTCAGCCCGCTCGGAAACAAGTCGGGCGCGGTAGCGTCCAAGTTCACGACGACCATCTCCCGGGACGCGCAGGAGCGCGTGATCGCTACGAGCAACCCGCTCAAACACACCACCAAAACCACCTACAACTCGGACGGCCAGGTGGCGAGCGCGACCGAAGCGAACGGCAAGACCACGACCTACACATATGACGGCGACAACGAGCCGACGAAGGTCACCGAAGCCGACGGCACGATCAAGGAAACCGAATACGACGCCGCTGGAGAAGTGATCGCCAACATCGACGGCGACCACCACAAGACCAGCTATGTACACAACGCGCTGGAGCAGATCACCGAAGTGATCGACCCGCTCGGTCACAAAGCCACCCGGACCTACGACGTCAACGGCAACCTGAAGACCGAAACCAACCCCGAAGGCAAGACCACGACCCGCTCCTACGACGCGGACGAGCGCCTCACGAAGACCACCTATTCCGACGGGAAAACGTCGACCGTCGAATACGAATACAACAAAGACGGCGAGCGCACCAAGATGGTTGACGGCAGCGGCACGACGACCTACTCCTATGACGTGCTCGACCGCCCCACCGGAACCATCGACGGCCACGGAGATCACACCGCCTACGAATACGACCTGGATGGCGATCAGACGAAGATCACCTACCCCAACGGCAAAGCGGTCATACGCTCCTTCGACGCGGACGGGCGCCTGAAGAGCACGACCGACTGGCTGGGCAACACGACCACGTTCGTCTACGACGCCGACTCCAACCAGACGGCCACGGTCTTCCCACACGCAAGCGAAGACGAAGACGCCTACACCTACAACGACGCCGACGAACTGACCAAGACGGTGATGAAAAAGGGCAAAAAAACGATCGCCCAACTGACCTACACACGCGCCAAGAACGGGACGGTGACCAAAACTGTCACCAAAGACCTTCCGGGAGAAGCCAAAACCGCCTTCACCTACGACGCGAGCAACCAGCTGACCGCGGCGGGCGCGACCAGCTACGCATACGATGCTGCTGGCAACCTCACGAAAGTGGGGGCCTCCACCGACACGTTCAACGCGGCTGACGAGCTGACCGCGACCTCGACGGGCACCACCTACTCATATAACGAAGAGGGCGAGCGCACCAAAACGACCCCTGCCAGCGGTCCGGCGACGACCTACAGCTACGACCAGGCAGGCGACCAGATCGCGATCAGCCGCCCAGGCGAAGGATCCACCCAGCCAATCGAAGAGACCTACGTCTACAACGGGGACGGGTTGCGCGTCTCCCAGAGCGGATCGGGCCACACCAGCTACCTGACGTGGGACGCGGCGGCGCAACTCCCGCTGCTGCTGTCAGACGCCACCAACTCCTACATCTACGGACCGGGCGAACAGCCCACAGAGCAGATCTCCAGCGAAAACAAGGTCCTCTACCTGCACCACGACCAGCAGGGATCGACGCGGGTGCTGACTGGCGCGACGGGCGCAGTCGAAGCCACGTTCACATACGGCGGCTACGGCAACCTCATCGCCTCGACCGGGACCGCCACCACATCGCTCGGATACGACGGGCAGTACACCGAAGCGAACACTGGCCTGATTTATCTGCGGGCACGCTCCTACGAACCGTCGACAGGACAGTTCACGAGCGTCGACCCGGCTGTGGCATCGACCCTGGCGCCCTACAGCTACAGCCAGGACGATCCCGTCAACTACGAGGACCCGTCCGGGCTGAAGTCGCTCGCCGAAGCGGGGGCCGAGGACGTGGAAGGCTGGTTGGGGGTCTCAGACCGGGAAGAGCGCCACGATCACGAACAGCGCCTGGAAGCAGAAAAGTCCTGCAACTACCAGCTCGCCCACGAACTTGCCGAAGCCGAACAGCGCGTGAAGGAACTACGCCACCTGCAGGTCAACTTGCTGAAGGAACTGGATAAACGGGTCGATCAGGAAGAACGCGACCGGATAATCATCGAATGGTATAAGGAAATAACGGACTATTTCGCTCACGCCTACGAGTGTGCCATCCCCGACCTCGCAACCGAGCTTGTCTCGCTGCCGGAGAAGGCCGTGGTTACGGTGGCCAAAGTTGGGATCGGCACCGGCGAGGACCTGTGCGACGAACTGGTGGATCCGGAAACAGCGGAATAGCACGGACGCACTGTGCAGTCAATGCCACGCGCGCAAGCGCAGACGCTCATACCCGCGCCCACTCGACGGGCCATTTGACCAGCTCTGGCTGGGAGCTGACCATCGCGAGGACCTCGTCGGCCGACAGCGGCTTGGCGAAGTAGAAGCCCTGGGCGAAGTCGCAGCGCATTGCCTGCACGCGCTGCAGCTGAGAGGAGTCCTCGATGCCCTCGGCGACCGCCTTGAGCTTGAAGATGCGGGCCAGCTGGGCGATCGCGGCGGTCAGCTCGGCGACCTCGGGGTTGGGGTCGGCCAGGAACGAGCGGTCGATCTTGAGGATGTCGACAGGCAGCCTGCGCACGTAGTTCAGCGAGGAGTAGCCGGTGCCGAAGTCGTCGATGGCGAGCTTTACGCCGAGCGCGCGCAGCGCCTTCAGGCGCATCAGGCTGAGCTCCATGTCGCGCATCATCACGCTCTCGGTCAGCTCCAGCGTGAGGCTCGAGGGCGGGATCTCGCTCTCGGCCAGGGCGGTGCGCACCTCGGCGATGAACTCGGGGCGCTGCAGCTGGAAGGCAGACACGTTGACGGCCATCGACAGGGGCGGATTGCGCGGGCATTCGCGCTGCATGTGGGCAGCCCAGCGGCAGGCCTCCATGAGGATGTGGCAGCCGACGGGCACGATCAGGCCGGTGTCCTCGAGCAGGGGCACGAAGTCGGCCGGCGAGACGATCCCGCGCACGGGGTGCTCCCAGCGGATCAGCGCCTCCATGCCGCCGATGTCGCCCTTGAGCAGGTCCATGATCGGCTGGTAGCGCAGCGTGAACTCGCCGGCGTCGAGCGCTCGCTGCAGGTCGGTCTTGAGCTCCAGGCGGGCCAGCGCCTTGGCGTGCATCTCCGGCTGGAAGACCCGGTAGTCGCCCTTGCCGCTCTCCTTGGCTATGTACATGGCAGCGTCGGCGTTGCGCAGCAGCTCCTCGGCGTCCTGGGCGGAGACCATGCCCTGATCGCTGAAGGCGATGCCGATGCTGGCCACGATCGTGATCTCCCTGCCCTCCAGCGCGATCGGGACCTCCAGCGCGTTGCGGGCCCGCTGGGCGATCTCGATCGAGTGCAGCTCGCTTTCGGCGTCGTGCACGAGGATCGCGAACTCGTCGCCGCCCAGGCGGGCGATCGTGTCGACCGGGCGCATGCAGTCCTGCAGGCGCCGAGCAACCTCTTCGAGGACCTCGTCGCCGGCGGCGTGCCCGAGGCTGTCGTTGACGTTCTTGAAGTCGTCGACGTCGAGGAATAGGACGGCCACGGGCAGGCGCTCGCGGCGGCGCCCGGCCAGGGCATGCTCTACACGGTTGCGAAACAGCGCGCGGTTGGGCAGGCCGGTGAGCTCGTCGTGGAAGGCACGGTGCTCGAGCTCGGCCTGGAAGAGCTCGGCGCGCAGCGCGGCCTCCCGGCTGGTGACCTCTTCGTTTCGCCGCACGATGCCGGCCATGCGCGCGATGACCAGCGCGAACATGATCCCCGAGGCTGCGATCAGCACGTCGATGTCGAGGGAGTCGCCGGCAGCCTCGCGCACGACGATGATCAGCAGCGCGGTCAGGCTCGCGCAGGTGAGCAGCGCCAGGCGCGAGCGCGTCAGGCGCCCGTCGGGCTCGGGGGCATCCTCGGGCTCTAGGCGCACCGACGGGTGCAGGGCGGCGGCGCCGAGCAGCGCGTAGAAGGCGGCCCAGCCGCCGTCCAACAGGCCGCCCGTGTGATATCCGCCGTGCAGCAGCTGCCAGCCGTGCAGCGCGTCGGTGAGCAGCAGGGCAACGGTGCCGAAGAACAGCAATGTCAGCGCGGGCTCGCGGCGATGGCTGGAG
This sequence comes from Solirubrobacteraceae bacterium, assembly GCA_035602785.1. Lineage (GTDB taxonomy): Bacteria > Actinomycetota > Thermoleophilia > Solirubrobacterales > Solirubrobacteraceae > Palsa-744. The sequence goes on from DATNLQ010000243.1 coordinate 5,559, forward strand.
GCGGCGGCGCGCGCGACGACGGCCAGGATCAGGATGTCCATGGTCGGGTAGGCGATCGACACGAGCTTGGTGGGCAGCGACAACGTGGGGTCGTCTGCGTAGGGCGCCATCAAGTAGACCCATGCCAGGCTGGCAAGCGCGACGGTGGTGATCAGCGCATCGATCAGCCCGGCCCGGTCACGGGCGTAGTTGCGCTCGCCCAGCAGCAGCAGCAGGCTGACGACCAGCAGCGGATAGAAGGCCAGGTGGAAGGGGTCGGCGATCGAGGGCGAGGGCAGCGTGCCTCCGAACAGGCGCCCGTAGTTGTAGGCGAGGATGTCGCCCACCACGAACAGCCCCTGGCCGAGCGCGAACAGCTGCCAGGGTAGCCGCCGCTGCGGCTCACAGCGCCTGGCGCCGAACAGCAGCACAGCCACGGTGCTAGCGCCGATGAGGTTGTATACGGGCCCGCTGTTGAGCCAGCTCGGCCCGAGATAGTGGGCGAGCAGATAGGCGCCCGTGAGCAGCGCGACGGCCAGGACATACAGCCACCAGGCGGTGCGGGCGAGCAGGCCGACCTCATCGCCGGCGCCGGCGGCGACGGGGGAGGCGTCCTGGAGTGTCGCGGTGCTTGCGGTCATCGATGGCTGTCGGGGTCGGGGGGTGTCACGGGCTGCCTGCGGCGGGCGGCGGTGAGCCAAGCTGGAAGCGCTCGGCGACCTCTTCGAGCAGGAGCTCTGAGACCTTCTCGAGCACCCTGGTGGGGCGCTGGCGCGACAGCTCGGTCGTGGAGCCGGCGCGGGCGTTTGCGCCGGTGACCGAGCGGCCGGCGCGACGAGGGGGATGCGGCGAACGACGCCGGGCGGCGATCTTCTCGCCGGCCATCAGCGCTCACCGAAGACGGGTTGCATGCGCTTGACTTCCCTGGTGCCAGCCGTCGGATTCCCCACGCCACGTGTATCGACCGACTGGACAAAAACTCTAAATATGCAATTGCTTGCTCAACCGGAGATCGGCGCCTGAGCGGGCTCGCTCTGAGGACTTTCGGCGATGAACGCGAGCTTGGCCGCACGGTCGAGCGCCTTGATGCGAGCCTCCTCGCGCATGGCTTGACTGCGGTCGCACATGGGCAGTGCGAGCGCGAGCTCCACAGGCAGGCGCGAGGCGGTATAGCGGCTTGCGGTGCCCGCGCGGTGGCGACTCAGGCGCCGCTGCACGTCGGTGGTCCAGCCGGTGTACAGCGTGCCGTCGGCGCAGCGCAGCATGTAGACCCAGGCGTCTGTCATCGCCTCTTGATACCCCGCGCCCCGGCGGATTCCTTGGGCGCGGCGATGCACCCGGACGAGGCGCTTACTCGCCCGGGTGCATGCGGCTGCGCGCGAGCGGCCGCCCCCAGATCCGATGGTCCCGGGCCCATCTCGGGCCGCTCTCCCCAATCATGCTCCGCGCCCCTCTCACGCGGTAGGCGCCGAGTGTATACGCTCTATGGCGCCAATGTCAAGGGTTTACCCCTATCCAGCGGCACCGCTACCCCCACTGCCCTGCCCAGCCCCAGCCGCACGACCGAGGCCGCCGGCGGCGACCGGAAGGGGGCCGAGTCGCACAGGCGAGGCATTCATCGTGCGCAGGCGCACATCGCGCCAGGACAGCCCCTCGTTGAGCAGCGCGGGCAAGCCCATGATCAGCGCGGTGGCCACCTCGACGACCTGCAGGACGATGCCGTAGGCGATCGCGTCGGGGGTGGACACGTGGTAGGCGCCGGCGAGGACGGCAACGCAGGCGGCCTGGAAGACGCCGACGTTGGCGGGGGTGGCGGGAATGACCGCGGTGACGTTGACCGCAAACAGGACTCCTGCGGCCGCACCAACGCCGGCGTGGGAGTCCAGGCCGAGGGCCATCAGCAACAGCCAGCAGGACAGCCACTGAAGCGCCCAGGCTCCGAGCTGGGCGGCGCTGGCCAGTGCGGCGGCGCGCGGCTGGGCAAACACCTGCAGGCCGTCGCGCAGGCGCAGAAGCGAGCGACGCAGGCCGGCGAGCAGGGCCTGCAGGCGACGCGAGCGCGAGACGGCGGCGGGCGGGACCAGGACGGGCACGAGCGCGAGCGCGAGCAGTGCGGCCAGCGGGGCGAGCGCGACGAGCAGCAGCGCGCGGTCGTGTCCGTCCAGGACGCTGACGCTGGACAGCGTGACGCCGCCAAGAATGGCCAGGGCGAGCAGGTTGAGCAGTGTCTGGGAGACCATCGTGCCGAGCACCACCGGCAGCGTCTCGCGCGCGCGGCCGAGGCGTCTGGCGACGATCAGCGCACGCGAGGGCTCGCCCAGGCGCGCGGGCAGCGTGGCGGACATGAGCACGCCGATGAAGGTGCCCTGCATGGCGTCGCGCCGTTTGGCGCGACGCCAGGTGGGCGAGGCGGCGAGGATCGCATGCCAGGAGATCGCACGGGCGAACATCGCAGCGCACATCAGCGCCAGCCCCGCGGCCAGCAGGCCTGGCTTAGAGGCGAGCAGCGAGGCGGCCACGCGTGCGACGCCGACGCGCTGCAACACCAGCGCGCCGAGGCCCGCG
>DATNLQ010000244.1:0-11831 GCA_035602785.1 Solirubrobacteraceae bacterium
CGGCTACATCGACGGCCTGCGGCTGCTGTGTCTGTTCTTCGGCCCGCTGGCAGCCATCCTGGTCGGTGTCGAGTCCGGCACCGGCGACGCTTCTGCGGGCGTCTTCCGTGACCTCGTCGTGACCGGTCGCTCGCGTCTGGCCCTGTTCGCATCGCGAGTTCCCGCTGCGCTGGCGGTGTGCTGGTCGGTGATGGTAACCGCCTACGTGCTTATCCTGATCGGCAGCTATGCCTTCGCCTCAAACCTCCCCACCCCCGACGGCGCGCTCGTTCTCAACGGTTTGCTGTTCACGCTGCTCGCCACCGGCGTTCTGTGCGTGGTCGCAGTCGGCTTCTCCTCGCTGACGACCTCCAAGCCCGCCTCAATCACCGCGCTGATCGGGTGGCAGCTCGTGGCCAGCCCGCTGATCGCCAGCATCAGCGTGCTGGGCAATGTGCGCAAGGGTGTGCTCAGCCAGGCGATCGTCCACTTCAGCCCCGTCCACACGATGGATGGCGGGCGTGGTACGGCTGTCACGATGTCTTCAGGCCTCGCCGTGCTCGTGCTGCTTGCCTGGCTGGCGGTCTTTCTGGCTCTCGGCGCATGGCGCACGCGCACGATGGACTCCTGACCAGTCGTCCTAGACCTTGCGGTGCTCGGGGACCCAGGAGCCGTCGTCGTGGCGGGCGAAATCCTGGAAGAGGCCGGGCGCCTCGGCCTGCATCATGCGGGCGATTTTGTCGAAGACTAGGCGCAGCTCCTCCTCGGCGCCCTCGGCGGTGCGCATCTCGATCACATGCCGCAATGTGCGCGCGTTGGCCGTCCACACGATGTCCGTGCTCAGGCCGATCGGCGCGAGCCGACGCAGCGCGGAGGTGACCTCCTTCTTGACATGGAACGGCACGCCATCCGCATCGATCCCCAGCTCCTTGGCGGCGCTGACCTGGAACTCCTCCAGCTGCTCGACGATCGACAGCACCTGCTCGCGGACCGGCTCCAGGGCGGGGGGAATGCGAAAGCCGATGTCCGTCAGGCGCACGTAGCGCAGGCTCTCCTGGCTGAAGGCCGAGCCGGCACGATGCCTAACAAGCTCATGAGTAAAAACCCTTGAACAATTCCGGATAATCAAACTGTAGTTCGCGTGCTCGAGGACGCTGCCATGGGCCGAGCGCAGGATGTTGGCGAAGTACTCGCGCTGGTCGGTGCGCACCCTCGTGACGTTCGGGTTCAGGCCAGGCTCCCAGCTGCGATAGCAGGCCCGACCGGCGAACTCGACCAACAGCTCGCCGCTGTTGGGCTCACCTGTGCCCTCCCGCAGACGCCCTTCCAGCCACGACTCGCCACCGACATCGCGCAGGTAGCCGCCCATGCCCTCCACGTCGATCGATGGGCGGGCGATGAGGAAGACCGTGGGGCTCGTCTGATGCATCGGGCGGACGATGCTAGGACTCCTTCCGGACGTCGCCCCGGATCGCATGGTGGCCGGCAATCGCGCCTCAGCCCGCCGGCCGATCGAGCATAACTAGAGTCTGTGGCCGTGAACACGAGCGTCAACGACGGCAGCGCGGGTCATGCGGAAATCGTCCAAGCGACCGACCTTCGGCGCCGCTACGGCGAGGGCGAAGCGGCGGTCGATGCCCTGGCGGGCGTCAGCGTCGGCTTTCCCGAAGGTCGCTTCGCGGCGATCATGGGCCCGTCGGGGTCGGGCAAGTCGACGCTCATGCACATCCTCGCCGGCCTCGATCGGCCGACCTCTGGCACCGTGCGCATCGCCGGCGTGGAGCTCACCACGCTCGGCGACCGCGACCTCACCCAACTGCGGCGCGAGCGCATCGGCTTCATCTTCCAGACGTTCAACCTGCTGCCCGTGCTCAACGCGCAAGAGAACATCTTGCTGCCGCTGTCGATCGCCGGGCGCAAGCCCGACCGGGAGTGGTTCGATCGCCTGATCGACACCGTCGGCATCCGCGATCGGCTCAGCCACCGTCCCGCCGAGCTCTCCGGCGGCCAGCAGCAGCGCGTTGCCGTGGCGCGCGCGCTGATCTCGCGCCCGTCGGTCGTGTTCGCCGATGAGCCGTCCGGCAACCTCGATTCGAAAGCGTCCAACGACGTCCTGGAGCTGCTGCGCCACGCCGTCGACGACTTCTCCCAGACGGTCGTGATGGTCACGCACGATGCCAACGCGGCCTCCTTCGCCGACCGGCTGCTGTTGCTCGCCGACGGGCGCATCGTGCATGACGGAGATGCGGTCACGGCCGAGCAGGCGCTGGACCTGATGAAGTCGGTGGGGTAGTGCTCAAGCTCGTGCTCAGAGGGTTTGTGCAGCGCAAGCTGCGGGTCGCGCTGACAGCGATCGCGATCGCTCTGGGGGTGGCGCTGATGGCCGGCACGTACATCCTCACCGACACGATCGACCAATCCTTCGCGGGGATCTTCCAGACCGCCAACCGCGGCCACGACGTGGTGATCACGCCGACCAAGACACTGGGCAGCAACGTGCGCCCAGAAACGTCGCCGATCAGCGAGCAGACGCTTGCGCGGGTGCGTGCGACGCCCGGCGTGGCCGAAGCAGCCGGGTCGATCTTCTCGCCGGCCACGTTCCTGCGGGTAAACGGCAAACGCCTGACGAGCGGCGGGGCCCCGCAGTTCGTGTCCTCGGAGTTGCCCAAGCGCTTCGAGTCCTTCAACGCCGTCCGCGGTCGCTTTCCCACGAGCGCTGACGAGCTGGCCATCGACGAAGCGACCGCCGAACGCGCGAACCTGAAGCTCGGCGAGCAGATGCTCATCGCGGGCTCCGTGCCGGCCAAGCGCTACACGATCGTCGGCATCATCAAGTTCGGTGGCGGGCAGTCCTTCGGGGGCGCCGGCGCAGCCCTGCTGATACCGGCGGAGGCCCAGCGCGTGGTCGGCGAGCAGGGACGCTTTGACCAGATCGACGTGGCCGCCAAGGCGGGCGTGACGCCCAGCCAGCTGCGCGGCCGTGTCCGCGCGGTCCTGCCGCCGGCGGTCGAAGTGCAGACCGGAGCGCAGCAGGCCGCGACCGAGTCCGCGGAACTGGAAAGCGACCTGAGCTTCCTGCGCACGTTCCTGCTCGTGTTCGCCTACGTCGCGCTGGTGGTCGGGGCGTTCATCATCTTCAACACGTTCTCCATCACGGTCGCCCAGCGCACGCGCGAGTTTGGGCTGCTGCGCACGCTTGGCGGCTCGCGGCTGCAGATCATGCAGTCGGTTGTCGTCGAAGGCCTGCTGTTGGGCGTCGTGGGCGCGGTGCTCGGTCTGCTCGGCGGGATCGCGCTCGCCCCTGCGCTCGACCAGCTGTTCAAGGCGTTCGGCGCCGACCTGCCCGACAGCGGCACCGTGCTGGAGACGCGCACAATCGTCGTGTCGCTGCTCGTAGGCACGATCGTGACCGTGCTCGCCGGCTTGCCGCCCGCGCTGCGCGCCACGCGGGTGCCGCCGCTCGCGGCGATGCGCGAGGGTGTGGAGATCCCCCCGCGCACGTCCATCACGCGCGGGCGGTATGCCGTGCCGGTGCTCCTGGTGCTGATCGTCGTTCGCCTCGTGGCTGCGGTCGCCCAGGGCGCGGGTACCGCGACCATCGCGATCACGGCCGCCATCGGCGTCGCCCTGCTGATCGTGCGCCTGCGCCAGCGGGCGCGCGGCAGGCGCTATCGGTTGACGCGCGCACTGGCACGCGCGATCGGCTCGCTCGTCGCGTGGCGGGGGATCACCGGACGCCTCGCGCGGGAGAACTCGATCCGCCAGCCGGGGCGCACGCTGATCACCGCGGCGGCGCTCACCGTGGGCCTGGCGCTGGTCACCTTCGTCGCCGTGCTCGCCGCTGGGACCAAGGCCACGATCGACCAGTCGGTCAGCCGCTCGTTCGCGGGCAACCTGATCCTGGAGAACTCCCAGCCGGGCGGCGAACAAGGCATCCCCGCGCTCGTCGCGGTGGTCCTGCGCCACATCCCCGGCGTCGCGAGCGTGACGCCGATCGACTTCACCGTCGGGCGTCTGCACGGCAGCTCGAGCAATGCGTCGATCACCGCGATCGAACCGAGCACGTTCGAGCGGGCCTACCGGGTCGAATGGAAGCAGGGCTCGAATGCAACGCTGCTGGCACTGGGCAATACAGGCACAGTGCTCACCAAGGGCTACGCGAGCTCCCACCATCTGAAGGTGGGCCAGGCCGTCTCCGTTCTCACCCCCACCGGACAGCACGTGTCGCTCATGGTCCTGGGAATCGCCAACGACAACGCGCGCCTGTTGGGTGATCTGACGATTGGCCTGCCGCTCGCGCGGGCTGCCTTCGGGCAGCGCGAAGACGACCTGGACTTTGCCACCTACGCGCCGGGCGTGCGCAACTCGCAGGTCCAGCCGGTCGTGGACAGGCTGCTCGCACGCTACCTTCCACAGGTCCGCTCGCGCACCGCCGCGCAGTTCAAGCAGGACCAGGCCAATCAGATCAACACGCTGCTCGCGTTGATCTATGTGCTGCTTGCGCTGTCGGTGATCGTGTCGCTGTTCGGGATCGTCAACACGCTGATCCTGTCGATCTACGAGCGCACGCGCGAGCTGGGCATGCTGCGCGCGATCGGCACCTCGCGCCGCCAGGTGCGCCAGATGATCCGCTACGAGTCGGTGATCACCGCGTTGATCGGCGCGGTCTTCGGGCTGGTGATCGGCGTGGTCGGTGCGATCCTCTTCACCACCATTGCCCTGTCGGGCTCTGGTTACGTGCAGTCGATCCCGGTCGGCACGCTGATCGTGCTGCTCGTGGTCGCCGCGTTGGCTGGGCTGATCGCCGCGCAACTGCCTGCGCGCCGCGCGGCGCGTCTGGACCTGTTGCAGGCGCTCGCGGGCGAGTAGCCGCGCTCAGGCCCCGCCGATGCGCGGCTCGACCTCCTCCTGACGGGCGTGCTCCTCGATCACGGACACGAGCGAGGAGTGGGCGAGCAGCCCGGGCAGCATCGGCGCCAGGAAGTTGACCAGCCGGTAAGCGACGACCGCTAGCAGGGCCTTGGCGGGATGGACGTGGACGGCGATCAACGAGACCGTCAGCAGCGCCTCGGTGATGCCGGCGCCGCCGAGTGGCAGCGAGCGGCGGCTGGCCGCATAGCCGGTGGCATAGGCCACGACCAGCGCGGGGACCGACAGCACGACCCCGAAGCAGCGCAGCGCGAAGGCCAGGCAGGCGATCTCAGCGGCCCAGTACAGGGCCATGCCCGGCAGCGCCCACGGACGCTCCAGCGGGCGCAGCACGACGTCACGCAGGACCTTCACGCCTAGCAGCAGGTCGCACACCCAGCGCCCGACGCGTCCGTCCGAGCGCTGCAGGCGCTCGATGATGCGCGGCTGGGTGGCCCACCAGCCGAGCGCGAACCCGGGGGGCACGCCGAAGACCCACGGCAGCGTCAGCCAGGGCGAGGCCGCGCGGGAGGCCAGCAGGAGGTACAGCGCGCACACGCACGCCGCCGGCGCGAGCAGGAGATACTCGATCACGCCGAGCGCGAGCACCTGACGGCGCGCTTCGCGGGTGCTGCGGTGGAGCGCGCTGAGTGCGTGGCGGTCGAAGGAGAAGCCTCCCAGCGCCACGAACGGCCCGAAGCCGGCGACGACCAGCCGGATGGTGAGCATGAGCGACAGTCGCGGCCGGCCGGGAGCGAGGATCGTCGCGCGATAGGCCAGCACATAGCCGACGTACGCCGCGAGCTCGAACCCGAGGGCCGCCAGCAGCCACACCGGCTGCATCCGCTCGATCCCGCGCCACAGCGCCCTCGGCCTGTCCGAGGCCGCGATCGCCAGCGCCGTCCCCACGGCGATCGCGACCGAGAGCAGCGTTGCGGTGCGTGGGCGCCGGTAGAGAGCGTTCATCGCGTCCAGCACATTCTGGACCCCTGGCCTGCGACGCTCGCCGCTAAGCTCCTGCGCGATGGCTGCCACAGCGTCCGCCGAGCCCACCGAGGACCCCGAGCTCCAGCAGACCGCCTGGGATCTCGAACCGCTCGTCGACGGGGAGGGTGAAGCGGGGGTCAAGCGACGGATGGGCCATGCGCTCGAGCGCGCGCAGGCGTTCGCCGCGAGCTACGCGGGCAAGCTCGCGCAGCTCGACAGCGCGGGCCTGCGCGAGGCGATGGGCGAGCTGGCCGCCATCTATGAGCTGGTCGGGCGCGGCGGCTACTACGCGGCGCTGCGCTTTTCCACCGACACCGCCGACCCCGCCAACGGGGCGCTGCTGCAGTGGGTCCAGGAGCAGGAGACCGCGCTGCAGACCACGCTGTTGTTCTTCGAGCTGGAGTGGGCGGCACTGCCCGACGAGCGCGCCGAGGAGCTGCTGGCCGGCGATGGCCTCGACTTCTGCGCCCACCACCTGCGCAACCTGCGCCGCTATCGCGACCACCTGCTGTCAGAGCCCGAGGAGAAGATCCTCGCCGAGAAGGCGCTCACCGGCGCGAGCGCGTGGACACGCCTGTTCGAGGAGCTCAGCTCCGCCATCGAGGTTCAGCTGCCCGCCGCTGACGGCGCAGACGAGAGGGTGGCCCTCGATGTCGCGCTCAGCCGCCTTGCACTGGCGGATCGAGACATCCGGCGCAGCACCGCGCAGGCCGTCACCGAGGCGCTGGCGCCCGGCCTGCGCACGCGGGCGTTTCTGTTCAACACCCTGCTCGCCGACAAGGCCACCGACGACCGGCTGCGCAGCTATCCGCACTGGCTGGCCGCGCGCAACCTCGCAAACGAGGCCAGCGACGAGTCCGTGCAGGCGCTCATCGAGGCTGTGCGCGGACGCTATGAGATCCCCCGCCGCTGGTATCGCCTGAAGGCCAGGCTGCTCGGCGTGGAGCGGCTGGCCGACTACGACCGCATGGCCGCTGTCACCGAGGACGAGACCACGTTCGGATTCGCGCAGGCGCGCGAGATCGTGCTCGACTGCTACGCGTCGTTCTCTCCCGAGCTGGGCACGCTGGCCAGGCGCTTCTTCGACGAGCGGCGCATCGACGCGCCCGTGCGCCCGGGCAAGCGCGGCGGAGCCTTCTGCGCCGCGGCCGTGCCCAGCGTGTTTCCCTACGTACTGCTCAACTACACCGCGCGCCGGCGCGACGTGCTCACGGTCGCGCACGAGCTCGGCCACGGCGTCCACTTCGCGCTCGCCGGCCCCCAGGGGATCTTCCATCAGAGCACGCCGCTGACGCTCGCCGAGACAGCGTCTGTCTTCGCCGAGACGATCGTCTTCGGGCGCCTGCTGGCCGAGGACTCATCGCCCGCCTCGCGCCTGGCGCTGCTCGCCGAGAACCTCGAGGACACGATCGCCACCGTCTTTCGCCAGGTCGCCATGAATCGCTTCGAGGAGCTCGTCCACACCAACAGGCGCGAGCATGGCGAGCTGTCGGTCGAGCGCTTCGGCGAGCTGTGGGCCGACAGCCAGGAAGAGATGCTCGGCGACTCCGTCGAGGTGACCGACGGCTATCGCACGTGGTGGTCTTACATCCCGCACTTCATCAACAGCCCCGGCTACGTGTACGCCTACGCCTACGGGCAGCTGCTCGCCTTGTCGGTGTACGAGCGCTACGAGGAGGTTGGCCAAGAGCTCGTGCCGCGCTATCTGGAGATGCTCGCCGCCGGCGGCTCCAAAAGCCCCGAGGAGATCGGCGCGATCGTCGGCGTGGATCTCACCGACCCCGGCTTCTGGGAGTCCGGGTTGGACCTCGTCGAGCGCCAGCTCACCGACGCAGAACAGGCAGCCGAGGCGTCCGGGCGGCTGTAGTCGGTGGCTGAGCGGGTCAGCCCGAGTCCTGCTCAGGTCACAAGCTCGGCCTCGAGCTCTGCGTCTATCTCGGGTGCAGGCGCCAGTAGGTACACGACACCGGCGAAGCCCAGCAGGGAACCGAGCTCGAAGGAGAGGTTGCGAAGGAACCCTGCGACGATTTCACCTTGACTTGCTGGGCTGGGCAGATGCTTGAGCTCCTCGACGACGATATAGATATGCGTGCTCAGCAGCCCAGTCGCAGCGCCCACGAGCCCGCACACCAGGAAGAACGCCAAGCCACCCACTGATCCCGCGGCGAGGTCCGGGATCCAGCGAGAACTAACGATTACTCCCGCGTACGCAGCCAAGAGAAAGATGACGACGGGAATCAACATGATGGAATCTTTCTCGACCCGGCGGACGGACCCGCTCGCAACAGCCCAGCGCCGCATCGCGCTCGCCTCGTGCACGCGGTCAAACGGTGGCTGGAGTAGCCATCGGCGATAGCAAGCCCGGCGCATTGGTGTATCCTATACACACATGCGCACAAACATCGACATTGACGAGGCGCTGATCGAGCGAGTGATGCGCCGCCATGGCGTCTCGACCAAGCGCGCCGCGGTGGATCTCGCCCTGCGGCGGCTCGATCTGGAGCCGATGACGCGCGAAGAGGCACTCGCCATGGAGGGCACTGGCTGGCATGGCGATCTCGACGAGCTGCGCGACGGCTGGCTGCCACGCGCGTCGTGATCCTCGTCGACAGCTCGGCCTGGATCGAGTTTCAGCGGGCGACCGGCAGCCCCGCCCACCGTCGCCTTCGTCAAGCCATCGAATCAGAGGAGCAGCTGGCGACGACCGGCATCGTGATCCTGGAGGTCCTCGCGGGCGCCCGCGATGCGCGCCACGCGCGCGAGCTGAGCCGACTGCTCGGCCGTTGCCTGCTGCTACGCGTGCGGGAGCCTTCCGATCACGAAGTCGCTGCCCGTCTTTACCGCGACTGCCGGTCCGCTGGTACGACAGTTCGCCGGCTCCCCGATTGCCTCATCGCTACGCTGGCCATCAGGACCGGCTGTCAGCTACTGCACCAGGATTCGGATTTCGAGCTGATCGCAAAGCATGCTCCGCTTGCGACCGTCGAGCTGCGCTGATCCCGGCTGTTTTATTTCGGTTATCAGCTGTTTGCCAATGGCTCACCGCGGGCACACTGTGTGAATCACGACAGCTGAGCGATCTGACGGTGTGCTGTTGACGGGAGCGACGGGGTTCCTCGGCATGGAGCTGCTTGCCCGCTACCTGGAGCGCAGCGATCGTCCTGTGTACGTGATCGTGCGGGGAGCCGACGCTCGTGAGGCCGCGGGCCGCGTGCAGGACACGCTGCGGTCGCTGTTCGGCGCCGGTCATCCCTACCGCAAGCGCGTGGTGGCCGTTCGCGGCGACATCACGCATTCCGGTCTGGGCCTGCGCGCCAACAGGCGCGATCAACTTGCCGAGCGGATAAACGAGATCGTGCACAGCGCCGCGTCCGTGTCCTTTGAGCTGGGCCTCGAGGCCACGCGGGCTATCAACGTGGACGGCACACGACGGGTGCTCGAGTTCGCCCAGCACTGCCAATCGCGTGGCGGCCTGCGGCGCCTGTCCCACATCTCGACCGCATACGTCGCCGGGGAACACTCTGGACGATTCAACGAGGACGACCTCGATGTCGGCCAGCGCTTTCGCAATGCCTACGAGCAGTCGAAGTTCGAGGCCGAGCTACTCGTGCGCAGCTACCGTGCATGGTTGCCGATCACCGTGCTGCGGCCGAGCATCGTCGTCGGCGAGTGCGACAGCGGCTGGACCGCGTCATTCAACGTGCTCTACTGGCCCTTGCGTGCGTTCTCGCGCGGCGCCTACCGCGCGCTGCCCGCACGCAGTGACGCTCCGGTCGACGTGGTGTCGGTCGACTACGTCGCCGACGCGATCTTCGAGCTGAGCAGGATTCCCGAGGCACAGGATGGCACCTACCACCTCACCGCGAGCGCCGATGCGAGCAGCGTCGGCGAGCTGATCGAGCTGGCGTGCGCGCGCTTCGGGCGCCACGCGCCGCGTCTGATTGCACCCGGCGTGTACCGCAACGTGATGCACCCGCTGCTCGTCGCAACCAGTCGTGACGAGCGCCGGCGCCGAGCTCTCATGCGCAGCGAGGTCTACTTCCCGTACTTCGCGATCGCTGCCACCTACGACGATCGTCGCTCCCGAGTAGCGCTGCGCCGAGCCGGCATCGCGCCGACGCCGCTGCGCTTGTACTTCGACAGGCTGATCGAGTTCGCGCTCGCCGCCGAGTGGGGACGTCGACCGATACCGCGAGCCGGTGCGCGCCCTGTCGCAGCCTTCCCATACGATCGCCTCGCCCAAGTCCGGCGCACGCCACGGACGCGTGGGGCACGACAGCGCCCCCGGCGCTCGGCGCAACGCTCCGCAGGTCGGGCTCGATCGGCGCGCTGATCGAGCGGGAGCGCTTTGTCGGCGCGGCGATTCGTTGCCCGTCGTGCTCGAGCCGGGAGCCCAGGCAGGCATCCTTGCGCTACGGCGTCGCCTGCTAAAACGCCGATGACGCGGACAGGGCTGAGCGAATGCGACGGGACTCCATCATCACGACAGACATGAGCGATAGCTAATGCGCCAGGGACCACTCGCCGGCCGCTATGCCGCGGTCGCGGCCATGGTGATGTTCGCGCTGATTCCCTACCTGGCTCTGTCCGCGGCGCTTGGGCCGCTGACGCCGATCATCGCCAAGCAGCTGCACACGAGCCTGCAGACGATGAGCCTGAGCTCGGGTCTTGCCAATGCCGCCTACGCGGCTGGCACGGTGCTCGCGGTCCAGTTCGCCCAGCACCTGCCGCAGCGCAGGATGCTGATCGTCTACGCCACGCTGCTCGTGATCGGGTCGGTGCTGGCGGCGACGGCGCAGGATCCGGGCATGTACATCGCAGGCCACGTGCTGCAGGGTCTTTGCACGAGCCTGCTGCTGATCTCTGCCGTGCCGCCGCTGGCGATCGGCTATCCAGCAAGCAAGCTGCGCACCACCGCGATGATCATGAACCTGTGCATCTTCGGGGCGGTTGCCCTCGGGCCGGCGATCGGCGGACTGCAGGCGCAGTCTCACGCCTGGCGGCCGCTGTTCTGGGTCATCGCCGCGATCGCGGTCAGCGCGCTGGTCCTGGCCGTACTGACGTTCGACGATGCGCCGCCTGCCGATCCTGACTCGCCGCGCGATCTGCCGGCGATCGCGCTGGCAGCCATCGGCTGCGTGGCCGCGTTCTTCGGCGCCTCGCAGCTGCTCACTCACCCCTTCCTCGACGGCGAGACCATTGTGCCGCTGCTCGGCGGTCTGGCAACGATCGTCGTGCTGATCGTCTACCAGTTCCGGGCGAAGCGGCCGCTGCTGACGATCCGTTTGATGCTGACCAGCACGATGCCGGTCGCGGGGATCGTGGTGGCGCTGTTCGCGGCAGCTGCATCGGTGTCGGCAACCGCGCTAACCGCAGGCGCACTCGCCGGACGCTACGGGCCGCTACATGTGGGCCTGCTGTATCTGCCGGAGGTCGCGGGCGCGGTGATCACCGCGATCCTGCTTGGCGTGGTCATCACCAGGCGTGCGATTCACTACCTCCCGCTGGCGGGAATGGTGTTCCTCGCGGCTGGGATCGCGGTCTTCCGCATCGACGTGCCGTCGAGCGAAGCGGCCACGCTGATCGGCTCGGGGCTGACCGGCATTGGTCTCGGCGCGACAGTCGCGCCCGCGCTGTTCGTCGCCGGCTTCTCGCTGCCCTCCGCCAGCCTCCAGCGCGTGTTCGCGATCGTCGAGCTGATGCGGGCGGTCGCGGCTTTCATGATCGCGCCGATCTTCGCCCATTTCGCCGCGACCGTCGGCGGCAACCTCGATGCCGGCACCGGCACCGCGCTGTGGATCGGTCTCGGGCTCGCTCTCGGCGGCGCCGTGATCGGCGTCGCGATCTACGCGCTCGGCGGCGCGCGCCCGCAGACGCCCGACATCGAGGGCTTCGTGGCGGGGGAGGCGCCCGCGTGGTACTCGCCCCCGCTGCTCGCGAGGGTCCGCCCGGGCTTG
>DATNLQ010000245.1:0-13402 GCA_035602785.1 Solirubrobacteraceae bacterium
ACGCCGCCAGCCGCTCGATCAACACATGGGCACTCGTGGGACCGCTCGTGGCCGCGATCATGCTGCTCAGCACGCTCACGGCCGGCGCGCTCGACATCGCGGACACCCTGCAGACGACGGGCGTGCTGCCGGTCGCACAGGTGGTCTTGAACATCGCCTGCACTGACATCTCCGACGGAAAGCCTCCGTACCCGCGCCAAGCACCCGAAGCGCGCGACCGTTGCCTGATCGGCGGCTACTACGTCGGCGAAAACTCCACCTGGGTCTACCTCGTCAAACGGGAAAACAGCTGCCCGGGCCACCAGCCGGTGCCTGCAAGACTTGTCGAGCTGCGCCGCAGCGAGATCTCGGAAATGGTGATCCTGGCCAAACCCGAATGCCCGCGAGACTCCCGCTGCGGGGAATGCTGAAAGCCCGCAGCTGGCCGGACCTCACTTCCTGCTCTTCTTGGCAGCGTGCTTGGCCTTGCTGGCCTTGGGGCAGTTGGTCACTGTGATCTTCGTCGTCTCGCGGAGGCTGAGCCCGTTCTGTGCGTTGAATACGTTTGGCATGTCGAGCTTGGCCTTGCAGAGATTGCCATTTGCGGCCAGCGCCGAGTCCTTGCCCTCGGGCAAGGTCAGTTCGAACATCGTGAGCGGTGCATCTGGGGTGCTCTTGAACGTCGTGCTCGTGATGCCCTTCTTGATCAGCGTCGAGCCGACGAGGTCGATGGTGACGCCGTAGCCCTGCAGCACCATGGTGAGCGAGGGGAATGCTTCGCCTCCATGGGATACGAAGTAGGCCGGCCCGGTCAAGGGTACGGGCAGCAGCGGCGTAATGACTCGAGCGTGGCCGACGATCGACGCGGCCGGACAATCCGCGGGGTTGGCTTCGAACACGGAGGCCAGGCAGGCCTTCTGGAGTGTGGTCAGCCGCGACGGGAGTTGCTTGGGCAGGTCGACCTTCGCGCTGGCGATGCTCGCGTAGTCGGTCGCCTGACTGCCGGGTGGCGTCGGCGGATAGAAGATCTTCGTGGTCAGGCTCGCTCCGTCGGCTTTGCTGGTCTTGGCCGAGGTCGACACCTCGAACTTGGGTGCGAACTTGAGCGTCGCGCAGTTGGCCACCTCAAACGGCTCCGACACCGGAGATGTCGCTCCTTCGACGCTGCCGACGGTTCCGGTGATGGCCATGGGCTTGCAGTTGGTCGGGTTGAACGAGAACCCGGCGCGATCGATCGTGGCGCTGATGTTCCTGATCTGCAGGGGAATGCCGTCGAGGATGTGTGGAATCGAGCCCGTCGTCACGGTCACAGCGGCGGTGAACGGGTCGATCTGCAGCTTCGCACGGACCACGACATTGCCGAGGTTGTACGGGCCAGCCACGGCGGGAGTCACGATCGACAGCCCGAACGGGGCGCCCTCATAGCCTTCGGTGAGGAACATTTCGCCGCCCGTGACGGTGTACGGTTCGTTGCCCACGCCGATGCTTGCGCTCGTGTGCCCGATCCGGCTTTCCGCGCCGCACGTTCCCGCATTGGCCTGCGCTTCGGGACACAGCGCGACTCCCGTGAGGAACCCCGACACGCCTGGCGGGTAGTGCAATTGCAGCGTTTGGATCTGCTGTTCTCCGTCTTCGCGAGAGAGCGAGGCCGTCAGTGGGCTGAAGGCCCCCGCGTCGAAGCTCGCCGTACCCGAGGCGAACGTCGGCGCGAACGGCAGCGTGCTCGGGCACGACGTGCCGTTCGGGCCCGCCGTGATCTGAAAGCTCGACGAGGAGTCGACCGTCGGGTTGCCCGACCAGGGCGCAAACGAAGCGTTCGTGGTATCCGTGCCGCAATGCGCGGGCGTCGCCAGCGGTGCGCGCGGCCCCCCGAAGAAGTGGAATTCTGCTTCTTCGAATGGTAGCTGCGGCGAGTCTTGAAGCGTCGAGGTCAATTGGCCCGTTTCGCCGTTCAGCGACACGTCCAGCGGAAGCTTGACGAGGATGCCCGAGATCGGGTCTTCGGCGACGATGTACATCGCGATCAGCGATCCAAAGGGATTTTCGGTCTGCGCCGCCACATACACCGCGCCTTCGACGAACTGCCCCGCGGGCAGCAGCGGCGACTTGATCCTCACGGTCGCCACCTTCGACGCTTCCGGGCAGAACGGCGACGGCAGACCCGCCGTGAAGAGATCTGTCCCCGTCGACGATTCCTGTCCTTCAAAGCCGATCTGCGACTCCGAGCATGCCTGCAGGCCGCCGGCCGCCGCCGCGTTGACGGTGACGCCTTCGGGAAGCGCGACCGTCACGCCCTTGACGTCCGAGCTGGACAGGCCCAGCGCGCCTTCGCTGGCTTCCTGGGGCACGCGCACATCGACGGTCAAACCGCTCGGCGTGCTCGCGTCGCGCGCTTCCGGTGCCACCGCGATCGACGGGCTGAACGACAGCTCGTCGCAGCCGGTGACACCCAACACCCGGCCGAATTCGTCCTGCAGCGAGTAGCTCGTTTCGGGAAGCGGGATGCTGACCGGTTCTGGCGCCCCGTTGACTTTCAGCGGCCAGGAGCTGCCCTTGACCGTGGTCGTGAACGACGTCGAGCAGGACGACGGCAGCGTCAGGAACGGCTTCGGCTGGCTTTCCGCAATCGGCGTGCACGACAGGCCCGCCTGGCTCGCCCAGTGCTCGTTGGCCAAGCAGCCCCAGCCCCGCGATTCGTCGTGGCTGGACGCACCTGGCACGCCCCAGAACGTGACCGTGCTCGCGATCACGTTGGCGAGCTCGGTGATGTTGCTGATGCTGGCCGTCACGCCGTAGTCGCGGCCCGTACGGACAGACGGATCGATCGTCACCGGCGTGCCGACGTACTCGAAGCCGAATCTTGCCGGCTCGCCCCTTTCCGGGGCCAGGTTGAAGACTGGGATGGAGATCGTCTGCACCCCGCCGAAGATGGGTTCGTCGATCGTCAGCGTCGCCACCCCGACGGCCGTGTCGTTCGGGCAGATGTCCACGATCCCACCCTGCAGATGCCTGAAGTCCGCGTCGCTGCATTGCGCGATCGCGCTCGCGTTGCCCACCAGGCCCGCGGGCAGGGTGAACTGCAGGTCCCGCGCCAGCGCCGGCGGTTTGAGCGGGTCCGCACCCTGGTTGAACGCCAGCGAGGTCGTCAGCTGAAAAGGATGCGAGCCCGCCTGCACGTCGGCCCTGCCGCCTTCTTCTTCCAGCGCGGACGAAAACGAGGATTCTTCGACGCCGAACGAGGGCGCCGCGTCGCCGACGGGCAGCTCCCGTTCCATGTGCACAGAGGGCGCTTCGCCTCCTGAGACTTCCACCCGGGCCGATCCCGAAGCCGCCCCTTCTTCCGCTTTCACCGCCACACCCATTTCGAGGAATTCATAAGGCGCCACCGAGGCAAAGCTTTCGGCGTCGTAAACGCAGCGGACCTCCCGCGCCTTCGGTTCGGTGCAGGCATGTTCGAACCCGTGTTCCTGCCCAGGGCCGAATCCCGGTTCGCCAAGATTGAATCGTCGTTCTTCGTGAGCGCCCAGCCCGGGGGACGCCGCCAACACGTCGAAGGTCACCTCCGGTTCCAGTTCGCCCGGCGCGACTTCGATCTTCGCGACGGTCACCCCCGCAGGCAGCGTCTCGGTGAGCGTGATCGAACCCCCCGCAGGCCTGTCTCCCACGTTCAAGGCCTGCGAGACGATCGTGCCTTCTTCGTGCAGCACCTCCGGCCTCATGTTGGACGTCACATGCCACCACGGCGACAGCGCAGACGCAGACGGAGCAGCGATCCACCCGAGCGCCGAGAGCGACACGAACGTCCACACCAGCATCCATTTGATCGACCGCATCACTTTCCCCTCCTGGCGCCGCGCCCTGCCTTCTTGGCTTTGCTATGACCGGCTTTGATCGGTCCGTATCGCTTGAGGGCCTGCGATTCGCAAGCCTCGCGCTTGTGTCTGTTGCGTTTCGCGCGACAGGCCTTCAGCGCCTTTGCAAGTTTTTCTGCTCTCACCTGCGCCGCGCTCTTCGCCTTGGCGGGCGGCGGCGGTGCGACGTTGCCTTCCGGCGCGACCGATGTCGCGGTCGGCAGGGCGCTCCCGGTGGCCGGTTGTGAGGACCCCGCGGCCCTGCACGCTTCGACCGCTGCGCAGGCCGGCGGTAGGCTCGCCTGCGCGACGGGGCACGGCGCGACCGCGGAGCAGACATGGGCGTCATACACGTCGAGGTCGCTGTCCGCGTCCGCGGGCGACAGTTTGGCGGCGGTCAGGAAGAACACGTCTTCGCCTTCTTCGCCACCCGGGCCCATGCCGCTCGCATCCAAGAACGCCGATTCTTCGCCGGAGGCGCCGGAGGAGACCAGGCCGACGCAGCCCGCTCCTTCGGCGACCGCCCTTCCCTGGACTTCGGCAACCCGTTCCGGCTTGAACGCCTCGCTGCCGCTCGCCGCTTCAGGCCCGCAACGCGCCGCCTGGGGTCCCACCCCCTGGGGCTCGTACTCATATACGTCCTCTACGCCGTTGGCATCCTGGGACACGAGGTCGACCGGGCTATCGAAGAACAGCCTGCCGTCGTCGTCCAGGTAGCGCGATTGATAGATGGCCTTGACTTTTTCGACGCTCGTCCACCCCGGGATCGAGCCCGCCAGTCCGCGCCCCCCCCACAGCTGCGTCCGATCCACCAGCAGCGGCGGAATAAACCCAGGTTCGACGTCGAACACGCCAACCGGCCGCGCACCCGTCGGATCGCACGACGCACACGCAAGCCGCCCCGTCGCCTCGTCATACAGGTAGACCTCCTCATCGGGTTCGCCGCTGATCGCATCCCTGTTGTCAAAGCCGGTGAGGCTCCTCTGCGACATGAACGCCAGATAGCGCCCATTCGCGGAAACCCGCGCCGACAGCTCACCGAGGTTGTTGTGGTTGCCGCCGCCCGCTTCCCAGTCGGGACCGTCGGCGTTGGACAGCACCGCAACCAGGCGCGTCCGGTCGGTCACCGTGTTGCGCACATACAGATTGAAAGCGCCAGGCGTCGCGCCTTCCCCTTCCGTCAGCGCGCCGTTGGCCACGAAGTAGACGAGTTCCCCTGTTTCGCTTGCACCCAGCACAGCGCCCTGTGCATTGGCCGCTTCGCCGGGATGCGGGTCTATCGTCAGGTCCTGCAACGTGCACGTGAGCCGACCGGCCGCTTCGCCAACCGTGCACATGTACAGGTCCGGTTCGTTGGTCTTGCTCGTCGCACCTGGCGTCAGTCGAGCGGTATCCATGAAGAACGCCTTCGCGCCGTTGGCGCTCGCGTCCTCGAACTCGCCCGCGCTGATACCGCCCGCAGCGCCTTCCTGGGGAGCATCCAGCTGAACGGTTTGTCCTTTTTCCATGTCCCTCACGAACAAATGCGACTGGTTGGATTCGAAGAACACGCGCGAGCCATCTTCCGATATCGCATTGCGCACGTCCGCACCGCCGCTGCCCAGGGAGGCGCCGCCCTGCGCGGCCGCCGATTCTTCGCCCGGGAGAATGCTGACCGGTGCAAGCGATTCGGTCGGCGGCTTGCCGGCACTCCACTCGTACAGTGCCTCTTCGCCCATGCCGGCGTCGAAGCCTTCGGTCAGCGTCTGGGGCGCCGAAAGCACCACATGGCTCAGATCCGGCGTCGCGGCGACGAATTCCACGCCGGTGGAAGCGCTGCGGACGCCGCCGATTTCGAGGGCGCCGAATTTCGTGCCGGGCGGCACGTCCTCGAGTTCCTGGACAGCCGGCTGGCACAGCTCGCCCGGTGGCGGACAGCCCGTGACCAGCGGCTGATAGCACGTGGCCTGGCTTTCCTGGCACGTCGTGTCGTGACGCAGGTAGGGCGTCCGTTCGGAAGCTTGCACGGAGAGCGGCGACGAGCCTTCCGGTTCGACGAGCGCCGAAGAGAGATCGGGTGAGAACAACCTGTACTCCGAGAGCCGCCCTGCCACGATGCCCGCCACCGCTTCGTGCGCGGTGGCGATGTCCTGGGTGCCCCAGACGCCCCCGGTGCGGGTCGCCAGTAGCTGCGTGTCCGCCAGGCCGCGACTGCCAGCCGGTTGCGTGACCACCGGCGCTTTTGCGATATACGCCAGCCCGCTGCCGTCTTGCGCCGCCTGGATGACCCCGCCTTCCTGGGTCAGCGATTCCAGCGACGAGCCATGCTTTTCGGGCGGCGAGACCATTTCCCAGGCGCGGCCGTCCATCAGACGGACTGCTCCGCCGGTCTGCGTCGCGAATACCTGGTCGGGGCCGTCGACGGTCCCCGCCGAGTTGTCCGCCACCACGCGGTAGTGGTAGGTGGTGCCCGGCGTCAGACCCTCCACCAGCAGGCTCACGGATACGTCGGCCGTGCCGTCCCCCGTTTCGCCGGCGGGAACCGGCAGACTGGCTTCGTAGGATGCGCTGCGCCCGTATTCGAAGTGGAACTCGGTCGCCAAGCCATGCGGGTTGATCGCCGCTTCCAGACGCACGCTGACCGAGGTCACCTGCGAGAGCGACTCGCTGTCGATCGAGACCGGCGGAAGCGTTTCGAAGGTCTCGTCGGGGCCGTCTACCGTGCAGATCGCGCCCGGATGTTCGATCGGCTCGCATTCGTTGCTCGCCACGACCCGGAAGTGATACTCGGTGCGCGGCTGCAGGTTGGTCAAGTGCGCGCTCACACGTTGGTCTTCGAATCCTTCCCCTCCGGGCAGCGTTTCCGTCGCGGTGCTCGACCCATAGGCTTCGGTGGCGCCGAATTCGAAGTGGTAGGTCGTTTCGTGGCCCTCCGCATTCACGACAGCACCAATCGTCGCAGTCGTGGGCAGCACTTCGCTTGACGACTCGCCGCCCGCCACCGGCCCGGGCGCCGGCGGCACGGCGAACCGCACGGTCGATTCGTACAGCACATACAGGCCTTTGACGCCATCGCCGAACGCGATGCCCTGCGACGGTTCGCCACCGTCGCTTTCGTCCAGGCTCGCCACCTCGGTGCCTGCCGAGTCGTACTCGAGAACATGGCCGCTTTCCCCGTTGAAGACGTACAGTTCGCTCGACGGCCCGAGTGCGACCACGGTGCCAAACGACGTGACCGACGGGTCCCGGGGTTCGCCCACTTCGCCTCCGGCCGCGTCGTACTCGCGCACGCCATCGAGGACTTCGCTCAAGACGTAGACTTCTTCACCGGAGCCGACGACCACAGCGTGGATGCCTCCGCTCCCGGCAAGCGCGATTTCGCCTTCGAGCGAGCCGCCTTCGCCGAACTCCTGGACCCTCCCGTTTTCAGCGACGCTGTCGCCGACGTACACGGTACCCGTCGAGCTCGCCGAGATCGTGCTCGGCAAAAGCACGTCGAAGTCGCCGGGAGCGCCGCCGACGGCGCCGGCCTTGCATTCTTCGCCGTCGAGACACACGTCCGCTTTCGTGGTCCTGTTGACTTCACCGCCGAACATGAGGATGAATTCGCCGTCGGGGCCGAACTTCTCGATGCGGTGATTCGCGCTGTCCTCGACGTACACATCGCCGTCGGACATGTCGAGCGAGTCGTTGTCGATCGCGACGCCGCTCGCAGATTGTTCGCCAAACTGGCCAGGCCCTTCGCCTGCGATGCCGCTCTGGCAGGTCGCCGACGGCGACGAGGCTTCCGGCCCGCACGTCTGCGCTTCTGGCGCGCCGTTGGCCACACCCCATCCCCACGCAAGCAGGAATTCGCCATCGGGACCGAACTTGTCCACGCGCCTGTTGTTGCGATCAGCCACATATACGTCGCCGCTTTCCTGGTTGACGGCGATCCCACGCGGTTGGCTGAACTGGCCCGCAGCTTCTCCTTCGCTTCCAAACGGGCCCACGGCCGCCGTCGCCGGTGCGACGACGACACCAAAGCTCGCGATGCACACAAGCAACGCGATCGTCCGCGCGCAACCGAGGCCGATCACCGACCCCACCGACCCCACCGATCGACGTCCCACTCGCTCGTATCCCTTCTATCGATGCCCTTGGACTGGACGCACCAGCGTCGTCTCGCCCACTACGAGCGACGCCTGACAACGACAAACAACCAATCAACTCTGGCGCATCACCAAACCGTCGTACAAGGGGCGTCTCTCACTACACAAGCCCAGGCCACTGGCAGTAGACACCTGGTAGTAAGCTGGCAGCCCTCCCAGGACCCGCTTGCACAAGCCAAAACCAGCGACAAGCGGGCGTGCCGATAGACAACCGCGGGACTAAAGTCAGAGACGATTGACATGAACGCTTGACAACAACCGATCGCCCTGCGAACGTGCCGCCTGACCAGCCGACGAGCGGTGGGCCGGCCTAGCCGGGCACCGCTGCCACGGCGCCGACCATCACAACGGGCGCCACGGGCCAGTCGGCGACACCACCAGATCAAGGAGTCAATTGAATATGCGACGACTCACTATGATGATCGCGGCTGCGGCCATGGCCATCGTTGCCATGGGCGCCATCACCGCGACGGCATTCGCTGAAGCGCCTGAATTCTTACCCGGAACGGCCGGGCAGAAATACACCGGTAGCAACGGAGAAGCGATTCTTGCTACCGAAAAAAAAGGCACGATCGAATGTAAAACCAACAAGGAGACCGGCGAAGTAACGGGAACAAACCACAAAGAAGGCATCATCACCATCGACTTCGAAACGTGCAAGGCATTCGCCATCATCGGTGCCCACTCGTTAGGTGACAAAGAAAACATCATCTTAGTGCACGGCACAACGTTACTGTGCACGATCAACACCAGCCCGTTAGAAGTCGGCATCGTGATTCACCCAGAAGAAGTACACATCGAAGTTGCCGGTAAATTACTGTTAGTAAAAGGTTGGGTCATCGGTAAGATCTCCGGCAGCGGCAAAAGCTACACGACCAACTTCGAACAGAGCTCGACCGGCGTGCAGAAAATCAAAAACTGCGTAAGCAACAGCGGTACTAAAGAAAAAGAAGAAACCCTGTTAACGAGCGAAGGGACCGGGACCCCCGAAAAATCCAGCCAGACTGGTAAAGGCCCGATCGGATTCGAAGTCTCACAGGAACTGATGTCCTAGCCATTTTGGCCGACAGATAGGCAGAGCATCGTTGGGGGCGGGATTTGAAATCCCGCCCCCAACACTATTTTCAAGTCCTCACCAATGTCTTACGATTGCGTGGATTCACTACCGTTGCGCCTGCTTTGCTGGCTCATGGGCACCCTGCTAGCGATCGCCGCGCTCGCGGCGTGCGGGGGCGCAGGCGACAGCGCCAACCTCGTCGTAGCCCGCGTCGGCAAGACGGCGATCACGCGGTCCACGCTCGATCACTGGATGTCCACGCTCGTGGGGGGCGACTACTTCGAGAGCATCGGCCGACGAGCGCCGTCAGGGCTCGTGTCCGATCCCCCAAACTACCCGGCCTGCGCATCAGCAATTGAAGCGATCGGCCCACCGAGGTTAGTCAACGCCACCGCGACGATCGACCGCGCCGGGCTCGAGGAAAGATGCCAGCAGCTGTACGCGGGCATCAAGCGCCAGGGTGTGACCTATCTGATAGCCGAAGTGGTCAGCGTCGACGAAGACGCGGAACGGGGGATCGTGGTGACCGATGCAGAGATCGAGCAGAAGCTCAAGGAAGTCAAGGCCGAACAGTTCCCAACCCAATCCGCGTTTGCCGCCTATCTGTCCAATCACCGGTGGACGCTTGCCGACGAGTTGGACGTACTCAAACGAAACGTGCTGGAAGAAAAGCTCGAAGAGCTGGTCAAGCGGAGACTGGGCAGCGCCGCCGACGGGCCGGCGGCGGTCGAGCAGGCGCTGATCGCGATCTACCGGCAGAGCATCAAGCGATACACCGCTCGCACCCACTGCCGCAGCGGATATCTCGCCCCCGACTGTGCCGGGTACAGGGCTCCGCGAATTGAACCGACCTCGCCGGACGTCCTACTCGAGCAGATGGCCGACTCACGCACCTGACGGACGTTCGCGCCGCCTCAGCGGCCGCCACCGCGGCGGCGCGCAACGTCAACCGTAGAAGCGCGCGACGACCTGCAGTTGGCTGAACACGTCGTGGGCCAAGAAGAGGGCGATCATCACCGCGCCGACCGCGTGACTCCACCTGCGACCCGCGCCCCTCGCCGCCAGCGCCAGCGCCGCTCCCAGCAGCGGAATCATCGGCAACACGTAGCGGACCTCGCCGTATTCGGCGTCCAGCCTGGGGAAGGTTCGATACGAGTCCATGCCGATGAGCACCAGCAGCCCAACGCACATCACACCGTATACAAGCAGCTCGGCGCCCCGCGCTCGCAATGCCCCACGACGGGCGATCACGGCGCGCAGGCACAGGACGGCGATCACGCCCGCGGGGACCAGCGCGAGGTCATATACCCAGCCCGGGAAGGTAGTGTCCAACCAGCCATACAGGCCGACATACCAATCGAACCAGATCTGGCGCGTGGTGAACACGCCGGCAAAATCCGCGGGCATCCCGGGCAGCCTCGGCAGATACAGTTGCCATATGTAGCTGATCTGGCTCCACAGCGAGTTGCCCGTGTGATCGAGCCCTTTCGAGGCAATTCCCAGTGCGGGGGCACCAGAGGCCGTGTGGGCTATGACGTAGGCGATTGGCGGGCTGAGCGCGATCGCGAACGCCGCAGCCAACGAGCGGTAGGCCGAGCGTCCGCCGCTACGACGCACCCTCACGCTCAACACCGCAAGGCCCACGAGCGCGCCCGGCGCGATGCCGAGGAAGCTCAACTTGGTCAGGAAGCCAACGGCAATCAGGATGCCTGTTGCGAGCGCCCAGGCCGGGGTCAAGCCGCGTCTGAAGGCGTGCGCCAGGCAGTAGAACAGCGCGGCGGTGACTGCGTAGAGCATCGCGTCGGGATTGACCGCTCCCGACATGAAGCCAAGCAGAGGCACCAGCGCGATGCACAGAGCGCCGACGGTCCAGGCCCACGCAGCGCCGGGCAACGTCTCGCGGATGAACATGAACGTGAACAGCGCGGTCAGACCGCCCATGATCGCCGACAGCAGGCGCATCAGCTCGATGCGGTCGAGCAGCGTGACGCCCGACCCCAGCGTGTAGGGAATTGACTGCAGCGCGTAGTAGAGCGGCGGCTCGGAGGCAGCAACACCCGCGTATTCGCTGCCCTTTTCAGGCGAGCGCAGGCCGCGAGCGAGGTCGCGCTGCAGCTTGTGCTCCTGCGTTGGCGTGGAGATCGTCTGATTCTGGGGTTGCTCGGCGATCGTCTGGAGGTGGACGTCTTCCATGACGATCGCCTCTTCGAACGAGAAGCTCCCGAACTGGCTGGGCAGGTGTCCCGTCTCAGCCAGCTGCTTGACGTATGCCACGTGCTCGGGTTCATCGGGCACCTGGAAGGGAGGCGTGATCAGCGACCACGACACAGCGTTCATGCAGGCGACAAGCGCACACAGCCAGGCAACGGCGGGAACCCCACGCAGGGGCGCTAGAGGCAGCCTCTTTTTGCTCGAGCGACTCATCTGGGCAAACGCAGGGCCATGTATGAGCTGAGACACACCACGCTCGCCATCAGCCCAACCACCGCGAACACGCTCCACGTCCCATCGACGATGTTGCCCAATCCCATGTGCCTGGCAACCGCGGGCACAAGCGACCACCACGATGACCGGGCCGGTCGCAGGTATTCCACCCTCACGCGTCCCGGCAGGCTGCTTTCACCGGCAATGGCCGCTTCAGATCCCTGCCACGGCTCACCCATAACAGACGCGCTTTCGTCGCCGTTGAGCTGCAGCGCAAAGCACAGCTCGACACCGGATCGGGTGCTAGACAGGGGCTTGACCGGCACTGTGACAGCGCCGCCCGTCCATCCCGAAGACCGCTGGCCGCTGGTGATCACGCGACCGCTCTGCAGCGCCAGCAGCGAGACCTTGGGGCCGAGCAGAGCCAGGATTTGCAGGCGCACGGCATGCGTATCGGCGGGCAGCACTTCATTTGACTGACAGGCATCCAGCGGATGGCGCGCCAGCTCCAGGCGCTGCTGTTCAGAGGTGTTCGCCGCGATGACTTCGACCGGCGATTTCGCCAAGGTGACGCACGCAGCCGCCACGGTGAGCGCCAGTGCAAGGCCAAGCGAGATCCCCATACGGCGCATTCATTGCGAGTATCCATCGCTCTCTGCGCCTGGTCAATCGAATCGTGGGATTGTCTCCAATTGGCAAGCAGAGATACGCAGAGGACCCGGCCTCATGCCAGGTCCCCTGTGTTGTGCTCATCGGTACAAGAGCGCCCGAGCGCGAGTATCGAGGCTCGCGCTGGACGCTCGTCGCAGCTGCGCCCGCGGGCCAGCCCCTGCCTACATCATCCCGCTCATGTCGGGCATGCCGCCGCCGCCACCGCCTACGCCTTCCTTCTCGGGCACCTCGGCGACGATCGCCTCGGTGGTGAGGATGTTCTTGGCGATCGACGCCGCGTTCTGCAGGGCAGAGCGCGTGACCATGGCCGGGTCGATGATGCCCGCCGCGACAAGATCGACGATCTCGTTTGTCGCCGCGTTTAGGCCCTGGCCTTTCTTGGCCTTGCGCACGTCGTTGACCACCACGGAGCCCTCCAGGCCCGCGTTCTCGGCCAGCTGGCGCAGCGGCTCCTCCAGCGCCCGCAGCACGATCCGCGCACCCGTGCGCTCGTCGTCTGAGCCGTCGACCGTCGCGCCGTTCTCGCTGATGTTGACCGCTGAGGAGGCCTGCAGCAGCGCGACGCCGCCGCCCGGCACGATGCCCTCCTCCAAGGCCGCCCTTGTTGCCTGCAGGGCATCCTCGACGCGGTGCTTCTTCTCCTTCATCTCCGTCTCGGTCGCCGCACCGACCTTGACCACGGCCACGCCGCCGGAGAGCTTTGCCAGGCGCTCCTGCAGCTTCTCGCGGTCGAAGTCCGAGTCGGTGTTCTCGATTTCGGCTTTGATCTGGTTGATGCGGCCCTTGATCGCCGCCGCGTCACCAGCGCCGTCGACGATCGTCGTGGTGTCCTTCGCCACGACCACGCGGCGTGCGCGCCCGAGCTGGGAGAGCTGGGTGTTCTCCAGCTTCAGGCCCATCTCCTCGGTGATCACCTCGGCCTTGGTCAGGATCGCGATGTCCTCGAGCATCCGCTTACGACGGTCGCCGAAGCCGGGTGCCTTGACGGCCACGCCGGTGAACGTCCCGCGCAGCTTGTTGACCACGAGGGTCGCCAGCGACTCGCCCTCGACGTCCTCGGCGATGATCAGGATCGGCTTGCCCGACTGGATCACGGCCTCGAGCACCGGCAGCACGTCGCGGACCGAGCCGATCTTCTGGTTGGCGATCAGGATGTAGGGGTCCTCCAGGGTCGCCTCCATGCGGTCCTGGTCGGTGACCATGTAGGGCGAGATGTAGCCCTTGTCGAACTGCATGCCCTCGGTGAACTCGAGGTCCATGCCGAACGTCTGGCCCTCCTCGACGTTGAC
>DATNLQ010000341.1:0-10129 GCA_035602785.1 Solirubrobacteraceae bacterium
GACCCGGCTCCGGCGTCCGTGTTCGCCCACCTGAACGCCACCACGGCGCTCTCGCGCGCGATCTCCGAAAAAGGCATCTACCCGGCTGTGGACCCGCTCGACTCCAACTCGACGATCCTCAAGGCGGACATCCTCGGCGACGACCACTTCCGCGTGGCCAACCGCGTGAAGGAGATCCTGCAGCGCTACAAGGAGCTCCAGGACATCATCGCGATCCTCGGCATCGACGAGCTGTCAGACGAGGACAAGCTGACCGTCCAGCGGGCGCGCAAGATCGAGCGCTTCCTCTCCCAGCCGTTCTTCGTCGCCGAGCAGTTCACCGGCACCCCCGGCGCATACGTGCCGATCGCCGAGACGATCAGGGGCTTCGAGGAGATCATCGAAGGCAAGCACGACGAGGTGCCGGAGAGCGCGTTCTTCCTCAAGGGCACGATCGAGGAAGTCGTCGAGGCGGCCAAGAAATAATGGCCCACACGAAGTTCCCAGCCGAAGTGCTCACGCCAGAGGGGGAGATCTTCTCGGGGGAGATCGAAATGCTCTCCACGTTCACGACCGTGGGCTCGATCGGCATCCTCGCCAACCACGAGCCGGTGCTTGCGCGCCTGGAGCCGACAGAGCTGCGCCTGTACCGCTCGGAAGGGGACATAGTGCGCTTCGCCCAGGCGGAGGGCTATCTGCAGTTCGCCGAGAACCGGGCGCTCGTGCTCGTGGAGGAGGCGATCGCCCCCGAGCGGATCGACCGGGCGACGTTCGAGACCAAGCTCTCAGAAGCGCGTGCGAGCGCGGAGCGCGCGGCGGAGGACAGCGAGGAGCACGCTCGCGCGCTGCGCGACATCCGCCGCTACGAGGCGTTCCTGGCAGTGGGGCAGTAGGCAGTTTCCAATCGTCAGGCACGTCGCCGCCGATCCCCGATCCAGCAGTTAGCCTTCCCCGCTCGATGAGCGCTGTACGCGAGCCAATAGGAGTGATCGGCACCGGCTATGTCGGGTTGGTGACCGCTGCCGGCTTTGCCGAGCTCGGTAGCGAGGTCTGGTGCGCGGACATCGATGCCAACAAGATCGAGCGCCTGCGTCGCGGCGAGGTGCCGATCTATGAGCCCGGCCTGGAGGAGCTGCTCGAGCGCAACGCCGCGCGGCTGCACTTCTCCACCGACCTCGCCGACGCGCTCGAGCACGCGCGGCTGTTGTTCGTCGCGGTGGGAACCCCGCCGACGCACTCCGGAGACGCCGACCTGTCAGCCGTGCACGCGGTCGTCAACGCGATCCCCGCCGCCAAGGATCGTGCGCTGGTCATGAAGTCGACCGTGCCCTGCGGCACCGGCGCGTCGCTGCTGCGCGTGTTCGGCGAACAGGGCAAGGACGATCTCGCCTACGTGTCCTGTCCGGAGTTCCTCAAGGAGGGCTCGGCGATCAAGGACTTTCTGGACCCCGATCGCGTGGTCGTGGGTGACGATGGCGGCTGGGCAGGCGACGCTGTTGTCGAGCTCTACGCTCCGCTAAATGCGCCGCTCGTGCGAACCGACATTGCCAGCGCCGAGATGGTCAAGCTGGCCTCCAACGCCTTCCTGGCGACCAAGATTTCGTTCATCAACGAGATCGCAAACGTGTGCGAGGAGACCGGCGCAGACGTCGTCGAGGTCGCCCGCGGGATGGGGCTGGACGACCGTATCGGGCCCAAGTTTCTGCAGGCGGGGATTGGCTTTGGGGGCAGCTGCTTCCCCAAGGATGTGGATGCTTTGAAGCAGCTGGCCGGCAACTCCGGTTACCACTTCCAGCTGCTGACGGCGGTGATCGAGGTCAACGAACTGCAGAAGCGGCGAGTGATCGGCAAGCTGCAGAAGCACCTCGGCAGCCTGGCGGGCAAGCGCGTGGCTCTGCTGGGCCTGGCCTTCAAGCCCGAGACGGACGACATGCGCGAGGCCTCCTCGCTGGTGCTCTCGGCGCGGCTGCACGCCGACGGCGCGCTCGTGAGCGCATACGACCCGGTTGCGGAGGAGCAGGCGCGCGCGCTGGTCAGCGGCATCACCTTTGCCGACAGCGCGCTGGCGGCGGTGCGCGACGCGGACGCGGTTGTGCTGGTGACCGAGTGGCGCGAGCTGGTGCAGCTGGATTGGCGGGCGGTGGCCGCGGCGATGTCGGGCAACCTGTTGATCGACGGACGCAACGCGCTGGACGGCGAGACCGTCCAGGCCGCGGGACTTGTGTACGAGGGCATCGGAAGGCGCTGAGCGGGTGCAGGCGGTGATCCTGGTGGGCGGGCAGGGCACACGCCTGCGGCCGCTGACCTCGACGATGCCCAAGCCGATCGTGCCGCTGGTCGACCGTCCGTTCATCTCCTACATGCTGGAGTGGCTGCGCGAGCACGGGATCGAGGACGTGATCATGTCGTGCGGCTTTCTGGCTACGAGCGTGCGCGAGGTGCTCGGCGACGGCTCTGACCTGGGGCTCAGCCTGCGCTTCGTCGAGGAGCCCGACCCGCGCGGCACGGCCGGTGCGCTGAAGCTGGCCGAGCCAATGCTCGACGAGCGCTTCTTGATGCTCAACGGCGACGTGCTCACGGACATCGACCTGACCAGCCAGATCGCCCAGCACGAGGCGACCGGCGCGAGCGCAACCCTGGCACTGGTGCCGGTCGCCGACCCGAGCGCCTACGGCCTGGTGCTGCTCGAGGACGATCGGTCGGTCAGGGAGTTCCTGGAGAAGCCCGGCGCGGACAGGATCGAGTCCAACCTGATCAGCGCGGGCGCCTACGTGCTGGAGCGCTCGATCCTCGACCTGGTGCCTGCCGATCGCAACGTGTCGATCGAGCGGGAGGTCTGGCCCCGGTTGATCGGCAAGGGCCTGTACGGGTTTCCCTCGGAGGGATACTGGCTGGACATCGGCACACCCGCCCGCTACCTGCAGGGTACTTTCGACATCCTCGAGGGCAACGTCCGCACCGGCGTGGCGGAGCGACTCGGCGGCGACTGGCTGGCGGTGGACCCGGACGCCCATGTCCACGGTCGCGTGATCCCCCCGGCGGTCCTTGAGCGGGGCGTCTGCGTGGCCGAAGGCGCGCACGTGGGCAGCCTGGCGGTGCTCGGCCGCGACGTGTCGGTTGGCGCCGGCAGCACGGTCGAGCGGGCTGTCATCCTCGATGGGACTCAGATCGGCGAGGGCGCCAGCCTGCGAGACTGCATCCTCGCGGCCGGTTGTCGCGTGGGTGCCCGCACGCAAATCAGCGGCGGGGCGGTGCTCGGCGAAGGCGTGAGCGTGGGGGCGGACAACGTGATCACCCGCGGGGCGCGTATCTTCCCTGGTGTGCAGTTGCCCGACGGGGCCATCGAGTTCTAGGCTCCCTGCTTCACACGTTGCGCGATTTCGACCAAACCAAGATGGCCACCCAAGTTCCAACAGGAGGCGAGCAGCAGATGAGCGAAGGGGGCGCAACCGCCACACCAACCGCCCAGGAGCTCTCCCGCGAGGAGATCGCCCGAGTCGACCCGTCAGACCAGCTGGGCGACGTCCTGTCGTTGCCCGAGCATCTGCGCGACGCGCTGTGGCGTGTGGAGTCGGCGATCATGCAGGACTGGGACACGACCGCGGGGCTGGTCGTCGCAGGCATGGGCGGCTCGGCGATCGGCGGAGCCCTCGCGCGGGCCGCGTTGGGAGACCATCTGTCGCGGCCGATCTTCGTCACACGGGCATACGGCCTGCCGACGTGGACCACCCCTGACACGATGGTGCTGCTGGCCAGCTATTCGGGCGACACCGAGGAGACGCTCGCCTGCTACGAGTCGGCGGGCGCGCTGGGCGCCAAGCGCACCGTGGCGACGACCGGCGGGCGCCTGGCCGAGATGGCGCGCGCAGACGGCGTGCCCGTGATCCCGCTGCCCGGCGGCTTTCAGCCGCGCGCTGCGGTCGCCTACATGACCGTGGCCGCGCTCGAGGTCGCTGCGTTGTGCGGTGCCGGCCCACGGCTTACCTCGGAGATCGACGTGGCCGCCTCCCACACCGAGCAGCTGGTCGAGGAGTGGGGGCCGGACGCGCCAGAGGACTCGCTGGCCAAGGAGGTCGCTCGCGGCCTGCTGTCCACTACGCCCGTCGTTGCAGGCGCCGGGCTGACCACGCCGATCGCTTATCGCTGGAAGACGCAGATCAACGAGAATGCCAAGCAGCCGTGCTTCTACGGCGAACTGCCCGAGCTCGATCACAACGAGATCGCCGGTTGGGACGGTGCGCGGGAGCTGGGGCGCTTCTCGGCGGTGTTCCTCGACGACTCCGACGCGCACCCCCGTGTCAAGGAGAGGATGGACCTGACCGAGCGCCAGATCGCGGGCAACGCCGTCGCCAGCTACCGCCTGGAGACACGCGGCCAGACGGCGATCGAGCGCGTCATCTCGCTGGTGCTGCTGGGCGACCTGGTCTCGATCTATCTCGCCGCTCTGCGCGGCGTCGACCCCGGGCCGGTCAAGGCGATCGACGAGCTCAAGGCGGCGCTGGCGGCCAGATAGCCCGGTGGTCGTGTGATACCTTCCGACGAGGTCGAGGAGCGCTGCGACGGGCTCCGATCCGCCACGCTCGGCCGTTCCTCTGCAGCAAGGGCGCTCACCTGACCGGACAGGAGGCTTCGTCATGTCCGCAATGACTCCCACCGCCCCCACCACGGAGACCGACTTCAAGGTCGCCGACCTGTCGCTGGCCGAGTTCGGCCGCAAGGAGATCATCCTCGCCGAGCACGAGATGCCCGGTCTGATGGCAATCCGGGCCGAGTACGCCGACGTGCAGCCGCTCAAGGGCGCGCGGATCACCGGCTCGCTGCACATGACCATCCAGACGGCCGTGCTGATCGAGACGCTCACCGCGCTGGGTGCCCATGTGCGCTGGTGCAGCTGCAACATCTTCTCCACGCAGGACCACGCCGCCGCTGCTGTCGCGGTCGGGCCGGAAGGCACGCCCGAAGACCCCCAGGGCGTGCCGGTGTACGCATGGAAGGGCGAGACGCTCGAGGAGTACTGGTGGTGCACCGAGCAGGTGCTGCGCTGGCCGGAAGGCGAGGACGGCTCAACGGGTCCCAACACGATCCTCGACGACGGCGGCGACGCGACGCTGCTGGTGCACAAGGGCACCGAGTACGAGAAGGCCGGCGCGGTGCCCGAGCCCACGGATGCCGACTCGGAGGAGTACCGAGTGATCCTGTCGGTGCTCACGCGCTCACTGGCCGAGGATCCGCAGCGCTGGACGCGCGTCGGCGAAGGCATCAAAGGCGTCACCGAGGAGACCACCACCGGCGTGCACCGCCTGTATGAGATGGTCGACAGCGGCGAGCTTCTGTTCCCGGCGATCAACGTCAACGACTCGGTCACCAAGTCCAAGTTCGACAACCTGTACGGCTGTCGGCACTCGCTGATCGACGGCATCAACCGCGCCACCGACGTGATGATCGGCGGCAAGGTCGCCGTGGTGTGCGGCTTCGGCGACGTGGGCAAGGGCTGCGCCGAATCACTGCGCGGCCAGGGCGCCCGCGTGATCATCACCGAGATCGACCCGATCTGCGCGCTGCAGGCGGCGATGCAGGGCTACGAGGTCAAGACGCTCGCCGACGTGATCGACACTGCCGACATCTTCATCACGACGACCGGCAACAAGGACATCATCGGCGCGCAGGACATGGCGCGCATGAAGCACCAGGCAGTCGTCGGCAACATCGGCCACTTCGACAACGAGATCGACATCGCCGGCCTCGCGCGGATCCCGGGCATCGAGCGGATCAACATCAAGCCGCAGGTCGACAAGTGGGTCTTCCCCGACGGCCACGCGATCATCATGCTTTCCGAGGGGCGCCTGCTGAACCTGGGCAACGCGACGGGTCACCCGAGCTTCGTCATGAGCAACTCGTTCTCCAACCAGACGATCGCCCAGATCGAGCTGTTCACCAAGAACGACGAGTACGAGAAGAAGGTCTACGTGCTGCCCAAGCACCTCGATGAGAAGGTCGCGCGACTGCACCTCGACGCGCTCGGGGTAAAGCTCACGCGGCTGAGCGACGAGCAGGCGGCCTACATCGGCGTGCCTGTCGACGGCCCCTACAAGCCCGACCACTACCGCTATTAGCCGTCAGATGAGGGCGATGGTCCTGGCGGCGGGGCTGGGCACGCGCCTGCGTCCGCTGACCAACGAGATCACCAAGCCGATGGTGCCGGTGCTCGACCGACCGGTGATGGCGCACATCGTCGACCTGCTCGACGCCCACGGCTTCGAGCAGGTGATCGCGAACCTGCACTACTTCCCGGACACCATCCGCGAGTACTTTGGGCAGAGGCTGTCCTACCGCTTTGAGCAGGAGCTGCTGGGCACGGCCGGCGGCGTGCGCGGCTGCGCCGAGTTCTTCGGCTCAGAGCCCTTCTTGGTGATCTCCGGCGACGCGCTCACCGACATCGACCTGAGCGCGCTCGCCGACCGGCACCGCCAGGCGGGGGGCATAGCCACGCTGGCGGTCAAGAAGGTGCCCGACACGAGAGAGTATGGAGTGGTGCTGCACGACCGCGACGGGCGCATCACGGGCTTTCAGGAGAAGCCCGCGCCCGAGGAGGCGCTGTCGGATCTGGGCAACTGCGGCATCTACGTGTTTGACCCCGAGATCTTCGACTACTTCCCCGACAGGCCGTTCGCGGACTGGGCCCAGGACGTGTTTCCTGCTCTGCTCGAGAACGACGTGCCGTTCCACATCCACGAGGTGCGCGAGTACTGGAACGACGTGGGCTCGCTGAGCGAGCTGCGCCAAGGCACCTTCGACGCGCTGTGTGGCGAGCTGCGCCTGCAGATCGAGGGCGAGGAGGTCCTTCCGGGCGTGATCGCGGCCTGCGGGCCGCTGCCGGGCGACGCGGAGATCGAGGGGCCGGCGTGGATCGGGCGAGACGTACAGATCGGCGCGGGCGTGCGGCTGACAGGCCCGCTCGTGCTGGGCGACGGCGCGCGCATCGGCGACCGCGTCCAGCTGCGCTCGAGCATCGTCTTTCCCGGCACCGAGATCGCCGGCGGCTCCATCCTGATCGGCGCGATAGCCGGCCACAGTGGGATCCTCGCCAGCCTGCGCCAGCGACGCGCCGGCGCCGCGGTGCGTCCGCAGAGCGCCTGAGAACCTCTGGCGGGCGCCCGCGCTGCCGCCCCTAGCGCCGGCTCAGGCGAGCTCGTAGCGCTCGCGGCGCTGCTGCTCGCGCTCGGACTCGCTGAGCGCGCGCACGAACAGCATCGCCAGCGCGATGCCCATCACCACGGACTGCTCCACGGCCATGATCAGGCCAGCCATCGACTGGTCGCTGATCGCAGAGATGCCCCACACGCGGGCGTGGTGGACGTAGTAGGGGTACAGCGCCGAGGGGGCAAACGCGAGGCCCATGCCGAGCGCCCCTACGAACAGCTTGGTCGAGGCCATGTAGACGACCGGGCCCATCCCGTTCAGGCGCAGGCGCGCGCGAATGGGCGAGAGCAGGTGCCACCAGTACAGCGAGCCGGCGATCACGAAGCTGATGTGCTCGAGCACGTGAATGCCCGAGTGGCGCACCGCGAGGTCATATGCGGCCGGGATGTGCCAGGCCCAGATGACGACCACGTACAGCACGACCGCAAAGGCGGGATGCGCAAATGGTCCCGCGCGACGCTCGAGCTCGTGCACCGAGCGCGTGATCGGCCGCAGGATGACCTTGGTGAGGCCGAGGATCGCCAGGATCGGCACGATGTCCAGCAGCAGGATGTGCTGGATCATGTGCATGAAGAACAGCTGGTCGGCGAGCGCGTCAAGCGGCGAGATGAGCGCGATCAGCGCGGCGGCCACTGCGCCCATGAAGCAGCACAGCCGCCACACCGGCGCGTCCCTGGCGGCTCGGGGCGAGGGTGCGATGCGTACCTCACGCCAGCGCTTGACGTAGACGTAGGCGACGAGCGCTGCGCTGATCAGCACGCCGGGGTTGAGCGACCACGAGAGGTTCGGGCTCATCCGCCAGCGATTGTGCCACGCGCGCCAACTCCGTAGTGGCCCGCAGGGACGGTGGGTCATAGGCCGAACAATGGTTGAGAGCCGTTTACATCCGCCGTGCAGCGGCGTACCATCGCCGTAAGCCACACAAAAGCCGACCGAAGGGAGCCTACGATGCAGATCGACATCAAGGGTCGAAACGTCCCGGTCACCGACGAGATTCGCGCGCACGCGCAGCGTCGACTGGCCAAGGTCGCGCGGCAGGTCTCAGACCTGGCACGCCTGGAGATCGAGATCTTCAAGGAGCCCAACCCGCGGGTCGCAGACTGTCAGGTGGCCGAGGGAACGCTGTACATGAAGGGCGTCACGCTGCGGGCACGCGACTGCTCGCCCGAGATGCTGCACTCGCTGAACCTGATGGTCGACGAGCTCGCCCGCCAGGTCAAGCGTCACCGCGACAAGCTGCGCCACCGCCGCGACAGGTCGGTGATCGGCGAGGTCGCCGCGGCGGTCGGCGGTCGCGCAGAGGCCCAGCAGGCGGCGCGCGCGGCCGCGTAGCCGACGCTCGCATAAACCACGCCTAAACCTGCCGAGCAGCTTCTCCAAGGGCGCACGCCGGGAGCTATCCTTGGCGCATGCCATCTCTGCTCGATCGCGCGCTGAACGTCGGCGAGGCGAAGAAGTACAAGGAGTACCAGAAGCGCGTGGCGCTGATCGGCGCGTTCGAGGCAGAGCTCGAACACGACAGCGACGGCGAGCTGCTCCAGCGCATGGACGAGCTGCGCCAGCGCGCGAGCAATGGCGAGGACCTCGACGTGCTGCTGCCGGAGTGCTTTGCGATCACGCGCGAGACCGGCAAGCGCAAGATGGGCATGCGCCACTTCGACGTCCAGCTGATCGGCGCGATGGCCCTGCACGACGGCCAGATCGCAGAGATGAAGACAGGCGAGGGCAAGACGCTGACGGCCACGCTGGCCGTGGTGCTCAACTCGCTGGCGGTGCGCGAGCCGTCCAAGGCGGGCGCATCAGAGTCCGAGGACGCCCCGGCAGAGCGCAGGGGCGTGCACGTGGTCACGGTCAATGACTACCTGGCCCGCCGCGATGCCGAATGGATGAGCCCGATCTACGAGGCGCTGGGCGTGTCGGTGGGCGTGCTGCAGAACATGCAGGCATACGACGACAAGCAGCGCTCGTATGCGTGCGACGTGGTGTACGGCACCAACTCGGAGTTCGGCTTTGACTACCTGCGCGACAACATGGCCAAGGACCTCAGCGAAAAGGTCCAGCGCGGGCACTACTTCGCGGTTGTCGACGAGGTCGACAACATCCTTATCGACGAGGCGCGCACGCCGCTGATCATCTCCGGCGCGCCCGAACAGGCGGCCGACCTGTACGTCAAGTTCGCGCGCCTGGCGCCGCGGATGGTCCTGGGCAAGACGCCCGAAGGCATGGACCCCGGCTCTAAGAAGCGCTACCTAGCCGACTTCGACTACGAGATCGACGAGAAGCAGAAGACCGTGGCGGTCACCGAGCAAGGCGTGGCCAAGGCCGAGCGCTTCCTGGGCATCGACCACCTCTACCGGGCGGAGAACGGGCATCTGGTCAACCACCTGATCCAGTCGCTGCGCGCGGAGGCGCTGTACAAGCGCGATGTCGACTACGCGGTGATCGACGGCGAGGTCAAGATCATCGACGAGTTCACCGGGCGCATCCTCGACGGCCGGCGCTGGTCGGAGGGGCTGCACCAGGCGATCGAGGCGAAGGAGGGGGTGAGTGTTCAGGAGGAGAACCAGACGCTCGCGACGATCACCTACCAGAACTTCTTCCGCCTGTACGACAAGCTCGCGGGCATGACCGGCACGGCGCTGACCGAGGCGACCGAGTTCATGAAGATCTACGACCTGCCGGTGGTGCAGATCCCCACGAACATGGACATGGTCCGCGAGGATCGCAACGATCAGGTCTACAAGACCAAAGACGGCAAGTGGAACGCGGTCGTCAACGAGATCGCCGCGCGTCACGAGAACGGCCAGCCGGTGCTCGTCGGCACGATCTCGGTAGAGGTGTCCGAGTTACTTTCCGAGCGGTTGAAGCAGCGCGGGATCGAGCACGCCGTCTTGAACGCCAAGCCCGAGTACGCCGCGCGCGAGGCCGAGACGGTCGCCGAGGCCGGGCA
>DATNLQ010000269.1:0-3972 GCA_035602785.1 Solirubrobacteraceae bacterium
GCCAGCGACCAAACAGGAGGCATCATGGGCTGGACCGGCGGAGAACTACAAGGACCATTCACCTGTCGTGCCGCGATCGAGTTCGACCTCGGCGCCGAGTTCGCTGCGCGCGTGATCGACACCGTGCGCTACGGCACCGTCATCTACGCCGCCGTCCGCTCGCGCGACGGAAAAGAGGTATTCGGCCTGGTGCTCCTCGCCGAGCGCCGCGACGGCATCCTCTACACCAAGCCGATCAGCGAGGACATGGGACCAGCCGAGGACCGCTGTCCAGCCCGCATCCTCGACCTGTTGACCGAGCCCAGCAACGATTGGGCACGCAAATGGCGCGAGCGCTGCCGCGCTCGACTGGCCAAGCCGCGTCCGCACAAGGGCCAGACGGTCGCCTTCGCCAAGCCGCTCACGTTCACCAACGGAGCGACGCACGGCTCATTCACCTACCAAGGCGGGTCGCGCTTCCGCGCCGAGAACGGTTGCGAGTGTCACATTCGCTGCTGGCAGGAGCTTGACTTCACCGTCACGTAGTGCCCGCAGACCGCTGGCTCGCCGGGGCCTATGAGCCGCTTGCTCCGGGGTCGGGGTCGAGCCCACCCCTGTAGGCCAGCAGACCGGCTCTCACGGCGCGTAAAGCCCTGCGCTTCGCGTCGCCTGGCGGCGATCCCTCCGGGACAGGGCTTGACACGCCTAGCCGGCCCGCTCAGGCCGGGGCGTGCTCAACCCCAACCTCAAGGAGACAGCGATGAACAAGCAGGCCCGACGAGCAAGCGGTCTACTCGTCCCGGCGCATGTGCAGCTCGGCGAGCCGCGTGCGGTTCACTGCAAGCGCGAGCGCCACCACGTTTACGTAGGGCGCAACCCGAAATGGTTGCCCCCCTCGAAGTGGGGCAATCCGTTCGTGGTGGGCACGCACGGCGCGCGGGGCGAGTGCATTGGGCTGTACGAAGGTTGGCTGCGCGAGAACGCGGCGCTGTTCGCTGCTCTGCACGAGCTGCGCGGGCTGGTGCTCGGATGCTGGTGCGCGCCGCGCGCTTGCCACGGCGATCTGCTGGTGCGGTTGGCGAACGCGAGCATGGTCGAGCGCGAGCGCTGGCTCGCACTCGCTACATGAGCGCGGGACGGAAGCGGTGCGTGTCGTTCGGCCGCTTCGTGGTGCCTGCCGGTGGCGCCCACGCCTAACACGAGGGTCCTATCACACCCCTCCCTGAGAGATCGGCTTACGCCTTCAAGCAATTGAGAATCGCCCCCTGGCGGGGGCGCACTGATTTCACATTATCAATTGCTTGACTCTCCTTCCGCGGCGTGATGAGCAGAGGGCAAGTTCGCAAGCTCACAACCACAGAAAGGCATATCGCTCTATGAGCCCTCACGCATCAGCACCCAGCGCAGCAAGCCCTAAGCAGCTTTCATATCTCAAGGCGCTCGCTCAGCAGACCGGGACAACGTTCACATTCCCCAGGACTCGACGGCAGGCGAGTTGTGAAATTGCGCGGCTGAACGGACTCAAGGCGACGCGGGGGCGCTATCTCGAAACTCCCCGGCTCGACCTGGACCCGGCCGAGCAGCCCTACGCCACCGAGCAGAAGCCCGGTGAGATCAGCGGCTACGGGTCAAGCGCGCGGCGCGGAGACCCAGCCCCGCGGTGTGCCGCGCCAGCGCCACGGCGAGCGGAGGCCGAGCCGTTCGAGCTGGGGCGCTATGAAACGCAAGCAGGAGAAAAGCGGGCGCTGTACGGCATTCGCGTGAACGGCAAGCCGCGGATCATCGACGCGGCAGCCGATCAGGCGGGGTGCATCTACACAGTCGAGGAGGAACTGTGCGAGAAGGGCGGCGCGGGCGAAGTCAGGGCGCTCGTCGCGGATTACATCATCCAGGCCGAGCAGCTCGGGCGTATCCCGATGGCGAGGAGCCGTCGCCGGCCCGAGCAGGTGGCCGCGGGTGCCTAGCGTGTCCGCGGCGTTGGCCGTGCCCCCGTGGGTGACTCGATCCGCGGGGGCCAGGTCGGAGGCCGTCGCCCTCCGCATTGTGGCACGCCCGCAGGGCGTGCCTGGGGTCGGGCTCAGCGGCTCCGCACCCGGCGGGGCCAGAGTCCAGATTGGAGGACCGGAAATGAGCAACAGTCCCGAGGTGATCCTCGTCATCGGCGAGGGATCTGTGAACGAGTCGCTCGCACGGGAGCTCGCGCTTGACGGCTACCAGATGCTTCGCACCGCCCAGCCGCAGCGACTTCGAGCGTCGTCGCCTGCGGGCGAGGTCGACCTCATCATCCTCGGTCCGACATGCGAGCACGCCAAGCGACTTCACACAGTACGCGCGTTGCGCGCGGGCGAGCTTGATCCTCAGATCAACCCAGGGGCGCGCGTCCTGTGGGTCAGCTCGACTGACGAGGTAGCCGAGCTGCTGCGCGCGTTCCAGGCGGGCGCCGACGACGTGATCCGCTCGCCGTTCGTCCACGCAGAGCTGCTTGCGCGCGTGCGAGCGTTGCTGCGCCGCAGCATCCTCAGCGCGGCCGGCGTGATTCAGTTCGGAGCGCTGCGGATCGACACGAGGACGCATGAGGCGACGTTCGGATCGGCCCCGCTTCATCTGCGCCGTCTCGAGTACGCGCTGCTCGTTCATCTCTCGCGCGACCCCGGCCGTGTCTACACCAAGCACGAGCTGCTGCGCGAGCTATGGGGCTACCGCACCGAGGGCTCCACGCGCACGGTAGACACGCACGCTTGCCGCCTGCGGCGCTCGCTCGCTGACGCGGGCGCCGGCGGCTGGCTTACCTCCGTGCGCGGCGTCGGCTACCGCCTGGCGCCCGACGGTCACGGCGAGCTGCGCGTGCTGGCCGGTGGACGTAGCGCTTGAGCGCGGCCGGCGGACCTCGCCCCTCCCGATGATCGCACGCTGCGCGTGCGCGGGAGCGGGGCAACGGCCCGCGCCCGGCGGGCTCATACCCCTGCGAAGGAGAACCATGAGCACCACCACCACAGCACTGCCTCCCCACGCCGGAGAGGCAACTCCTCTACAACCCGGCGCGGGCACCCGTCGCACCCGAAGCCTCGGCAGCTACATCGCGCTTGACACTCAGCAGACGCGCGAGGTCGTCAGCCTCCAGCGACCTGACGGGAGCACTCTCGTCGTCGACTACCAGCTCGGCACCCTCAGCGATGGGCGCCTGGTCGCGCATCTCGCACCGGACGAGCCTCCCGAGAACGCGCAGATCGTCTGCGAGCTGTACCTCGCCGACGACACCAAGGGCCGCTGCCGCGCCGTGACGCGGGAGGACTTCGACCTCACTCGCCACGCCACTCCGCCGCCATCGGGCGCCGATGCCCCAACGGCCGTCGATGCCGTGAAAGACGCCGACGGCCACGTCTACCGCATCCGCGAGCTTCCGACGCTCGAGACGATGGGGGAGCTGCGCTGGACGCGCTCTCGGGAGCCAGGCCGCGAGTTCGGCTTCGATGCCGTGTCGTTCCGCGATGTCGTCGCGGCCGTCGAAGCCTACGAGCCGGCGCGAACCCTCACCGCGCAGGCGCTCACCCGCTGCGCCAGGAACCTCTCCACCCGGCGGTTGCGGGAGGAGTACGAGCGCCTGATCGGCAGCCCGATCGTGCTCAACCGAGGGCTCCGCGAAGCGGTCCAACGCGAGCTGCGTGTTGGCGTGCTGAGCATGAGCGAGATCGCGCTGCGCTGCGGCCGCGTCAAGCGCGACACGCGCGGAAACGTCAGCGGGGAGACGAGCTGGCTCGCCCGCCGCATCGGCCAGATGCCCGAGGGTGGCGAGCAGAAGCCCGGACCTTGGATTCACAGCGACGTGCTCGCACGGATCGCGCGAGATGGGCTCGGGGTCTGTCCGCGGGAGGTCGAGCTTTGACCACCCACGCTGAACGCTCGAACGCCGCCCGCAAGGCAGCCAGCCGGCTCATGCGCTCGGGCCTGGACTGCGGCCGGGACCTCAAGTCGCCGGAGGCGATCGACTGGCTC
>DATNLQ010000343.1:0-11260 GCA_035602785.1 Solirubrobacteraceae bacterium
TGCCCGGCCGGGGCGGAGGCCGATGCGGCATGTGTGGGAGCTGCCGATCCACATGCGCTCAGGCTGAGCACAAGCCCGGTCAGGACGCTCGCTGCGAACGCGCGACTACCCCTGCTTCGATGTCTCACGCTTCGAGAGGCCAACTTCGATCGTTGGCGAGCCACAGCGCAAGCAGAGGGTCGACGACGCGCCATCCGGTTGCAGTGCTCTCGTCGGCGACGATATGGCCGTCACCCTGGAGACGGTCGATGGTGTTCTGGTTGCTGCCCGTCTTGCTGATCCCATAGCGTTCTCGCGCGGCTTGGCCTTGCAGCGGCAGCGTCCGTTGTGAGATCACCGCCATCAATCGCCTCTCGCTGTTGTTCCAAGAGTCCCATGCCGCCTGCACCTCGGGGTTTGCGTCGCGCGTCGCGTCAGCAAACCCCTTGACCCACTCGTCACTACCTGCGACAACGGCGGGCTTCGTGTGCTCGTAGAGATGGTGTGCGAGCAGCATTGCGCGCTGTGGATGGCCGTCGGCGGTCTGCAGAAGTGGCTCCAGCGCTTCGCCGGGATCACGGTTGCCATTCTCAAAGCGAGACCCGACGTACTCGGCCAGATCGGCTGCCTCGAGCCGTGGAAGATCTATCGGCTTGGCCTGGGCGAAGAACGCATGGCGGCGGTCTGAGAACAGATCTCGCATCAAGCCCGGATGGGATCCGGAGAAAATGTAGGCGGCGACTGTGCCGTGCTGCTCGAGCTCGGATCGAATCGTCCCTGTCAAAGCGTCCCCGGCTCGCACGACGTCCTGAAACTCGTCGAATGCGATCGCGCACTGTCGTCCGTCACGTTCCTGCAGCCGGCGCGGCAACGCGAGGAGATCCAGGAGGTGAGGCATCTGGGTCGTCGGTGCCAGTTCCACCCCGACGCCAGCTGGCGTCGCCTTCAGGCTCGGTCGGAGGGTCGCGACAACTCCGGCGAACCAGCGCTTGAGCGACCCCTCGAGCTGCTCGCGATAGGCCCGCTGGATGCGCTCGGCGACGTCGCCGGCCGTCAGCACGCCAAGGAAGTTCACGTAGATCGGGATGAAGCCGTCTCTGTCGGCCACCGCCAGCGCAGCCTTGAGCAAGGACGTCTTGCCGTAGCGGCGCGGTCCCTCCAGCCGACTGTTGCGGGTCTCGGCTATGCGATCCCACAGCAGAGTCAGCTCTGCTGTGCGTCCTGCAAGTGGCTCGGGGGGCTCGAGCGGATCCTCGTAGATAAAGGGGCTACCCATTGGTGCCTGACTATAGCACCGTTTGGTGCCAAAATATAGCACCGTTTGGTGCCGTGATATAGCACCAACCAGGCCTCTTTGGCACAACGGTTGTGTATCTGTGATACTGTGATGCACAGTGGCCAACATCACTGTCTCGGTTCCCGACGACGTCTACCGCACAGCACGCATACGCGCGGCTGAGCGCGGCAGCTCGGTCAGCGCCCTCGTCGCCGAGTATCTACGATCGCTATCCGAGCGCGAGGCCGAGTTCTCGAGGCTCGAGGCTCAGCAGAGGCGTATCCAGGAGGAGATCGCTCGCTTCAGCGCCCGCGACCGTGTGACGCGCGAGGAGCTGCACGAGCGTGCGGTTGGTTGACACCAACGTCCTGCTCTACTCGATCTCCCACGATGACCAGGAGCGGGCGAAGGCGCTACGAGCCAGGGAGCTGCTCTCATCGAGAGACCTCGGGGTCTCTGTGCAGGTTCTCCAGGAGTTCTACGTCCAGGCGACCCGCGACAGCCGAGCCGATCGCCTGACCCACGAGCAGGCCGCAGCGCTGGTCGACTCGTTCCGGCGCTTCACCGTCCAGGAGACGACCGTCGGCGTGGCGCTCGCTGCGATGTCCAGCAGACAGCGATTCAAGATCT
This sequence comes from Solirubrobacteraceae bacterium, assembly GCA_035602785.1. Taxonomy (GTDB): domain Bacteria; phylum Actinomycetota; class Thermoleophilia; order Solirubrobacterales; family Solirubrobacteraceae; genus Palsa-744. The sequence continues at coordinate 1,886 of DATNLQ010000343.1, forward strand.
CCTACTGGGATGCAGCGATCCTCGAGGCAGCCCGTGCGCTCGGCTGCGATGTGGTGCTCTCGGAGGATCTGAACGACGGGCAGGACTACGCGGGAGTCCGTGTCGAGAATCCCTTCGGCGACTGCTGATCTCGTGGCGGTGTGGGGCGCGTCACCCGGTAAAACGGCGACGCGCCCCGCGCTGGCATGAAGCGCTGGAGGTCGGCGTACGTACCTGCCAGCGCTCACATGTCTACTTCTTCTTGCCGCCCTTCTTCTTGCCCTTGCCCTTCCCGTGGCCCTTGGCCTTCTTGTGCGTTTCCGGCTTGGGGTTCAGCCGATCGAAGCCGGACAGCGAGTCCGGGTGGCAGCCGATCGGACGCCCGAGGTCGAACGGCCCGGAGATTGCCTGTGTGACGACGCCTTTTTCGAGATACGCGTAGGTGACGGTCAGCAGCGGGTCGACGCGCGGCTCCTTGCAGATCTTGGCGCCGATGGCGAACTGCCCGGTGATCGTCTCATAGCCGCTTTTGGCGGATCCCACGCAGTTGTCGGCCCAGCCGGGCACTTCGCCCGAGCAGGAGAACGTGTCGGTCAGCGCGTTGCCCTGCATGTTGGTGACCAGCGGCTGGCCCTGGACGCCTGTGACGGGAATCTGTGACTGCAGCTGATAGCCGGTGATCGGCCCGGTGCAGTAGAACACGTATGTCACCTGCTGTTCTTCGCTGCCTGCTTCGGGCTTGCCGGGCGCGGTGTGACCGAGACAGTTGTAGTTGTTGGGGTTTGCTTCTTCGGCATGGCTGACGGCTGGGGCGGCAAGCAGCAGGGCAAGGCAGCCCACGATTGCGGCCAGCCACCATGCGGCGGTGCGGTGGGCTGTTTGAGTTAGGTGCAACGGTTCTCCGTTCATTGTTTTGGTGTTGGATTTGTTTTTGATTACTTCGTACGGTTGTCGCGCAGCAGCTTTTCCAGGCTCTGTGCGGGGGACTGGGGTGTGAAGGCGATCGACGACCGCGCTCCGGCGGTCACGAAGGGTGAGATCAGCAGCGCGCCGGCGGGCGGCTGGGAGGTGAGCGTGGCCGTCGTCGCGCCGCTGGGCAGGCCGGTGGCGGTGGCAGACGCGACGGTAGCGAAGGTGATGACGATCAGGCCGTTTTCGCGATAGGGCCCGGTGGCGGTGATCGTGGGAAGGACCTGCTCGAGAAATTCGTCGGCCGCCTTGACCCCGCCTGGGGTGTCGGGTGCGCACTGGGCTGCGGCGGCGCCTTCCGGGCACGCTGGCTGGACGATCGTGTCGAGCAGCTGCGGCGGCGAGCTGGCGAGCAGCGCGGCGTCGTTGGCGAACGAGCTGGCGTCCAGCGCCGACCAGCCGCTCAGCAGCGTGCCCTGGTGCACGGCCTGCGTGTCGATGTAGGGCGCGGCGGCGGGCTGAGCGGCCGCTTCGCCAAAGCCCGAGCCGGACAGCTCGATCAGCCACACTTTGGTCACCGGCGGCAGCTTGGCGGCCTTGGGGGTGCCGGTGGAGGTGGGCGTCGGCGAGGGCGCTGATTCGGATGGCGCGCTCGTTTCCGTGCTGGGCGCGGTCGTGCTCGCCGGGCCTGTCGCCGCCGCTTTGATGTGCCTGCGCCGACGCCCGGCAGGAGCCGGCGTGGCGGTTTCGGCCACTGGGGGCGGCTGGACGCTGGCGGTGCCCGTCGTGCTCTGGCGGGCGGCGGCGCCCACGCCAAGTATTCGCAGCAGCACGGGAAGCGGCAGGCCGGAAGACCCCGCGAAGGAGGCGCTGGGCGCGGGCCCGATCGCCGCGCCGACGGCGACGCCGATCGCCAGCATCACCGCGGCCAGCGCTGCGGTCACGCGCGGCGAGGGCGCAAGAAGGGGAGATCTCCGCGCCCTGGAGGGCGACTCTCGCCTCCCGCGGGTCGGCTTGGGCTCCTCGTGGGAGGACTTTTGCTCCTCGGGGGGCGACTTTGGTTGCTCGGGCGTGTTGTCCATGGTGTCGGAGGTTCCGGACTTCTCCAATAAAATAGCTAATCTCGATCAGGTCTATAGGGATATGCTATTGTCGCCCTCCGCTGATGTCAACACTTTGTCAACCGATTTGAAACGGAGCATCATCCAATGAATCGAATCCGCCGTCTCTCCGTCGCCTTTGCGGTGGCTGGCGTGCTCGGGGTAGCGGCGCCCGCGATCGCCGGCGCGACGAGCGTCGTAACCATCAGTGGCGCCACCGCCTCGTTCCCGCTCGTGTCGCTGCTCGCCGCCAAGTACGTCAAGACGCACCCCGGCAAGGTCAAGTTCAAGATCACCCAGGGCGGAGCGACCGTCGGCATCAACGACGTTGCGGCCGGCCGCGTGACGATCGCGGACGTCTCGCGCGACCCGCTGCCGACCGACCCCCCGGGCCTGGTCTTCTACCCGGTCGCCCGCTATGCCATCTGCATGATCACCAACAAAACCAACACGCTGAGCAACCTCACCGCGGCGCAGGCGGTGTCGATCTTCACCGGCAAGACGCGCAGTTGGAGCCAGATCCCGGGTGCGACCGCCACCGGACCGATCGACCTGATCAGCCGCACGTCGGTGGCGGGCGTGCTGACGAGCTTCCAGACGCTGCTGCTGGAAGGCAAGAAAGTGGCGAGCATCGCCAGCGAAGAGGCCTCTGAGGGACTGCTCAAGCAGCAGGTCGAGAACGACCCCAGCTCGATCGGCTTCGTATCGAACTACCAGGCCGACCTGGGCGGCGTGAACGTGGTCGGCTACAACGGCGTGCCGTGCAACCTGTCGACCGCCGTGTCCGGCCAGTACGCGGGCATCGCGCGCTTCTACGAGGTGACCAAGGGTCCGGCCAAGGGCGCGGCGTCGGCGTTCATCGGCTGGATCAAAAGCTCGCCGGCAGCGAAGAAAATCATCTCCAGCCAGTGGATCCCGATCAGCGGGTAGCAGGTGCTGGAGCGAGTACGCAGACCCTGGCTGGTGGAGCTGCTCCGGAGGCCCTGACCGATGGAGCGGCTCCACAGGCCACTGGAATGGCTACGCAGTCCCTGGCCCGACCGCCGCGCTGAGCGCCTGCTCGGCGCGGCTTCCCTACTGGTGGGCGCGATCGTGGTGGCGATGATCGCGTTCGTGGCGGTGCGCGCGTGGACGATCTTCGCCCACAACGGCCTGTCCTGGCTGGGGTCGGGTGGCCATCTGGAAGGCCAGCTGGCGACGATGCAGAACACCGGCGTGCACCCGCCCGCATCGGCCTTCCACCTGCGCGCCTGGCCGATGATCTACGGCACGCTGATCACGACGGGCATCGCGGTGGTGCTGGGGCTGGCGATCGCGGTGCTGTCGTCGATCTTCATCGTCGAGCTCGCCTCGCCGCGGCTGCGCGCGGTGGTGATCCCGGTCATCCGCCTGCTTGCCTCCGTGCCGTCGGTGATCTACGGGCTGATCGGGATCCTCGTGCTCGTGCCGTTTGTGGACCAGCACCTGATCAGCGCGCAGGAGAAGGCGTCGCTGGCCAACACGGTCGAGCTGACCGGCGCGGGTCTGGGCGTGACGGCGGTGATCCTCACGGTGATGATCACGCCGATCATGATCGCGCTGATCTGCGAGGCGCTGGCGGCCGCGCCGGTGTCTTGGCGCGAGGGCGCGATCGCGCTCGGGCTGCACCCGCTGCGCGCGGTGCTGGCGGTGACGCTGCGGGCGATCCGCCCGGCGATCGTGGCGGCGGCGGTGCTCGCCACCGCCCGCGCCTTGGGCGAGGCGGTGATGATCGAGATGGTCTCGGGCGGGCGCTTCTTCTCGCCCAACCTGTCCCACGGGATCCCCGTGTTCTTCCTCGAGCCGCTGCGCACGCTCGCGTCGATGATCGTGGAATTCCGCGAAGGCATAGGCGCGCCTGCCTTGCAGGCGGCGGTCTACGCGGCGGCGCTGCTGCTCCTGTTCAGCGCGTTCGCCCTGTCGGTGGGCGGATACCTGATCAAGCTCCCGCTGCGCAAGTACCAGGCCCGGGGATGAGCGAGCCACGACGATGAGCACCTACGCACCCCACGTCGGCCAGCCGCCGGCCGGCGCACCCAGGCGCGCTCGCCGGCCCGGTGGCCGTGGCCGGCGCTCCTCGCCGTGGACGTGGCGTTGGGCCGACCGCCTCGTCCTGGTGTGTGCGTGGGGGGCGGGCCTCCTTCTGTGCGCGATCGCGGCGGCGATAGTCCTCTACATGGGCTACCGCGGGATTCAGTACCTGCGCCCGAGCCTGCTGCTGACACACCCGAAAGTGAGCGAAGACTCGGCCGTGTCGGGCGGCTTCCTGGACCCGCTGCTGGGCACTCTGCTGTTGACTGCGATCGGCGTGGTGCTTGCGCTGCCGCTGGCACTCGCGTGCGCGGTTTGGGTGGCAGAGTACGGGCGTCCGGGCTGGTTGGCGCGAGTGGTGGAGTCTGGCATCGAGATCGTGGCAGGCACGCCGGACATCGTGATCGCGCTGCTCGGCCTGGCGATCTTCCAGCTGGGCGTCCTCGCGCCGCTCTCCTTCCGTGCGGAAGGCGGGAGCGTGTACGGGCGCTCGTTCTTCGCGGCGGGCGCGATGATGTCGCTGCTAGCCCTGCCGCCGATCTACGCGGCCTCGCGCGACGGCCTGCAGGCGGTGCCGGCGCACATGCGCGAGGCGGCGTTCGCGCTGGGCAAGACGCGCATCGCGACTATCCGCCGCGTGCTGCTGCCGGCTGTGCGCTCGAACGTGGCGACCGGCGTGACGCTCGGCATGAGCCGGATCATCGGCTCGACGGCGATCGTGCTGCTGCTGCTGGGCGACTCGCTGCGCTTCGACACGCAGGGCGGCGTGCCCGGCCTGAATGTCCTGCGCGGCACCGGCTCCTCACTGACGAGCTACGTGTTCGACAACTCCCCCGCGGGCGAAGGCGCCGCCCCGCAGAAGGCCTACGCGGCCGCGTTCGTGCTGCTGCTGTTCGTGCTCGCCCTCAACGTGATCGTCGAGCGCATCGGCCGCCCCAGCGACAGCGCCTTTGCCCTGTCCGTCGCCGGCGGTGGCGGCGGGATCGTGTGACGTTTCCCAATACACGTAACGTACACGCATGGTGTATGATTGGTGTGTGGGCATGGTACGGACGAACATTGAGATCGAGGACGAGCACCTGCAGGCGATCATGGACCGCTACGGTCTGCACACCAAGACGGCGGCCGTCGATCTCGCTCTGCGCCATCTTGCTGGACAGCCCATGACGCGCGAGGAAGCCTTGGCGATGCAGGGCGCCCACGCGATCGCCGAGCTGCCCGGGGACGTACCGCCGCGCGCAGCGGCGTGATCCTGGTCGACACCTCGGCGTGGGTTGAGTACGACCGTGCGACCGGTAGCCCTGCGCACCTGCGCCTGAAGGGTCTGATCGACGCCGACGGGGAAGTCGCGGTCACCGAGCCGGTCATCATGGAGGTGCTGGCCGGCGCTCGCAACGAGCAGCGAGAAACCGACCTGCGTCGCCTGCTGGGGCGCTTCGATCTTCTGTGCTTCGACGCCGTGACCGACTTCGACGGCGCCGCACGGATCTACCGCCGCTGCCGCGCCGCGGGCGTCACCCCGAGGGGGATGCTCGACTGCATGATCGCAGCCGTCGCATCGCGTCGGGGTGCGACGTTGTTGGCCCACGACGCGGACCTGGACCGAGTGGCGCGCGTAATAGGCGTTGAGCTCGATCGAGCGTCGCTGCGGGCGTAGTCGGCAATCACTTGCTAACACCGTCGAAGGGCGCTAACCTCAGTGTTCTGATGGCCATTGTCAAGCCGATTGAGATCGTCAAGTTGATTGAGAAAGTGTCCGATGACGCCTGAGGAGATGGTGCTCGACCCCTTCAGCTTCGCTACGGACGGCCGTGAGGAGGAGGACTCCACCGGCAAGCGCCCGCCGCCCCTGACCGTGTCAGGCGATCTGGCCGAGTCGCTCGCCGGCACGGTGCCGCCCGTGCGCACGATCGTGCTCGACCGTCCGCCCACGCCCGCGCGCCCGCAGGAGCACCGTGAGGCGGTCAGGCTCGCTCCCACCGCGGCCGGACCCGAGCGCCTGAGCCTGCGCGACGTGAGCGTCGCCTACGGCGACAAGGAGGCCGTCAAGTCGGTCTCCTTGTCGATCCACCAGGGCGAGGTGCTGGCTCTGATCGGGCCGTCGGGGTGTGGCAAGACGACGCTTTTGCGCACCCTCAACCGCCTGACCGAGCTGACCGCCAGCGCGTCGCGCTCGGGTGACATCCTGCTCGACGGCGACGACATCCACGACCTCGTGGACACCACGCTGCGCTCGCGCGTGGCGATGGTCTTCCAGCAGCCCAACCCCTTCCCGATGTCGGTCTTCGACAACGTCGCCTTCGCCCTGCGCGAGCAGTCGCGCAAGCGCCCCGGCAGGCATGCGCTGGAACCGCTGGTGATCGACGCGCTGCGCCGGGCCGGCCTGTACGACGAGGTCGCCGACGACCTCGACCGCCCCGCGCTGCGCCTGTCGGGCGGCCAGCAGCAGCGCCTGTGCATCGCGCGCGCGATCGCCCTGCGCCCAGAGGTCCTGTTGATGGACGAGCCTTGCAGCGCCCTGGATCCGATCTCGACGGGCGTGATCGAGGGGCTGATCGGAGAGCTTCGCCGCGAACTGGCGGTGGTGATCGTCACCCACAACCTCGCCCAGGCCCACCGTGTGGCCGACAAGGTCGCGTTCATGTATCTGGGCGACCTGATCGAGTACGGCACCACCAACGAGGTCTTCGAGGAACCCCGCGCGACGCGCACGCGCGACTACGTCAGCGGGGCGTTCGGGTGAGCGCCACGCGGCCCGGCCCCCGCGCGCGACGTCGGCGAGGCCTCCTGGTGAGCCTCGCCCGCTCCCGCATGCGCGAGGCCCCTCGGTGAGCGCGAGGGGTAATCTCGCGCCGGTGCCCGCCGAGAGCCCCACCTGCGCCAACTGCTCGGCCCCGCTGGTGGCAGACCAGCGCTACTGCCTGGCCTGCGGGCAGCCGGTCTCGCCGGTGCGCCTGGCCTTCCTGGACGTGCTGCAGTCAGAGCGCCAGCAGTCCGCGCCGGGCGCGCTGGCCACGACCCCGGTGACCTACGCCCCGCTGCTCGAGCCGTCAGGCTCTCCGGCGTGGCTGCGCCGCTACACGCCGCTGTTCGCGGTCGCGTCGGTGCTGCTGCTTGCGCTGATTGCCGGGCTGCTGGTCGGCCACTGGGTCACGCAGGGCAAATCGACACCGGCAACCGCCACACAGGTCATCAAAGTAGAAGGCCTCAGCGCCGGCACGGGCGCGGCCGCGACGAGCACCGCCCCGACGTCCACCACGCCCGCGGCCAGCTCGCCGACGGCGGCGGCCAAGTCCAGCCCCAAGGCAGAAGCCGAAGAAGTCGCGAAGGAAGCCAAAGCCGAAAAACAGCAGGCGGCCAAAGTGGAACACGCGGCGGTGGTCAAACCGAGCTCTACCAAACTGAAGAAACTGGGCAGCTCGACGGGCAAGAAGCACGAGGAAGAAGTCAACGCGCTGGGCGAACAGCCGATCGAAACAGGCGGCTGATGAGCGCGGTGACGATCGACGGCTCGATGTCGCAGCTGCGCAGTCGCCGGCTGGAGCTGGCCGAGCGCGTGGCCGCGCTCACCTGGGACCTCGGCGGCCTGGCCTACGAGATGGCCATCCGCGACCACTACCGCCTGGACGTGATCGCGCGCAGGGCAGCGGAGCTGCAGGAGGTCGACGGCCAGCTGGGCGAGGTGCAGCGGCTGCTGTCGGACGCCGAGGCTGGCATCCACGGCACCTGCCGCTCGTGCGGCGCTGTGCACAGCCGCGGAGCGGCCTACTGCTGGCACTGCGGCGCGCCCTTGTTGCAGGAGGCGCGCCCGGCGGCGCTGGGCGCCGAGTCAAGCGGCCGTTGAGACGCCATACAAGTCTTTGGTCACTCCAACTGACCGAAGGTAGAAACACTACGCGTATCGTTGCGACGATAGGTACGGCTCTCGGAGGCAGGCAACAAGCCCGCGCGCAAACTTCGCGAGCGCAGATTCACTTGCCAAGTACTCTTCGCACATGCGGACTCGCTCGTTTATCGCCGGCGGAGCAGGTTTCATCGGGAGTCACCTAGCCCACGAGCTACTTCGTCGTTCTTACGGTGAGGTCGTCGTGTTCGACAACATGGCGTCCGGGAGCGTCGATCACCTCCAGGATCTACTCGACGACCCCAGGATGCGCTTGATCGAGGCTGATCTTCAAGACCTCGATCGAGTTGTCGAGGCGATGCGAGGAGTTGAGCATGTGTACCTCTTCGCTGCTAACCCCGACATAGCGGCGGCCGTCGATGACCCGGCGATAGACTTCTGGCAGGGCACCTACCTCGCACACAATGTGATTGAGGCTGCTCGGATTAGCGGTGTGTCCCGAGTCACGTACGCCTCGGGCTCCGGCGTGTATGGAGACCGCGGGCTCGAGGAGGTCAACGAGGATTTCGGCCCCTTGATCCCTGTGTCCACGTACGGTGCGAGCAAGCTCGGCTGCGAGGCGCTCCTTGCCGCATACGCTCACATGTTTGGCATCCACGCCGCAGTCTTTCGTTTTGCCAATGTCGTCGGCCCACGCCAGACGCATGGAGTGACCTATGATTTCGTGCGACGGCTGCGCGATCATCCTGATGAACTGCGCATTCTTGGCGACGGAAGTCAGAGTAAGTCATACATTCACGTCAATGATGTCATCGCGGCGATACTTACTCTTACCGATCAAGGGTGGAGCGGCTTCGAGGTGTTCAATGCAGATACCGGCGATTACGTAACGGTCGCAGAAATAGCCACACTTGTCGTCCAACGTATGGGGCTCACCGAGGTGCGCTACGAATATGGACGAGAGCCGCGCGGTTGGAAAGGCGACGTGCCCATCGTCCGCCTGCGCAGCGACAAGCTCATCTCCAGAGGCTGGACCTGCACGCACAACTCAACTGAAGCGCTGCTGGACTCGATCGACGCGAACATCGCTGCGGCAGCACGGGAGCGGGTGAGGTGAATGCACGCACGTCAGCGACCGGTGCACGTAAAGACCGAGCCGGCACGTCGTGGGGGCGCGAATGGCGCAGCCGCTGAGATCAAGGAGACCTGGCTGCTCAAGCCACAGGCCGATGTGGAGCATCCCGAGATCTCTGTGGTGATCCCCGCGCTCGATGAGCAGCTCACGATCTCGCAATTCGTGCGCTGGTGCCAGGAGGGCATGGCGCAAGCGGGAGTATCGGGCGAGATCGTGATCGTCGACAGCTCGACCGACATGACCGCACAGCGCGCTCTGCAGGCGGGCGCGCGGGTGCTGCGCACTCCAAGACGTGGCCTCGGCCGCGCGTACAAGGACGCCATACCGTATGCGCGTGGTCGCTACGTGCTCATGGGAGA
>DATNLQ010000319.1:0-11149 GCA_035602785.1 Solirubrobacteraceae bacterium
GTCCGCGACCCACCGCTCTCGCGGCCGAACGCGCCTTCGGCGAGGCCGAGCGCCTGATGGCGGCGCACAAAGGCGCCCCACCAGAAGGCCGACATCAGCAGCCACTGAGTCCACCAGCCAAGCGTCTGCAGCTCAGACAAGATCGCGAGCACCGCCAGCACGACGCCCAGCAAAAACGAGAACAACAGCTTGGAGACCACCGCGCCCAACAGCTGTGCGGCCCATCGGCGAAAGACCGTCCGCCCGCCGTCGCCGAGTGCCGGCGCGAGCACCATCCCCGGTGTCAGCAGCAGGTACAGCAGGCTGAAGATCGCCGCAGCCAGCAGCCGCAGCGCGATGAACCCGAGCAGCAACATCATGCCGAGCACCCCCGCCGCAATCAGCAGCAAACCGCCCAGGCGCGCCAGCGTGCCGCTGCCCGTACGAAACTCGGCCTGGGCCGCTGCCGGCCCGTGACAGCTGTCCATTTCGCTGCTCTCACAAAGCGACCGCAGCAGCGAGCCAGGTTCGTTGATCGCGTTGCGCGCCGGGCCGTTCGCCGGCAGCGCCAGGAAGATCGCGCCGTTGCTCCTGGCTTCACGCAGCAGTGCGGCACTGTGTTCCAGGGCCTTTGCCTGAGTGCTGCCCTTCGCGGCGCATGGCCTGAGCAGGTCGTTGATGTCGAAGCCGCAGCCGATCAGCGCGAGCTCGCCTGCGGCGATCTTCGCCGCCGCCGCGCGCAGGGTCGGTTCGAGGCGGGAGGGGTTTCTGCACCAGTCGACGTCGCCGAACTCCAGGTAGCACCACGGCGCTTCGATCGCCGCGGCAAAGACCATGTCCATGCTCCGTGCAAGCGCTCCCCCGGCGCTTGCCGGGGTGCCGCGCGCGGCCACCGCGAGGGTGCCCAGGCTCGCCTGGTTGGCCCATCCGCCGAGCGCGTCCACCGTGCCCGTGGGGTCTGCGATCACCCACAGGCCGGCGACCATCATCGCCGTCATGAGCATCGCCTGGCCGAGCGTCTCGGCCACGCGGCGGCGGACCAGGCCGTTGTACAGAGCCAGCACGGACGCCAGTGAGAGCACGATCACCAGCCACGGCTGGGTCAACGTCGCCTGCGCCTGGCGCAGGCCCACGCCCACGTCTGCCGTGGTGCTGTCGAGCACATCGATCGTGAAGCACCACTCGAGCATCACCACGACCGCATGCACCATCCACACGATCGCCATCCACAGCGGCATCACGATCATGTCCTGCACGGCGCTGGACGGACTCACTCCCAGCAAGCTCGTGTCGATGTGCACGTCGATCCCGTAGTTGCCCGTCGGCGCCGCCGCTGCGACGAAGCCCGACGTTTCGCAGTTGCGTCGACCACTGGAGGGCAGTTCGCCTGCGCCCAGCACGCCTTTGCACAGGGGGCTGCCCAGGCCGTTGCTGACCAGCGGGTCGGCTTCCGCCTGCGATGAGCTTTCGAGGTTGGAGCCTTCCGGTGTGCCTGCGCCGCCCGGCGACGGGTTGCCGGTGCTGAGCGGCGGACCGCTCGAGGCCGTGGGGGCATTTGGCGTCGCGCTGGAACTAAGCGCGTCTGTGCGCGCGAGGGCCACCACACTGGTCGCCTGCCATGTGACGGTCGCGCACAGTGCGATCAGCGCGGGCCTCGCGAGTCGCCGGCCGCCGTTCACCCTGGTGGCGGGGTGGTCGAGAGCGCGCGCAACAGCGACGGCACGACCACATCCACCTGGATCGCCTCCACGCGCCCGGCGTGGTCGCGGAACAGGCAGCGTCCGGCGTCGAGCTCCAGCAGGCTCGCACGGTTCCTCGAGTCCTCGGGGTCCAGTCCCAGCAACGCCAGTGCGCGCGCGGCCTCAGCCTCGGAGCGCATCCCGAACACGAACGTCGCACCGATCAGGTTCGCGAGGGACTCGCGTTCGCCGACGAGCGTGTCGGTGACCAGTTGCGTGCTGATGATCGGCACGGCAAGCTCCGAGCGGCCCATCCGCTGCAGCGACGCCAGCAGCGTGCGCCCGGCCGGGTCTCCCAGCAGCCGCCAGCCCTCGTCAAAAGAGAACAGCTTCAAACGCTCGCGCTCTGCACCCATCAGGTGCATGGCAAACATCGCGATCAGGCGCACGATCTGCTCGCCAACCCGCTCAGCTTGTGAATACTCCGAGCGCCGCGCGCCCGGCTCGGGACCGGGCAGGTCGCGGATCGGCAGGTAGGTGACTTGACGATGCCCGACCGGCGGCAGCTTGACCGCGGGATCGGCAAACCCCAGCTGCGTCAGCCCTGAGCGGGCGTACACCTCGAGCGCTCTACCAACCTGAGCCTCTGTCTGGTCCCCATCGGTCAGGGCCCTGACAACCTCCAGGCAGGTGGGCTCGCGCGAGCCTTTGAGCACGCGGTCCACGGCGCTCAGCACCGCTGTCTCCCATGCAGGCTCGGCTCTCTCCGGCAGCAGGTCGCGCAGAAAGGAGACGGCGGCGTCCTGTCGCAGGTGTGCCGGAGCCACGCGCAGCGGGTCGAGGACGCCGCGCAGCGCGGGGTCAGGGCGCAGCGTCACGCACTCCGCGTGCGGAGCCACCTCCTCCAGCAGATGGAAACGGTGATCGCCCTTGGGATCGCAATCGACCACCCGCGCCCCCTGCAGAAACGCCTCGTACTTGAGCTTTTGAGCGAGCGTCGTCTTGCCCGACCCGAGCGCTCCCACACTCAGGATCGTCGCGTTGCGATCTCTATCGGACCCCTCGCGCAAGTTGAAGCGCACCGGCTGTCTGGACCCCGACAGGGTGTGCCCGAGATAAAAGCCCTTGGTCGAGCCGGCCGCGTGCGTGGCGGTCGGCATCATCGCTGCCACCTGCTCGGCCGTCAGCGTGTCGTCATAGCCAGCCACCCTGGTCCGTTGGGCGGGCAGATGTTGCATGAACAGCGCCAGCTGGTCGCCCAGCGGCCTGTGCAGGCGGATCTCGCCGTAGGCCTGCCGGCACATCTCCACGCGCTCCTCCAGCTGCTCGGGCGCGGAGGCTGCGACCGCGATCGCAAGCGTCGCGCGCAGCAGCGGCGGCCTGCTCGACGCCTGCAGGTAGGCAAGCAGGTCCCTCGCTTCCTGCGTGCGCTCGTATCCCAGGTCTGAGACGCCCTGCTCGCCGTCGGACTCCGCCCGCACGATCTGATCGGCGTCCTGGATGCGCCTGCGCGCGATCCTCAGCGCCAGCTCGTTGGGGAGATAGCGCGCGTTCAGCGACAGGTCGATGCCGAACGGAAGGCTTTCGGCTGGCGCGAACATCAGCTCGGCGCGTGCGCCCGGGAACTGCACGCGCTCGGGCAGCGCCCCCGTCACCAGCTGCGCCTGCCAGCTGGTCCCGAGCTCGGACTCGATCTTCAGAGCCCGTCCGCGGTGCTCGACGTAGCCGTCCATCCAGCGCATCACATCCCCCTCCAGAGGCGCCAGCACGGCCTCGTTATTGCGTTCGAACACAAGGGCCCTGGGCTCGTGCAGCCCGTCGACAACCGGCTCGCCCAGACCGCGGCAGAAGGCCCTGCGAACAAGCCACTGCAGCTCCACAGTGCGTGCTTGGCGCACGGGCACCAGCCCCGCCACGCGCGCGTGCGCCTGATCGGCGCGAACCCGCGCGCGCTCGAGCTCGGACGCATTGAGAAGGCGCCGGTCGCGCACCGACAGCGCGCGTCCGAGCGCTCCGACCAGGTCGCGGGGATGGCGCTCGGCGGCTTTGGATATATACGAGGCGATGTCGCGTTCGGGGTCGCGCAGGCTGACCAACAGGAACACCGTCGGCTGGGCTTGCCCGATCTCGCCCAATCGCCGCCCATGCTCCTCGACGTAGCGCCTTCGCGTGCGTGCGTGCGGCCACGGCGAGCCGCCCTCCGGCCCGTGCTCGCCGCTCATCTCGCGCACGTATCGCCGCAGCTGCCAGCGTCGGCAGACACGCAGGATCTGCACGTCAGCCTCGATCGCCTCCAATGCGCCAAGCAGGGAAAGGAAGCGCGTCCGCTTGCCCTCCTCGCTCAACCAGGCATAGGAGGAGACCTCCACGGCGAACGCCGCCCAGGCGTCGTCGAGCCCCTGTGCGAAAACGCAGTTGCCGTATACGAACGCGATCGGCGACCTCACCGGCTCACCCGCTGTCGAACCAGCTCGCGCCGCTGCTGGACCAGCAGCCGCACGCCCCGCTCCAACCAGATCACCTGGGCTCGGTCTAGCGTTCGCCCGCCCGGTGTCGCGCGCACGATCACTGTCGGCCTGCGCCCTCGACGCACCAGACCCGTGGCGCCCCGCTCGAGCGTCGTGCCGGCACGCTCGTGCTCGACAGCCACCAGCACCGCCCCCGGGCCCGTGTAGCGAAGGCGACGCACGCGCGCGTCCGAGCCGTCGGGCAAGAACAGGATCTCCTGCGGACGCCATCTCTGTCCCGCGCTCGCATGCCGACACGCCCCCGTGCTGTGCCGTGGCCTGACCCGATGGCGCGCCAGCGCGTGGGCCGCCAGATGGAAGGGGCGGCCCTCGATGCGGATCACGCTGAGCACGCTCGCGCTCGCGGCGGGCAGCGCGAGATCGCGCAGATACCACGGCAGCGCCTTGGCCAGCTCTCCGACAGCCGGCAGGCTGCCGGCAATCAGGCACGCAGCAAGGATCACCAGGAAGTAGACGATCCCCAGCACCGGCACCCCCCCGGGATTTAGCCTCAGCCGATCCACGCGGTACAGGCGCCGCTCCAGATCGAAGACCCTGCGAAAGGAGCGGATCTCGATCATTGAGAGGACCCGAACAGCGAGCTGACCGTGTCGCGCAGCAGGCTCACCCCCGCCGGAGTGGCCAACAGCACCGCGACGATCCCCACGGCAAACACGCCTGCCGCCTCCTTGAAGTCGCGGCGAAAGGCGAGCACGGTCGCCGCCACCGCAAATGCAAGGCCGATCAGGCTCATTGCAACCGCTCGCCCGGTGCTGCCCGCCTTGGCCGCCGCCGATTCAAGCGAGCTCGCGCCCTGTTCCCCGGGCGGCTGCTGCTGCCCAGCCGCCGGAGTGGGTCCGGCCACCGCCGCGCGGGCAGTCGGGGGCATCGTCGTGATGCATATGAGCAGCGCTGTCATGAGTAGGCACAGTCGGAGGTTGTTCATCGCGCTCCTTTGGTCGAGTGGGTGTTCTCACAGCCGGCCACCAGATCCGGATCTATGTGTCGGGGTCGGTCTGCACGGCCGACACCTCCCAGCGGCCCTGCTCGCGGGTCACATCGAGTTCGTAGGCCAGCGAGTACTGGACGCCGCGCCCGTCGCGCGCCTGCACGACGGCCAGCACCGAGCCGCCGCCGGGGGTCCAGTCCAAGCGCTGCATCGACTCCAGGCTCAGTGGCACGTCCGGCAGCGACACCTGCGCGTTAGCGGTCAGGTCCGCCGCAAGCTCGCCGGGCGAACCCGCGAGGTAGTTGCGCAGCGCGCGCTGCACGACGGTTGCGAGCGCGGAGTCGGTCACTTCGCGCAGGCGCATATCGAGCTGCGCAGGACCGGCGGCCGGCGCGCCCACGAAGGCCGGATAGCCGCCCAGCGCGAGCGTGCCGTTGGCCGTATGGATCACGCTCACCGTCAGGTACAGGAGGCCGGCCGTGTCGGTCTGGGCTGCCAGCGTGTAGACGTGCTCGCCCACCACCGGCGAGCGTTCCTGCACGACTTCGATCCATTCGACCCGCTGCTCTCCGCTCGAAGGGAGCTCCAGGCCGGTGTTCGATTCCATCTGCGACCCGACGAACGGCTGCAGCGAACGCGCGCTGGCCTGCGGTTCGGCGGCGTTCCAGGTCAGGTAGCGACGCGCGAACAACGTCGCGTAGCCTTCCGCCGCCGGGTCGCGCGGCGTCAGCGCAGACCTTGCTTGGACCGGCGCGGCCGCCCGGGGCGGCGCCACCGCGAAGCGCACGCTCGCCGCAAACCCGGCCGCGGACGCCGCGCACAGCACGTAGCGCGGAAGCTCACGTGTCAGACGGATCCACCACAGCGGGCGCGTGGTGACCGTTACAGCCGCAGACCTCAGTTCGCTGTTCAGCGCCGCCCTCACCGTTCGAAGCCGAACTCTGCGCGTGCCGGCGACGCTCCGGCGGCGGAAGCGCTCGCCCGGGGCCCGTCGGGAGAAGGCTCACCGACGACACGCTGATCTCCAGACGAGTCATTGACCGCGACAGCGCCGACCGACGGAATGTCAGAAGCGACGTCCGTCGTGGCGACATACGTCGGCTGCAGGTTCGCTGCCACCCGTCGCGCCGAGCCCGGTGCGTGCGTGTCCACCTCGATCGCAACTGCCCGGGCGTCGCCTAGCCTTCCGCGCCTGCCAGCCTCGACCCCGCCCCCGTGCTGGGATCCGCGACCAAGCCCGTCTGCGAGCATGCTTGCCCGCCATACATGCCCAGGCGACACGCGCGCCGGGCCGATCGCCTCGGCCGCCGTGCGCAAGCTGCGATCGAGACTACGTCGTGAGCCCGTGACCGGCGAGAGGCAGTTGACGACGACGAGGCCGCCCACCGC
Organism: Solirubrobacteraceae bacterium; assembly: GCA_035602785.1. GTDB lineage: Bacteria > Actinomycetota > Thermoleophilia > Solirubrobacterales > Solirubrobacteraceae > Palsa-744. Next base: position 6,504 of record DATNLQ010000319.1, read on the forward strand.
GCTCACCGCACTGCACAGCATCGCCGCGCCCACGAGCCGGCGGTGCCATCGCTCACTTCGCTCTGCCCCTTCGGGGCATGCCGTCTGCAGAGCGTCAACCCAATCTTCGGCGAGGAACTCCTGTTCGTCGAAGACGCGATAGACCTGTCGCGGCGCTCGGCTCAGCAGCATCATCTCGACGCCCCGCCGGCCCAGCGACCGACAGGCACGCGGGCGGCCGGAAGCCGGAGAGGGGAGAGCTCCGAGTTCCGGCCGCTTGCGCGCGGATGGGCCTCGCCGGTCGCTCGTCCGTTCAACCGAGCGTCGGCGTCCCTGGGGACGCGCCTATGAGCGGGGGGAGTGATGGTCATAAGCGGTCCCTGTCTCTTCTTCCGACGGCCGCCGCGCGGGCGGGACATCAGCCTCGTCGAGCGCCATCAGAGATCGCAGCCGGGCACGCGCGCGCTGGGCCACCTTGCGGTACTTCTCGCCAGACCAACCGAAGCGCCGGCAGAAGTCAGCGCAACCGCCGTCCAGGAGCTGATGGGCCAGGACCAGTCGTTGGTCGGCGCTCAGCGCTTGGGCGTGCAGTTGCACACGACGCAGATCGTGGCGCAGCAGGACCTGACGCTCGACCTCCGCGCGGCGGTCGACGATCGCTATCTCATGCTCGGCGCTGAGCGGGACCGCTGTCTCAAGCGCCGCCTGCATGGGACTGCGTCCGGCGATCGCTCGCCTGCGGTCACGTATGCGCGAGACGAAACGAAGCTCGAGCGCGTTTGCGATGTGCAGCCGGCTCGCGTATGCGCCTCCTTGGCGCGCGTGCGCGAGGAGCTCGAGCGTTGCCACGCTGTAGCAGTCCTCCAGATCCTCGCGGCGCAGCCGGTGGCGATGGGCCCGCAGCAGAACCTCGCGCTTGGCGCCCGCCACGATCGCGACGTCCTCGACCGAACCGTGGGCGCGCGCGCCCGGCGAGGCGCGCAGGCCGGTGCTCCATTTCTGCGACTGCGGCTCGAATCGGGTAGACACATGAGCATGTCGCGCCCGATCGCCTTCAGACCCCCCCTCCAATTCTCCGGCGTGGACGTCGAGCTGCCGACGATCCGCGGGGCTTCCAGCGCATGAGCCTCACCGACCGTCTGCACGATCTCGACCGTCGCCAGCAGCACAGCCGCCGGCTGGCGTTCCCCGCAGCGGTGATCAAGAAGTTCTCAGACGACCAGGCCGGGCAGCTGGCCGCGCTGATCGCCTACTACGGCTTCGTCTCGCTGTTCCCCCTGCTGCTCGTGCTCGTCACCGTGCTCGGCTTCGTGCTGCAGGGCGACCCCAGCGAGCAAAAGCGCATCCTCGACGGCACGCTCGGGCAGTTCCCGCTCGTGTCAGACCAGCTGCGGCTGCAGTCGCTGACCGGCAGCAGCGTAGGGCTGGCGGTCGGCGTGATCGGCTCGCTGCTGGCTGGCATGGGCATCACCGGCGCCACCCAGAACGCCTTCAACCGCATCTGGCACGTGCCCTTCAAGCACCGCCCCAACTGGATCCATACGCGGCTGCGCGGCCTGGGCATGCTCGCGATCCTGGGCACCCTGTCGATCGTCTCCACCACCGCCGCCGGCTACGTCGGCTCGGCCAGCCACGCTGCGGTCGCGGTCGTCGCCGGTGTGCTCGTCGCATTCGCGCTCAACCTCGCGCTGTTCATGACCGCCTTCAAACTGCTCACCGCCGTCGACGTGTCCTGGCGCGACCTGCTGCCCGGCGTGATCGTCGCTGCCGTGTTCTGGCAGGCGCTGCAGCATCTCGGCGGCTTCTACGTCGATCACGAGCTCAAGCGCACCGGGCCGCTGTATGGCGTCTTCGCGCTGGTGCTCGGGCTGCTCGCCTGGCTATACCTCGGCGCCCAGCTGACGATCCTGGCCGCCGAGGTCAACGTCGTGCGCTACCGCCGGCTATGGCCGCGCAGCTTCTTCTCAGATCCGCTTCTGGACGCCGACCGCCGCGCGCTCACCTCGTCAGCCGAGGTCGAGGAGCGCGTCGACGAGGAGAACGTCGAGGTCAGCTTCGACGGGCCTGAGTAGCCGGGTCGGCCGCGGCCTCATCCGTCCGCAACGTACAGCAAGCGTCTGCGCTGCTCAGCCTGCGTGACCGTGTGGTTCGGTCGCCTTGGTGCACGCGGTCAGACCGGCCCCCGAGGCAGCTTCGTCGGACTTGGGAGTGAGCGCGGCCAGTTGGGCGGCCGCTTCATGGAATGCGGCCGCTTCGTTTGCGAGCGCAAAGTCGCGCACGCGCCGCGCGATGACTATCTCTTGGGCGGCGACGCTCAGATATTGCGAGAAGGGCCCCCGCTCTGCGCCCGGCGCCGCCAGCCGGCGCAGGCTGCTCAGCTCGGCCGTGGCGATCGGCAGCTCCTGACCCAGTAGGCGAGCGGCCGAGGACAGTTCCGTGCTCGAGCGCGGCGCTTGCAACTTGACGATCCTGCTGGCGGCTTGGTCGCAGACGGCATCCGCCTGCTTGACGAAGCCCGCCCGGGCCGCCGCGTTGGTCGGCGACGAGGAGGAGCCGCAGCCGACGAGCGCCGCTGCGAGACCCAGCGCAGACAGGAGCGCTCCACGACTGCAGATCCTTCTCATGCGGAGATCTTCGGGGATCTTCGCCGCGGCCGCCGCACGCCTCTCCACGAAGTACTTGCGCACGCAACCATCGCGCGCTATACTAACTAAACTTTCGTAAGCACATATGGAGCGATCACCTATGTCACCTGCCTCGCAGAAACCCAAGATCCAGCCCCCCGAGCCTGCCCCGCGCATGCGCCTGATCCCGCTCGACGACACCGTCGTGTTCCCCAACATGGGCATCACGCTGACCGTCGACGTGGGCGACGACGAGCGTGTCGTGCTGGTGCCCCGCCACGAGAACGAGTTCCTCGAGGTCGGCACCGTGGCAGAGGTCTCCGAGCAGATCCGCCTGCCCGGCGGCGGCCGCGCCGTGGCCATCTCCGGCCAGCACCGCGCGTTGATCGGCGCAGCCCAGACGGGATCCGGAGGCGAGCTGCGCGTCGAGGTCGACGAGCGCCCCGACGAGGTGCCCGTCGACAAACGCACACGCGAGCTCGAGCGCGAGTACCGCGCCACCGTCGAGGAGATCCTCGAGCTGCGTGGCGACGATGGCCGCATCTCGGCGTTCCTGCGCGCCATTCAAGAGCCCGGCTCGCTGGCCGACTCGGCCGGCTACTCACCGAACATCTCCTACGAGCAGAAGGTCGAGCTGCTGCGCACGCTCGACGTCACCGACCGCCTGGAGCTGGCGCTGAAGCTCCAGCGCGAGAGCCTGGCCGAGCTGCAGGTGCGCAGGCGCATCCGCGAGGACGTCCAGGAGGGAGCCGACAAACAGCAGCGCGAGTACTTCCTGCGCAAGCAGATGGACTCCATCCGCAAGGAGCTCGGCGAGGACGACGCGTCCGTGGTCGACGAGTACCGCACCAAGATCGCAGACGCCCACATGCCAGAGGCCGTGCAGGAGCAGGCCGTCAAGGAGCTCGCGCGCCTGGAGCGCATGGGCGAGCAGACGGGCGAGTCGAGCATGATCCGCACCTACCTGGACTGGCTGATCGCGGTGCCGTGGGACAAGCGCTCCGAGGAGCGCCTGGACCCCGTGGCGGCGCGCGAGGTGCTCGACGCCGACCACGCCGGCCTGGAGGACGTCAAGGATCGCGTGACCGAGTACCTGGCCGTGCGCAAGCTGCGCGCCGACCGGGGCATCGAGGCCGATCCGAAGTCCGGGGCGATTCTCACGCTGATCGGTCCCCCGGGCACCGGCAAGACGTCGATCGGCGAGTCGATCGCCCGCGCCACCGGACGCGAGTTCGTGCGCATGTCGCTGGGCGGCGTGCGCGACGAGGCCGAGATCCGCGGGCACCGGCGGACCTACATTGGCGCGCTGCCAGGCCGCTTGGTCAGGGCCCTGCGCGACGCCGGCACGATGAACCCGGTGATCCTGCTCGACGAGGTCGACAAGGTCGGCGCGGACTGGCGCGGGGACCCCTCCGCGGCGCTGCTCGAGGTCCTCGACCCCGCGCAGAACCACTCGTTCCGCGACCACTACCTCGACGTCGAGCTGGACCTCAGCCAGGTCATGTTCCTGGCCACCGCCAACGTCGCCGACACGATCCCCGGCCCGTTGCTTGACCGCATGGAGGTGATCAGCTTCGACGGCTACACCACCGAGGAGAAGCTTGCGATCGCCAAGGGCTATCTGTGGCCGCGCCAGCGCGAGCGCAATGGCTTGCGCGAGGACGAGGTGGAGATCTCCGACGAGCTTCTGCGCACGATCATCTCCGAGTACACGCGCGAGGCCGGCGTTCGCAACCTCGAGCGCAACCTCGGCACGGTGTTGCGCAAGACCGCCACGCAGATCGCCTCGGGCAAGGCCAAGGCACCGGTGAAGATCGACCTGGAGATCGTGCGCGACGCGCTCGGACGCCAGAAGTTCTTCCAGGAGTCGGCCGCGCGCACGGCCACGCCCGGCGTGGCTACAGGCCTGGCCGTTACCGGTGCTGGCGGCGATGTGCTGTTCGTCGAGGCCACCGCCATGAAGAACGGCGGCAAGGGTGGCGGCGGCATGGTGCTCACCGGCCAGCTGGGCGACGTCATGAAGGAGTCCGCGCAGATCGCGCT
>DATNLQ010000345.1:0-7664 GCA_035602785.1 Solirubrobacteraceae bacterium
GGCGGCTTTCTCGTCTTCGCGCTGGCCTCACTGGGAGCGGGATTCTCCGCCAACGTGACGATCCTCATCCTCTGGCGCATCCTCCAGGGCATCGGCTCGGCCTTCCTGTTCGCCAACGCCGCCGCGCTGGTCACAGACGCCTTCCCCCGCGAGCAGCTCGGCCTGGCGATGGGCGCCAACACGATGGTCGCCGCCATCGGCCTTGTGCTCGGCCCCGTGCTCGGCGGCGCGCTCGTTGCCATCTCCTGGCACTGGGTGTTCTGGTTCAACGTCCCCTTCGCGCTCGCCGGCGCAGCCTGGGGCGCGCTGATCCTGCGCGAGCTGGCCAAACCGGACTCCGTGCGCGGCTTTGACGTGCTCGGCACCAGCACCTTCGTGGTCGGGCTCACCGGCCTCGTGCTCGGCGTCTCGCGCGGCGGCCTGTCCGGCTGGAACGACGCCATCGTGATCGGCGGCCTCGCCGCCGCCGCGGTCCTGCTGCCGCTGTGGGTGCTCATCGAGCGCCGCTCCAAGGCGCCCATGCTCGACCTGAACATCTTCCGCAACCGCCTGTTCGCCGCCGCCAGCGCCGCCGCCTTCATCAACGGCCTCGCGCGCTTCGCGCTGATGTTCCTGTTCGTCTTCTACTTCCAGGGACCCCAGGGCGACTCGCCGATCACCGCCGGCATCAAGCTGATCCCGCTCGCCGTCGGCATGCTCGTCGCCTCGCCGATCGCCGGCGTGTACGCCGACCGCCACGGCTCGCGCGCCCTGGCCGCCATCGGCATGCTCGTCACCGCCGCCGGCCTCGCCGCCATGACCACCCTGCAGGTCCACACCCCCTACTGGCAGGCAGGCCTGTGGCTGCTCGTCGTCGGAGTCGGCTCGGGCATGTTCAACAGCCCCAACACCGCCGCCATGATGGGCGTCGTGCCCGCCCACCGCCGCGGCGTGGCAGCGGGAGCGCGCACGTTGCTGCAGAACACCGGCGCCGTCCTGTCGATCGCCTTCGTGCTCGCCATCGTCACCTCGGCCGTGCCCAAAGCGACGCTGTTCGCCATCTTCTCCGGCCTGGCCAAAGGGCTGTCCGCGCAGAAGCTCGCGCCGTTCATCGCCAACATGCACACCGCCCTGTGGGTGCTCACCGCGACCTCGCTGCTGGGAGCCGTCGTGTGCATGCTGCGCCCCAACCACGCCAGCGCGACCGCCTCCGCGCATGCGATCGACGCCGACGACGAGCTGCGCGCGGCCACGGCCCGATGACCGCGAGCATGCCCATTCCCGATCCGCCGCCCGATCGGCCCTCTGGCGAGAGCCTGCGCATCGGCGACGTCGCGCGCCTGCTCGGCACCACCCCCAGGACGATCCGCTACTACGAGGAGATCGGCCTGTTGCCCGCCGAGCCCGCGCGCCACTCGGGCAAGCATCGCCTGTACACGCACGAGGAGGTGCAGCGCATCTCCGAGGTCATGCGCCTCAAGCACCTGCTCGGCGTCACGCTCGACGAGCTCAAGACGCTGCTCACCGCCGAGGAGGCCCGCGCGGAGGTGCGCGCGCAGCTGCGCCGCGACGACGTCGACCCCGCCCGCCGGCGCGAGCTGCTGGTCGAGGCGCTCGGCCATATCGATCGCCAGCTCGAGCTCGTGCGCCATCGCGCCTCAGAGCTGGCCAAGCTGCAGGTCGAGCTGACCGACACCCACAAGCGCGTCAAGCGGCGCCTGCGCGAGCTCGACGCGCGTACCGGCGGCGCGTTCCCTCCCGCGAGCCTGCAGCCGACCCCCGCCGCATCGTCCCCGGAGGGGGAGCCACAGCCGTGAGCGCCAAGCCTCCCGCAGCCGACGCCCGAGCGCGTGCCGCAGAGCCCTCCCCCACGCCGGCCGTGCTCGTCGACGACCTCGTCGTGCGCTTCGGCGAGCTGGAAGCCGTCGGTGGTATCTCCTTCGCGGTCGCCCCCGGCGAGGTGTTCGGCCTGCTCGGGCCAAACGGCGCCGGCAAGACCACCACCATCCGCGTGCTCACCACCCTGCTGGAGCCCAGCGACGGTCGCGCGCTGGTGGCCGGCTATGACGTGCGCAGCGACAGCCTCGCCGTGCGCGCGTCGATCGGCTACATACCCCAGGCGATCTCCGTCGACGGCGCGCTCACCGCCTGGGAGAACCTCGACTTCTATGGGCGCGTCACCGGCCTGGGCGGGCGCGGCTCTCGCTCGCTGCGCCGCGAGCGCATCGCCGAGGCGATCGACACGATGGAGCTGGCGCCAATGCTCGACCGCCTCGCGCGCACGCTGTCGGGCGGCATGCTGCGCCGCCTGGAGATCGCAACCGCCCTGCTCAACCGCCCCGCGGTGCTGTTCCTCGACGAGCCCACCGTCGGCCTCGACCCCAACGCCCGCGCGATGGTGTGGGAGCGCCTGCAAGCCCTGCGCGAGCACGCCGGCACGACGATCCTCGTGACCACGCACCTGATGGAGGAGGCCGAGCGCCACTGCGAGCGCCTGGGCATCATCGATCACGGGCGCCTGGTCGAGCAGGGCGAGCCAGCCGAGCTGATCGAGCGCCACGGCGCAGACAGCCTGGAAGACGTCTTCACCGCCGTCACCGGTCGCGCGATCTCAGAGCATGGAGACACAGAAGGGAGGCTCGCCGATGTCCGCGCCCAGCGCCGCGTCGCCCGCCGCCTCGGTTGAGGTGGCCGTCTCGCGGCGTCAGCCGCCACCCGCGATGCTCGACGTACCACCAGTACGCCTGCGCTCGCGTGCGTCGTCTGCCATCCACGACCCGGCCCCCTCAACTCACCGTGTCTAGCGTCGCTTCGCCAGTCACCCCGCAGGCTCTCGCGTCGAGCCCGCTCGCACGCGTGGCTGCGGGCACCGCCGCGATGGCCCAGGCCGAGATGCGCAAGCTGCGCCACGATCATCTGGACATCATCACCCGCTCGGTGCAGCCGCTTTTGTGGCTGTTCATCTTCGGCACCGCGCTGCGCAACAACCACTCGCTGAGCATCGGCACCACCGACTACCGCGCCTACCTGGCGCCCGGCGTGATGGCCCAGGCGGCCATGTTCATCGCCATCTTCTTCGGCCTGGCCGTCATCTGGGAACGCGACGTCGGCCAACTGCAGCGCCTGCTCGCCACGCCGCTGTCGCGCAGCTCGATCGTGCTCGGCAAGGCCGCCGGCGCATGCGTGCGCGCGCTCGTGCAGGCGCTGCTGCTGCTGGTCGTGCTCGCCGCCGCCAGCATCGGCGTGCGCTGGAGCGTCACCGGCGTGCTCGGCACGCTGGCCATGCTGATGCTCGGGACCGCCGCCTTCGCCTGCATGTCCATGTTGCTTGCAGCCGTGGTCAAGGAGCGCGAGCGCTTCATGGGCATCGGCCAGCTGATCATGATGCCGCTGTTCTTCGCCTCGAGCGCCCTGTACCCGCTGAGCATCATGCCCGGCTGGCTGCGCGTGATCGCGCGCGTGAACCCCCTCACCTACGAGGTCCAGGGACTGCGCCAGATGCTTGTCGGGGTGGGCGGCTCAGGCGAAGTGTGGCTGGACTTCCTCGTCGTCGCCGCCTTCTTCGCCGTGATGCTCGTGGCCGCCACGCGCGCCTACCCCAAGGCGATCCTGTAGGGCGCCTGGGCTGTGTGCGTGCGCATCGCCGGCAACGACGCGTCCGAATCCCGCGCCGGGGGTCCCGTGATCCATTCATATAGTGAGGCGCAAGCAAGCCCACGAACGCAAGGAGGACCCGATGGAGCGTAAGTGGTGGACGCTGATTGCTGTCTCGGTGGCGATCTTCATGCTGCTGCTGGACATCACGGTCGTCAACGTCGCGCTGCCTTCGATCCAGCGCTCGCTGCACTCCAGCTTCCAGGATCTGCAGTGGGTGGTCAACGCCTACTCGCTGACGCTCGCAGCCTTCCTGCTGACCGCAGGCGCGGTCTCCGACCTGGTCGGGCGCCGGCGCGTGTTCACCATCGGCCTGGTCGTCTTCACCGCGTCCTCGGCCGCGTGCGGCCTGTCCACTACCCCGCTGATGCTCAACCTCGCGCGCGCCGTGCAGGGCACGGGCGGCGCGATGATGTTCGCCACCTCGCTCGCGCTGATCGCCCAGGCCTTCCACGGCAAGGAGCGCGGTTTGGCGTTCGGGGTGTACGGCGGCGTGATCGGCGCGGCCGTCGCCGTCGGCCCGGTGATCGGCGGCGTGATCACCTCGGGCATCGGCTGGGAATGGATCTTCTTCGTCAACGTGCCGATCGGCATCGCGGCCGTGTTCCTCACGCTCAGCCAGGTGAGCGAGTCGCGCGACCCGAACGCCAAAGGCGTGGACTGGATCGGCCTCGTGACGTTCTCCGGCTCGCTGTTCCTGCTCGTGTTCGCGCTCATCCAGGGCAACGAAAAGGGCTGGGGCTCGACGCGCATCCTCGCCTTCCTGATCGCCTCGGCGGTCCTGTTCGCGGCGTTCCTGATCGCCGAGCTGCGCCAGAGCCGCCCGATGCTCGACCTGACGCTGTTTCGCCGTCCCGCGTTCGCGGGCGCGAGCATCGTCGCGCTGGCGGTCTCCGCGTCGATGTTCTCGATGTTCCTGTACCTGACGCTGTACATCCAGGACGTGCTCGGCTACAGCCCGTTGCAGGCCGGCCTGCGCTTTTTGCCGATCACGCTGCTGACCTTCGCCGTCGCGCCGATCGCGGGCAAACTCAGCGTGCGCATCCCCATACGCCTGCTGCTCGGCGCCGGGCTGCTGCTCGTCAGCGGCGGGCTGCTTGCGATGACCGCCGTCGACGCCGGCTCTGGCTGGACCGTGCTGATCCCCGGGTTCCTGCTGGCCGGCGCGGGGGTCGGCCTGATCAACCCGCCGCTCGCGTCCACCGCGGTCGGCGTGGTCCACCACTCGCGCAGCGGCATGGCCTCGGGGATCAACAGCACCTTCCGCCAGGTCGGCATCGCCACGGGAATCGCCGGGCTGGGCGCGGTCTTCCAGCATGACCTGACGATCAAGACCAAAGCGCTGCTGGGCTCCAGCGCAGCCGGACGGCAGGTGATCGGCGCGGCCCACGGCCAGCTGACCGGTGCGCTGGTCTCCGGCGAAGTGTCGGCGATCGCGCGCCACCTCTCCCCCAGCGCCCGCGCCGCCCTCGGCCACGCCTACCACGTGGGCTTCGTCGGCGCCTTCACAAGCATCCTGGAGATCGCCGCCGCCATCGCGCTGGTGGGCGCGCTGCTCGCCTTCGCGCTGGTGCGCGCTCGCGACTTCGTCACCACGTCGGGCGCCGAGGAGTCGCCCCAGCAGGCGCCCGCGGAGATGGCGCCAGCTTGACCCACGTAGGCCCGCAGATCAGGATCGCGCCTGCAGGCGCTCGTAGCCGGGGCACTCCAGCACCGGCAGGCGCGGGTAGCGCGGATACGCCTGATCCTCGCGCGAGCGTGTGCACAGCGAGAACGTCGAGCCGCGCGTGTTGTGCACCAGCTGCTGGTGTGCGCAGCTGTCGCATAGGCCGGCGGGCGGTCCCGCGCCGCGGGCCGCACTCGGTGGTTGAGCGGTCATGAGCGGAGCTTAGGAGCGGTGCCGCCTCCGCGAGCGGTGGGAGGACCCGAGAAGCGCCTGCGATACTCGTTGCCTACACAACTATGACGACCTTCTACCGACTACTTGGATTCCTCAGCCCGTACAAGCGCGGGCTGGGCATCTCCTGGGTGCTGGCTAGCCTCGCGATGGTGATGAGCGTGGCGCTGCCGGCGCTGACCGGGCGGGCCGTGGAAGCGATCCGGACGGGCGCCGCCGACGTCCACGGTCACGCGCTCGCGCGCGCGCACGATCGCCACACGCTGCTCGTGCTCTCGCTCGTGATCCTCGGAGTGGTGCTGGCGCGCTGGGGGTTTATGTACTGGCGTCGCATCGTCGCGGGGCGCGTGTCGCTGGTGGTCGAATACGACCTGCGCGAGCGGATATACCGCCAGCTACAGCGGCTCGAGCTGGCGTTCTTCGACCACCAGCAGACCGGACAGCTGATGTCGCGCGCAACGGTCGACCTCGCCGCCGTGCGCTTCTTCCTCGGCTACGGCCTGGTGTTCATCCTGCAGTCGATCCTCACGATCGCGCTCGCCGGCGCGGTCATGCTCGTGATCAACCCCAGACTTGGGCTGGTGACGCTCGTTCCCGTCCCGTTTGTCGTGTTGATCTCCTACCGCTACGGCCGCCGCGCGCGCCCCGCGATCCAGGAGACCCAGCAGCGCATCGCCGAGCTGACCGCGGACGCTGAGGAGAACATCTCCGGCGTGCGTGTCGTGAAGGCCTTCGCGCGCGAGGACCAGCAGCTGACGCGCTTCCGCAACACCGTCGGTCGCGTCTTCAACCAGGCGATGGTCGCCACCCGCCTGGAAGCGACATACAACCCCGTCATCGGCTTCCTGCCCCAGCTCGGGCTCGCGGCGGTGCTGCTGCTGGGCGGCGAGTCGGTGATCCACGCCCACCTCACGCTCGGCCAGTTCACCGCCTTCTACCTGTACGTCAACATGCTGATCACACCGATGCGCGCGCTCGGCGTGACGCTCAACCTCGCCCAGCGCGCCACCGCCTCCGGCGCGCGCATCTTCCAGCTGCTCGATCGACAGCCGCACCTCACCGACGCTCCTGGCGCACCCGCGCTGCCCGTCGGCAACGGGCATGTGCAGCTGCGCGACGTGACGCTGCGCTACGAGGACCCCCGCGACGAGCTCGGCGCGAGCGCCTTCACGGAGGCGGCGCACGAGGCGCCAAAGAGCGGCCGAGCGGTGCTGCGCGACATCGATCTGGATGTCGCGGCCGGGCGCACCGTCGCCCTGGTCGGGCCCACCGGCTCGGGCAAGACGAGCCTGGTAGCGCTCATTTCAAGGCTGTATGACCCCGTCGCCGGCGAGGTGCTGCTCGACGGCGCCAACGTGCGCGAGGTCACCGTACGCTCCGTACGCGCCGCCGTGGCAGTCGTCAGCGACGACCCGTTCCTGTTCTCGGCCAGCGTTGCCGAGAACATCGCCTACGCGCGACCCGACGCGCCGGCCGCCGAGGTCGAACAGGCCGCGCGCGACGCGCAGGCGCACGAGTTCATCTCGCGACTACCTCAGGGGTATGACACCCAGGTCGGCGAGCGTGGCGTGACGCTGTCCGGCGGGCAGCGCCAGCGTCTCGCGATCGCGCGGGCGCTCGTCGCCAACCCGCGCGTGCTGATCCTCGACGACGCCACCTCCTCTGTCGACGCCTCAACCGAGCAACGCATCAAGCTTGCGCTCGCCCAAGCTATGGTCGGGCGCACAACCTTCGTGATCGCACACCGGCTCTCGACGATCGAACTGGCCGACCAGATCGTCGTGCTCGATCACGGCCGGATCGTCGCGCAGGGCAGTCATCACGAGCTGCTCGAACGGTCCGAGCTCTACCGCGAGATCGTCGCGGGCACGTCCTCGGACGCGGACGCCGACCCAGATGCGCTCGAGCACCTGTTGGCAGCCGGCGCCGAACCGAACGCCGGAGGCCGACTGTGAGCGCCCGCGGCGGGATGGGCGGCGGCTTTGGCGGCGGGCGCGGCGGAGCTCGCGCCGGACTCGGACCGGGGCTCGTGCGGGGCGGGCAGGGCTGGGCGGGCGAGCGCCCCACTCGAGGCAGCCGCGGTCGCAACCTGCGCGGGCTGCTCGAGCTGCTGCGTCCCTACCGACTGCGCACC